>NZ_AP019365.1:4433500-4743166 GCF_033095865.1 Pseudomonas sp. KU43P | reverse complement strand
TGCGGGATGAAATCGAAGGCACTGTCCATCGCACCATCCAGCAGCTGCCCGAAGATTTGCGCACGGCGTTGACCCTGCGCGAGTTTGACGGGTTGAGTTACGAAGACATTGCGAGCGTCATGCAATGTCCGGTGGGTACCGTGCGCTCTCGAATCTTCCGCGCTCGGGAGGCCATAGACAAAGCCCTGCAGCCGTTGTTGCAGGAAACCTGAGACAGCGGCGACAGCCAAGAGAGGAACCGCCATGAGTCGTGAAGCTTTGCAGGAATCGCTGTCCGCGGTGATGGATAACGAAGCGGACGAACTGGAACTGCGTCGGGTGTTGAACGCCGTCGACGATGCCGAAACCCGTGCCACCTGGTCGCGTTACCAGGTAGCCCGTGCAGCCATGCACAAGGAGTTGCTGCTGCCCAAGCTGGATATCGCCTCGGCGGTGTCTGCCGCACTGGCTGACGAAGCCGTGCCGGCCAAGGTCAAGCAAGGCCCGTGGCGCAGCATTGGCCGCCTGGCCGTTGCCGCCTCGGTAACCGTTGCTGTACTGGCGGGTGTGCGCATGTTCAACCAGGACGAAATTACCGGTGCCGAGCTGGCTTCTTCCCAGCAGCCTGCGCAACAAGGCTTGACCATGCCACAAACTCAAGGCCCGGCCGTTTTGGCAGGCTATAGTGAGAGCAGTGAGCAACCGACCGGGCCGATGGCTAACGGTGTGCTGCAGAATCAGGCCGGCTGGGATCAGCGTCTGCCAGGTTATCTGCGCCAGCACGCCCAGGAGTCCGCGCTCAAAGGCACTGAAACCGCATTGCCTTATGCCCGCGCCGCCAGCCTGGAAAACCGCTAAGTAAGGAGGATCATGCGCGCGCTACCTCTCCTGTCGCTGCTGATAGGCAGCTGCGTGATGGTGCCAGCGTTGGCAGCCAACTCTTCGCCAGAGGCGAGTGAGTGGTTGAACAAGCTGGC
Source organism: Pseudomonas sp. KU43P (assembly GCF_033095865.1). Taxonomy (NCBI): domain Bacteria; kingdom Pseudomonadati; phylum Pseudomonadota; class Gammaproteobacteria; order Pseudomonadales; family Pseudomonadaceae; genus Pseudomonas; species Pseudomonas sp. KU43P. The sequence goes on along the minus strand of NZ_AP019365.1, from coordinate 4,742,210 downwards.
ACAGGCCGAGCAAAAGCAGAGTTATCAGGGCTCCTTCGTCTACGAACGTAACGGCAGCTTTTCTTCCCACGATATCTGGCATCGAGTTCAAGACGGCAAGGTCAGCGAGCGGCTACTGCAGCTCGATGGCGCTGCCCAGGAAATCGTGCGCGTGGATGGCAAGGTGCAGTGCGTCAGTGGTGCTCTGGTCAGTGGCGTAGGCACGCCACCTGACGCTGCTGCGCGTGTGCTCGATCCCCTCAAGCTGATGAGCTGGTACGACCTGCGCCTTGCAGGCAGGGCAAGGGTCGCCGGGCGGGATGCGGTAATCGTTACCCTGACCCCGCGGGACCAGCACCGCTACGCCTTCGAATTGCACCTGGATCGCCAGACGGGGCTGCCTTTGCGCTCATTGATGCTCAATGACAAAGGGCAGTTGCTCGAGCGCTTCCAGATGACTCGTCTGGATACCGATAATCCGCCCAGCGACCGGGACTTGAACCCGAGCGAGGCATGCAAGCCCGTGCAGCACGTGGCCAGCACCAAGGCCGAGGCTGTCGCCGGCTGGCGTTCGGACTGGCTCCCCGACGGTTTCGAGCTGATCAACAGCACGGTGCGTCGTGACCCTTCTCGTGACAGCACCATCAGCAGCCTGATGTATGACGATGGCCTGGCGCGATTCTCCGTGTTTCTTGAGCCCGTGAAGGACGATTCCGGCGCTGATGTGCGCACTCAGCTTGGCCCGACCGTTGCGGTTTCGCGCCGCCTGAATACGCCCAAGGGCAAGGTTATGGTCACCGTGGTCGGGGAAATTCCGCTGGGCACCGCAGAGCGCATCGCGCTGTCGATGCGGCCCCAGGATGCTCAGGCGCGCCAGTGATGGCGCGTTTTTCGTGGCCCGTGCCAAGCCTTGCGAAGCTGCGGCTGAAATGAAATTAAAGCATTGTCATTTGCAATCCATCGGCAAATTTTCTATAGGTCAGGCTTCTTGGAGTCTGGCCTTTCCTGCTTCTGCAGGGGTCTTACGCTAACTACGCTCGTTGTGACGGGAGCCGTATGTCAATACCACGCTTGAAATCCTACCTAACGATGTTCGCCGCCGTGCTGATGCTCGGCCAGGCGCTCAGCGCCCAGGCCGATGAAGCCCTGCCGGACTTCACTACACTGGTCGAGCAGGCCTCGCCGGCCGTGGTCAACATCAGTACCAAGCAGAAGCTGCCAGATCGCCGCGTCGCCGCAGGGCAGATGCCGGACCTCGAAGGCCTGCCGCCGATGTTTCGCGAATTCTTCGAGCGCAACATGCCGCAGCAGCCGCGTTCGCCGCGCGGTGATCGCCAGCGTGAGGCGCAGTCGCTGGGCTCGGGCTTCATCATTTCCAGCGACGGTTATGTGCTGACCAACAACCACGTGGTTGCCGATGCCGACGAAATCATCGTCCGCCTGTCGGACCGCAGCGAGTTGCAAGCCAAGCTGGTCGGCACCGACCCGCGTACCGACGTGGCCCTGCTCAAGGTCGAAGGCAAGGACCTGCCGACCGTCAAGCTGGGTGACTCCGAGAAGCTCAAGGTCGGTGAGTGGGTGCTGGCCATCGGCTCGCCATTCGGCTTCGACCACTCGGTAACCAAAGGTATCGTCAGTGCCAAGGGCCGTACCTTGCCCAATGACACCTACGTACCGTTCATCCAGACCGACGTTGCCATCAACCCGGGCAACTCCGGCGGGCCGCTGTTCAACATGAAAGGCGAAGTGGTGGGGATCAACTCACAGATCTTCACCCGTTCGGGCGGTTTCATGGGGCTGTCCTTCGCCATCCCGATCGACGTGGCGATCGATGTGTCCAACCAGTTGAAGAAGGACGGCAAAGTCAGCCGTGGATGGCTGGGCGTGGTGATCCAGGAGGTCAACAAGGACCTGGCTGAATCCTTCGGCCTGGACAAGCCGGCTGGCGCCCTGGTGGCCCAGGTGCTGGAAGACGGCCCTGCAGCCAAGAGCGGCCTGCAGGTGGGCGATGTGATCCTGAGCATGAATGGCCAGCCAATCGTCATGTCGGCCGACCTCCCGCACCTGGTCGGTACCCTGAAGGACGGCGAAAAGGCCAAGCTCGAGATCATCCGCAACGGCAAGCGCCAGAATCTGGATGTGACCATTGGCGCGATGCCGGATGACGACGCCGATATCGGTACCGGCACGGGTGCCGATGGTAGCGCTGAGCGCAGCAGCAACCGCCTGGGCGTGTCCGTGTCGGACCTGACCGCCGAGCAGAAGAAGTCGCTGGAGCTGAAGGGGGGCGTGGTCATCAAGGAAGTTCAGGATGGTCCGGCAGCGATGATTGGCCTGCGTCCGGGTGACGTGATCAGTCACTTGAACAACCAGGCGATCGCTTCGGCCAAGCAGTTCACCGAAATCGCCAAGGACCTGCCGAAGAACCGCTCGGTGTCGATGCGTGTGCTGCGTCAAGGGCGAGCGAGCTTCATCACCTTCAAGCTGGCTGAATAAAACTGCCCAACCTACTGTGCAGTAGTCAGGCAAGCCCGGTGGTCAATGACCCCCGGGCTTTTTCATTGAAATTGAATCAGTTCTGAATTGCCGCAACGGTGCCGATCAGGCCGATACTTGCCGTCGCATTGTAGGCGAACAAGGTATTTGCTCCTCTGTTCAAAGTCAGCATGGCATCGGGGATGCCAATGAGCTGAGCTGAAGGGAGGTAGTCAGGGTCTGTCGAGCCATCCATGAGGTACCTTTTGTGTTCCAGCCTTGCGCCCGTACCGAATGTGATCAGTCGCCCAGCGGGATCGAGTGATGCGCTGTGCCAAGCGCGTGCTGCGCTATCGAGCAACGGGTCTCCATTGTTGAAGTTTTGGTCCGGCGCGCCCAGGGCAGTGAACTGCCAGACCATGGCCTGGCTAACCGAGTCATCTTGCGCACTGCCCACGACGATCAAATGGCCGTCTGGCCTCTGGATTAAAGCCTTGACGTGTGTGGACCGATTTTCAACTTTCACTATGATCGAGCCGTTGTTGCCGAACATCGGATCGAGCTTCCCATCAACCGTATAACGGGCAATGAAACTTTCATCTGGCAGCCCGGTTTGAAGGCGGATACCGCTCAGGTAAAAAACCGTGTCCAGTTGAATCAGCCCAGTGATTTCCAGTTCGCCTGGCGTAAGTCCAATTTCGATGAAGGATCCATCTGGAAAACTCGGGTCGCCGGCGAGATTCAAGCGATAGACACGGGGATTCGGTGTTGGTTGACCTGGGATGCCGTAAAAGGTGAGGGCAGCCATGAAATGAGGACCCAAGGCTGTCAGTCGCCCGCTACCGATCACAGCGGCAGCACCATCTGGCGCCTCAAGTTTGAAAGAAGGAGTGGGGCCTTGGCCATTCGGCTCCAGTATCAGGTAATGAGGCTGGGGAAAGGGGCGTGCCGGATCTGCGGTAAGCCCCAGCAGGATGATCGGCCCATCGGCAAGCGCGATCAGTGCTTCGGGCTGAGCATGTTCGTTGGCATTGAATCTGCCCGCTACCACGCCATCAATTCCGAATGACATGTCCTGCGAGCCATTCGGCGCTAGCCGGATGATCCCGCAATGCCTCCCGCCGCGCTCGTCGAGTGCCAAGGCACTGATCAGGATGTTGTCGTCTTGCAGTGTCAAACCGGCAAAGTTTCGGGGTAGCCAGGCACCAAAAAAAGGCGGAGTTTCGGCATAGCCGTCTTGACCAAATGATCGATCATAGTCGCCTGCCTGCACGCTGGATCTGGGCATCTGCATGCTCCTCGTGAAATGTTTTTAGTGATCGTTCCGTATACATGAGCGATTTCATTAATCTAAAGGCGGTTTCAGGTGAGGAAAACTGGCAGAAATGACAGGCTATGCACGCGCAAGGAGAGGGAATGTGGCAGACCTTTTGGCGGCCTTACGGCGAGCAAGCGTGCAGCTCGTTTCGGCTTCAGGTACAATTCCCGGCTATTTTTCGGCGGGCGTTCCGGCTCGCAGCCTTTTCGAGTGTTGACCCGTGAGTGATTTGAGTCATATCCGCAATTTCTCCATCATCGCCCACATCGACCATGGCAAGTCGACACTGGCCGACCGTTTCATCCAGATGTGCGGTGGCCTGTCGGCGCGCGAAATGGAAGCCCAGGTCCTGGACTCCATGGACCTCGAGCGCGAGCGCGGTATCACCATCAAGGCCCACAGCGTCACGCTCAACTACAAGGCGCAGGACGGCAAGGTCTACCAGCTCAACTTCATCGACACCCCCGGCCACGTCGACTTCACCTACGAAGTCTCGCGCTCGCTGGCAGCCTGTGAAGGTGCCTTGCTGGTGGTGGACGCAGGCCAGGGCGTCGAAGCCCAGTCCGTGGCCAACTGTTACACCGCGATCGAGCAGGGCCTTGAGGTCATGCCGGTCCTGAACAAGATGGACCTGCCGCAGGCCGACCCGGACCGCGTCAAGGACGAGATCGAGAAGATCATCGGCATCGACGCCACCGACGCTGTGGCCTGCAGCGCCAAGAGCGGCATGGGCGTGGATGAGGTGCTCGAGCGCCTGGTACAGACCATCCCTGCGCCGGAAGGCGACATTGATGCGCCCTTGCAGGCGCTGATCATCGATTCCTGGTTCGACAACTACTTGGGCGTCGTCTCGTTGGTGCGCGTGCGCCACGGCCGCGTCAAGAAGGGCGACAAGATTCTGGTCAAGTCCACCGGCAAGCTGCACCTGGTCGACAGTGTGGGCGTGTTCACGCCCAAGCACACCCAGACCGCCGACCTGAAAGCCGGTGAAGTGGGCTTCATCATCGCCAGCATCAAGGACATCCACGGTGCACCGGTCGGTGACACCCTGACCCTGTCCAGCACCCCTGAAGTCGAAGTGCTGCCGGGCTTCAAGAAAATCCAGCCGCAGGTCTACGCCGGCCTGTTCCCGGTCAGCTCCGACGACTTCGAAGACTTCCGCGATGCCCTGCAGAAGCTGACCCTGAACGACTCGTCGCTGCAGTACATGCCGGAAAGCTCCGACGCCCTGGGCTTCGGCTTCCGTTGCGGCTTCCTGGGCATGCTGCACATGGAGATCATCCAGGAGCGCCTGGAGCGCGAATACGACCTGGACCTGATCACCACTGCGCCGAGCGTGATCTACGAGCTCGAGCTCAAGACCGGCGAAACCATCGTCGTCGACAACCCGTCGAAGCTGCCGGATGTATCGGCAGTCGCAGACTTCCGCGAGCCGATCGTCACCGCGACCATCCTGGTGCCGCAGGAGCACCTGGGCAACGTCATCACCCTGTGCATCGAGAAGCGTGGCGTGCAGCGCGACATGCAGTTCCTCGGTAGCCAGGTGCAGGTGCGTTACGACATGCCGATGAACGAAGTGGTGCTGGACTTCTTCGACCGTCTGAAGTCGACCAGCCGCGGCTATGCTTCGCTGGACTATCATTTCGATCGCTACCAGTCGGCTAACCTGGTCAAGCTGGATGTACTGATCAACGGCGACAAGGTCGATGCCCTGGCATTGATCGTTCACCGCGACAACGCGGCCTACAAAGGCCGTGCGTTGACCGAAAAGATGAAGGAACTGATCCCTCGGCAGATGTTCGATGTGGCGATCCAGGCAGCCATTGGCGGCCAGATCATCGCGCGGACCACGGTCAAGGCGCTCAGAAAGAACGTACTGGCCAAGTGCTACGGCGGTGACGTCAGCCGTAAGAAGAAGCTGCTGGAGAAGCAGAAGGCCGGTAAGAAACGCATGAAACAGGTCGGCAACGTGGAAATTCCACAAGAAGCCTTCCTCGCCGTGCTCAGGTTGGATAGCTAGGTCCTATGTCGCTAAATTTCCCGCTGTTGCTAGTCATCGCCGTAGCCGTCTGCGGTCTGTTGGGCTTGATCGACCTGCTGTTCCTGGCCCCGCGCCGGCGGGCGGCAGTCGCCAACTACCAGGGTAGCGTCAACCAGCCAGAAATGGCCGTGGTCGAGCGCCTGAACAAGGAACCGCTGCTGGTGGAGTACGGCAAGTCGTTCTTCCCGGTGCTGTTCATCGTGCTGGTGTTGCGTTCGTTCCTGGTCGAGCCGTTCCAGATTCCGTCCGGGTCGATGAAACCGACCCTGGAAGTGGGCGACTTCATCCTGGTGAACAAGTTCTCCTATGGCATCCGCCTGCCGGTGATCGACAAGAAGGTCATCGAGGTCGGTGACCCGCAGCGCGGCGATGTGATGGTGTTCCGCTACCCGAGCGACCCGAACGTCAACTACATCAAGCGTGTGGTTGGCCTGCCGGGTGATCAGGTGCGCTACACCAGCGACAAGCGGTTGTTCGTCAATGGCCAGCCGATCGCCGAACAGCTGGTCGGCGCCGAGCCAGGCACCTTGGGCAGTGCCGAGCTGTACAAGGAAAAACTCGGCGCTGCCGAGCACCTGATCCGCAAGGAAATGACCCGTTATCGCATGCCGCCGGACCAGCAATGGACCGTGCCGGCCGGCCATTACTTCATGATGGGCGACAACCGCGACAACTCCAACGACAGCCGTTACTGGGATGACCCGAACATTCCCAAGGAACTGCACGGCATGGTTCCGGACCGGAACATAGTCGGCAAGGCCTTCGCGGTATGGATGAGCTGGCCAGAGCCAAAACTCAGCCACCTGCCCAACCTGTCGCGGGTCGGCCTGATCCATTGATACCCATCGGCGCTGTCCTGAAGACAGCGCCGAATGCATTTCTGACATAGGCTGTGTTCTCAAGGATCGAGAGTTTCGCCGCTCGCCGCGACGGACCACAGCCCAACAGTCTTTCAGGATGTTGATTTGAACAACGCGTTGAATAACCCACGGGTGGCTGCATGAGTGCTTCCCTTGCCCGTCTCGAGCGCAAGCTCGGTTACACCTTCAAGAATCAGGACCAGATGCTGCTGGCCCTGACTCACCGCAGCTACGCCGGGCGCAACAACGAGCGCCTGGAGTTTCTCGGTGACTCCATTCTCAACTTCGTCGCCGCCGAGGCGCTGTTCGAGCGCTTCCCGCAGGCCCGCGAAGGCCAGCTGTCGCGCCTGCGTGCCCGCTTGGTCAAAGGCGAAACCCTGGCCCGCCTGGCTCGTGGCTTCGACCTGGGTGAATACCTGCGCCTGGGCTCGGGTGAGCTCAAGAGCGGTGGCTTTCGCCGCGAGTCGATCCTGGCGGACGCCCTGGAAGCGCTGATTGGTGCCATCTATCTGGACGCCGACATGCAGACCGCGCGCGAGCGCATTCTGGCCTGGCTGACCGACGAGTTCGAAAGCCTGACGCTGGTCGACACCAACAAGGACCCGAAAACCCGCCTGCAGGAATTCCTGCAGTCGCGTAGCTGCGAACTGCCACGTTATGAGGTGGTGGACATCCAGGGCGAACCGCACTGCCGTACCTTCTTCGTCGAATGCGAAGTGGTGCTGCTGAACAACAAGAGCCGTGGCCAGGGCGTTAGCCGGCGTATTGCCGAGCAAGTCGCTGCCGCCGCCGCATTGATCGCCCTGGGCGTGGAGAATGGCAATGACTGATAACAACCCGACTCGCTGCGGCTACGTGGCCATCGTCGGCCGCCCCAACGTGGGCAAGTCGACCCTGCTCAACCACATCCTCGGCCAGAAGCTGGCGATCACCTCGCGCAAGCCGCAGACTACCCGCCACAACATGCTCGGCATCAAGACCGAGGGTGACGTGCAGGCGATCTACGTCGACACCCCGGGCATGCACAAGGCCAACGACAAGGCCTTGAACCGCTACATGAACCGCAACGCCTCGGCAGCCCTGAAGGACGTCGATGTGGTGATTTTCGTGGTCGACCGCACCCGCTGGACCGACGAGGACCAACTGGTACTCGAGCGCATCCAGTACGTGACCGGCCCGGTGATCCTGGCGGTGAACAAGACCGACCGCATGGACGAAAAGGCCGAGCTGATTCCGCACCTGCAGTGGCTGCAAGAGCAACTGCCGAATGCCGAAATCGTGCCGATCTCGGCCCAGCAGGGGCACAACCTCGAATCGCTGGAAGCGCTGATCGCCAAGCACTTGCCGGAAAACGAGCACTTCTTCCCGGAAGACCAGATCACCGACCGCAGCAGCCGCTTCCTGGCCGCTGAACTGGTGCGCGAGAAGATCATGCGCCAGCTCGGTGCAGAGCTGCCGTACCAGATCACCGTGGAAATCGAAGAGTTCAAGCAGCAAGGTCATGTGCTGCACATCCATGCGCTGATCCTGGTCGAGCGTGACGGCCAGAAAAAGATCATCATTGGCGACAAGGGTGAACGCATCAAGCGTATCGGCTCCGATGCGCGCAAGGACATGGAAACCCTGTTCGACGCCAAGGTCATGCTCAACCTGTGGGTCAAGGTCAAGGGTGGCTGGTCCGACGATGAACGCGCGTTGCGTTCGCTGGGCTACGGCGACTTGTAACTCCTCCAGGGGCCCGGACTTCTCCGGGCCTTTGCCTTTTCAGGCCATTCTCCATGGAACAACCCGTCGCCCAGCCGGCCTACGTGCTGCATAGCCGCGCCTACAAGGAAACCAGCGCGCTGGTGGACTTCTTCACCCCTCAGGGCCGCATGCGCGCGGTGTTGCGCCGGGCGCGGGGCAAGGGCGGCAGCCTGGTTCGGCCGTTCGTGCCGCTTGAAGTGGAACTGCGCGGGCGCGGCGAGCTGAAGAATGTCGGGCGGCTGGACAGCGTTGGCATCGCTGCCTGGCTGCACGGCGATGCGCTGTTCAGTGGCCTGTACCTCAATGAGCTGCTGATGCGCCTGCTGCCTGCTGAGGCGCCCCAACCCGAGCTGTTCGAGCATTACGCCCTGACCCTGCAGGCGCTGGCCGCCGGGCGTTCGTTGGAGCCGCTGCTGCGTGCCTTCGAATGGCGCCTGCTGGATGATCTCGGGTACGCCTTCTCGCTCCACCACGACATCAACGATGACCCGATCGCCGCCGATGGCCTCTATCGCTTGCAGGTCGATGCCGGCCTTGAGCGGGTGTACCTGGTGCAGCCTGGCCTGTTCAATGGTGCCGAGCTGCTGGCCCTGGCTCAGGCCGACTGGCAGGCACCCGGCGCCTTGCTTGCGGCCAAGCGCCTGATGCGCCAGGCACTGGCAGTGCACCTGGGGTCGAAACCACTGGTCAGCCGGGAACTGTTTCGCAAGCGCTGAGCACGTCGTATGCTGTGGGGCTAAATCTTCAGGAGAGCCTTTCGTGACTCACAGCAATCGCATGCTTCTCGGTGTCAATATCGACCACGTGGCGACCCTGCGCCAGGCCCGTGGTACCCGCTATCCAGACCCTGTAAAAGCCGCGCTGGACGCCGAAGAAGCGGGTGCCGACGGCATCACCGTGCACCTGCGCGAAGACCGCCGGCACATTCAGGAGCGCGACGTGCTGGTGCTCAAGGACGTGCTGCAGACGCGCATGAACTTCGAAATGGGCGTGACCGAAGAGATGATGGCCTTCGCCGAAAAGATCCGCCCGGCGCATATCTGCCTGGTGCCGGAAACTCGCCAGGAGCTGACCACCGAGGGCGGCCTGGATGTGGCCGGCCAGGAGGCGAGGATCAAGGCTGCGGTGGAGCGCCTGTCGCGCACCGGCGCTGAAGTGTCGTTGTTCATCGATGCGGACGAGCGTCAGATCGAGGCATCGCGCCGTGTCGGTGCGCCGGCCATCGAGCTGCACACCGGCCGCTATGCCGATGCCGAAACGCCTACCGATGTGGCTGAGGAGCTCAAGCGCATCGTCGATGGTGTGGCGTTTGGTGTGGGGCAGGGGCTGATCGTCAATGCCGGCCATGGCCTGCATTATCACAACGTGGAGTCTGTTGCGGCGATCAAAGGCATCAATGAGCTGAACATTGGCCATGCATTGGTCGCGCATGCACTGTTTGTCGGTTTCAAGGCGGCGGTGGCGGAGATGAAGGCGCTGATCGTACAGGCTTCGCGCTGATCATGTGTTGAGGGTGATGGCCCTATCGCCGGCAAGCCGGCTCCCACCAGTATTTCACTGCACCAGGGTTCAATGGGGTGCCTGTGGGAGCCAGCTTGCCGGCGATGAGGCCAGTAGAGATAACAAGCTATTCGGCTACAAACACCAGAGAAAAGCGCGTGGGCCCTGTGGAGCTGCTGTGCACCTCAACCCGCCCCCCATGCAGCCGCATGATCGATTCCACGATCGCCAACCCGAGCCCTGTCCCGCCTTCCAGCCGTGAACGCCCGGATCCTGCACGATAGAACCGCTCGAACAACCGTGGCAGATGCTCATCGGCAATGCCCGGCCCCTCGTTCTCGACCCACAGCCAAACCTCGTTGCCATGCCGTTCGATACCCAGGGTCACCTCCCGGTCTTCCGGGCTGTGGCGGATCGCGTTGCTCAACAGGTTCGACAGCGCACGTTGGAACATCAGCCGGTCAGCCAGGGCCGTTCCCCAGCCTTTGAGCTGAAGCGCCAGCCCTTTGTGTTCGGCGCTGAAGGCAAACAGCTCGAGCACCTGCTGCGCTTCATCAGCCACGGCCAGCGGCTTGAGCGCCAACTGCGCCTGGGGCTGGCTGACCTGGGCGATAAACAGCATGTCATTGATGATGCGGCTCAGGCGGGTCAGCTCATCGATGCTGTCGGCCAGCACTTCCCGGTACTGCTCGCAGTCGCGCTCGCGGGCCAGGGTCACCTGGGCCTTGCCCATCAGGTTGCTCAAAGGTGTGCGGAGCTCGTGAGCCAGGTCATCGGAAAACTGCGACAGTTGGCGCACACCCTGGTCCAGTCGATCGAGCATGACGTTGATGCTGCTGGCGAGTTCGGCCAGTTCCACCGGCAAGCCATGGTCAGGCAGCCGATGCTGAAGATCTTGTGCGGACACCCTGCCGGCGATACGTCGGAAGTGGCGCAATGGCTTCAAACCGCGCTGCATCAGCCACCAGGCACCGGCACCGATCAGCAGCAACAGCAGCGGCAGGGCCAGCAAGGTCGAGTGCAGGTAGGCTTGCAGCAGGTCATTGTCGTCAGCGCGGTTGAGCGACATCATCACCTGCACCGGTGTGTCGTCGCGCAGCCGCATCTGCCGGGTTGCGGTTAGCATCTGCTGGCCGCTGCTGTCACGCCATTCGTGGAAGCTCAGTCGGTTGTCGGTGAACAGCTCGCCTACTTGTGCCTCCAGGGCCGGGCCGAGGCTGAGCAGGTGCGGGTGGCGGCCATCCAGGGCCAGCACGCTGAGGCTCAGGTTATCGTGCCCCATCACCAGGTCGAGCAGCGGGTGAGCGCGGCTGCTCAGGTCTTCGCTGCGCAGGTCGACCCGCAGGTTGTGCTCGACCTGCAGCATCTTGCGCGCCAGGTCCTTGCGGGCGCGGTTCTCGAGCTCATGCTCGAGGGCGAACACCGCCAGGCAGGCGAGCAGCAGCACCAGCGCGGCGCCCATCAGGGTTACGCTCAGGCCGAGGCGCAGCGACAGGCTGGCCTGCCTCATCAGCGCGCCTCCAGCACGTAACCCACGCCGCGCAGGGTGTGGATGAGCTTTTCTTCGAACGGGTCGTCGATCTTGGCGCGCAAGCGGCGGATCGAGACTTCGACCACATTGGTGTCGCAATCGAAGTTCATGTCCCACACCAGCGAAATGATCTGCGTGCGTGACAGCACCTCGCCGCTCTGGCGCATCAGCAGGTGCAGCAAGGCGAACTCCTTGGCAGTCAGGTCAATGCGCTGCCCACCGCGGTAGGCGCGGTGGCGGCCGGGGTCCAGTTCCAGGTCGGCGACGCGCAGGGTGCTGGGCTGCATCTGCTGGTCGTTACGGCGCAGCAGGCTGCGAATGCGGGCCAGCAGTTCGGGAAACTCGAAGGGCTTGAGCAGATAGTCATCGGCGCCCAGGTCCAGGCCCTTGACCCGGTCGGCCAGGCGACCGTGGGCGGTGAGCATCATGATGCGCGTGGGCGACTCGGCGCGCAGGCGTTGCAGCACGCTCCAGCCATCGAGTTCGGGCAGGTTGACGTCGAGGATGATGAGATCATACGGCTGCTGACGGGCCAGGTGCAGGCCGTCGGTGCCGGTGTGGGCGCAGTCGACCACGTAGCCGTTCTCGCGCAGGCCTTGCTGCAGGTAGTCGGCGGTTCGCAGTTCGTCCTCGATGATGAGTAGGCGCATGGGGGCTCGGTGTGCTTGAAAAGGGGCTGATTCTCGACCCTGTAGGGGCTTCAGGGTCAACCGGCAGGATGTTACGGCATGAGTAAGGGCAAACGGCGCAAATAACGGATTTGTAATCCGGGTGTTATCTGGCTGTCTGCCAGGGCGTTATCTTCCGCCAGGAGCAGGAGCGCCTGTATGGCGATGACAAGCAGCAAGCGGTTGCCGAACGCGAGGGCAAGGTGCGGGGGAATGCACGAAAGGTGGCCAAGGCCCGAGGCAACAGCACCTGTGCTGTCATCGCTCCTCGGCACAGGTGTGATTCGGGCGCCCTTGAAGGGCGCCTTTCTTACTTGCGTGCCAGCAAAGTTGCCCGGCGCGGGGCCGGCAGGCCTTCGATGGTCTTGCTGTGGTCGTTCGGGTCGAGGAAGTCGCCGAGAGACTGGTAGCGCATCCAGTCGGTACTGCGCTGTTCCTCGACGCTGGTGACGCTGACATCCACGCAGCGCACATCGCTGAAGCCCGCACGGCGCAGCCAGCGCGCCAGCGCCGGTACCGAAGGTAGATACCAAACGTTGCGCATCTGCGCGTAGCGGTCTTCAGGCACCAGCACCTGCTGCTCGTCACCTTCGATCACCAGCGTCTCCAGCACCAGCTCGCCGCCTTTCACCAGGCAGTCCTTCAGCGCCAGCAAGTGTTCGATGGGCGAGCGACGGTGGTAGAACACGCCCATGGAGAACACCGTGTCGAAACCTTCGAGGTTGGCTGGCAGGTCTTCCAGGGCGAACGGCAGATGCCAGGCAGGCAGCTCGGGCAGGTACTGCTGAACGGCCTGGAACTGGCAGAAGAACAACCAATTGGGGTCGACGCCGATGACCATGTCGGCACCGGCACCGAGCATGCGCCACTGGTAATAGCCATTGCCACAGCCCACGTCGAGCACACGCTTGCCCTTGAGGTCGAGGTGCGGGCTCACCCGTGACCATTTCCAGTCCGAGCGCCATTCGGTGTCCACATGCACCCCGAACAGGTCGAACGGGCCCTTGCGCCACGGCGACAGCCCCATCAGGGCATCACGCATGCGGGCGCGAGTGGCGTCGTCGCAGTCGCAATCCAGGCGCAGGCCGTCGAGCAGATCTACCTGGCTGGGTGTCAGGACCGGCAATGCGTCCAGCGCACCCCGCCAGCGGTCGAGGTCGCCGTGGCCTTTTTCCAGCTTGGCGTCCAGTTGCGCTTGCAGGCCTTGTGACCAGGAAGCCAGTGGCGTGCCCGCCAGGCGGCGGACGAGGGGAGAAAGATCGATCATGGCAGGGCTATCAACGAGGCAAAGTTAAGGCATTGGAACCACGGCACCACCTTGCTGAAGCCCGCCGCGCGTAACCGCTCGGTATGGGCCTGCAGAGTGTCGGGCTTCATCACGTTCTCGATGGCGCTGCGTTTCTGGGCGATTTCCAGCTCGCTGTAGCCATTGGCGCGTTTGAAGTCCAGGTGCAGTTCGTTGAGCAGGGCCTGTTCCTCGTCATCGGCGAAACGCAGTTTCTCCGAGAGGATCAGCGCGCCGCCGGGCAGCAGGGCCTGGCGGATGCGGCCAAGCAGCGCCAGGCGCTGCTCGGGGGCGATGAATTGCAGGGTGAAGTTCATCGCCACCACCGACGTCGGCTCGAATGGCAGCTCCAGAATGTCGGCTTCCAGCACCTGCACCGGGAGCAGCTCCTGGAACATCGAGTCCTGGGCGGTCAGGTACTGGCGGCAGCGTTCGACCATGGCCGCGGAGTTGTCCACGGCAATGACGCGGCAGCCATCGCTGCGTACATGGCGGCGTAACGACTGAGTCACGGCACCCAGCGATGCGCCGAGGTCGTACAGGGCGGTGTTCGGCTGGGCAAAGCGTGCCGCGAGCACTCCGAGGTTCTCGACGATGGTCGGGTAACCGGGCACCGAGCGCTTGATCATGTCCGGGAACACGCGCACCACGTCTTCGTTGAACACGAAGTCGGGGACTTGCTCCAGAGGCTGGGCGAAAAGGCGGTCGGGTTGTTTGCTCACGGTGAATCCAGGCGGCTGACAAGAGGCAGGGCCGGCATTCTAGCCAAACCGCGGCAAGGATGCATGGTTGGCTGACCAGCGCTGTGCGATCAGTTGACTCGCACAGCACAATCAAAGGTCTGTACAGGGCGTACTTCCGGGGCCCAGGGTTGCTGATAGACCAGCACCAGGTGGCCTTCGCCGGCGGCACGGGCTTCGAAGCGCCAGGTGGAGACGCCCGAACTGCCGACGATGCCAGCTTCTTCGGGCGTGCTGTAGACCTCGGGGCCAAGGCTGCGCAGCACATTGGAGGCCGGGTTCTGTACCAGCCAGCGGTAACCGGTGGAAGGGTTGCTGGGCAGGGTCAGCGTGATCGGCTGGCCCACTGCCAGGCGCTGTGGGCATTCGCTTTCCGCGTCCAGTTGCACGGCCTGCCTGGAGTGCTGGGCGCAGGCTGTCAGCAGGCAAAGGGACAGGGGAACGAGCAGGCGATGGGCAGTCATGGGGGCTCCTGGGGCAGACGATGGCCAGAGCATAACTGAAGGTAACCGGGTTTTGTGTTGTCACGGGTGGGGCGGGGAAAGCCTGCAGCCTGATGGTGTTGATAAGCGCCCTGTACGTTCACTTTCCGGAGTCGATCTATTGGGTCGTCAAGCGAGAGGAAACCATCATGAGTGCAGAAGACGTCAGTTACGAAGACCTTTCGGAGCAAGCATCCAGGCTACCCGGTGACCTGGTCGATGCCATGGCCGAGCGCGATGGACCGAATGAGGGCGGTTTGACACTTACTCGAGAGCACATCATTACCATCAATCAATATGTCAATCATGTGTTCGCCTTGCCCAGCGATCTTGAGAATATTGAGCGTTGGTTAGGCTACAAGAAAATTGCAGACCCAGAACTGATGCCCAAAAAATGGGAGGCGCTTTTCCAGTTGTTGCGTACCCATGCCGGCCAGTGGTCAACGCTTTCTGATAACAGCAAGAAGCTTTCCAGCGAATTGGCGAGTACGGCGGTCTCGATTGATGCCAGTGGTCAGGTGATCACGGAAGAGTGCAAGCGCATCAGAGCGCTGGGGAATGCGGTTGAAACGTGGGATAAAGTTGCGCTGGGAACACCGGTGGCACTGAGTAATGATGACAAGCGCACAGTCACCCAGTTGGTCGAATACATGGAGGTTTTGAGGGAGGATGTTGTCAGGTACGCAAGCCGAGTGGAAAGCGTGAAGTCGCAGACAAGCGAGTGGCGCAATGAAATAAAATTCAAGCTTATTCCCGAAGTGGCCAAAAAAAATAATGCGGTAGAGCGGGAGCTGGAAAGTGGTGAAGCTCAGCAACTGCGAAAGGACCTGGCAGACCTGGATGAAGAGATAGCAGCGCTCAGGAAAGAGTATGACAATTACATCAAAGGTGTGATGGGGAGCGCAGCGGCGGGGCCGCTCGGGCTCCTTATCGGGGGTGCCATCTATGGAGCCAAGGCGGAGAAAGCCAGGAAGGAGAGAAAAAAAAGAGAGGGTGAGCGCAAAGCAGTGGCCAGGCAACTGGAAGCGCGCGTAAAAATGGAGGGTAGCCTCAGGCAGTTGGACCAGTTTGTAGATGACTTGGATTTTCGTTTGGCCAGTGTGCTGATTGCCGCCGCTCATCTGCAGACGGCGTGGGATACAGTAGATAGTTATATTGTCGCCTCCATCGATAAACTCGGTAAGTTGACAGATAATAAGTCGCTTGCTCGTTTCATGATTTATTTCCGGCAGTTTCTGGGGCAGTGGAGCAGTATCGAAAAAACGTCGAGGCAATTGACTCGCATTTTTGATGAGGCGACGGCAGCTAAATAAGGGGTATTAGAAATGACCAGCAATGTATCTTATCTGCCGAATGGCAAATTGCCAGACGTACAAGCCATGAATACCGCCGCGAGTGAATTTCTTAATGCTTTTCAGCAGCAGAAATTCGCATTCCAACCCACGCTTCATGATGTGATCAAACGGTATGCCATATTTTTGGATGACAACCAGAGTGCAGTCAGAGTGGCATTGAAAGCGCTGCTTACGCAACTGTCTGATGATTCGCTTCAACTCGTCATCGAAGGCTTGCAGAGTGGTGACGATCCGGATTTGTTGGATGTTGCACATGAGATGCGCGACGATGTGCTGAATGCGCTGGCAGGCGTGATCAACTGCCTGAAAACAGGTAATGACGGTTTTGCCTCTCTGCCAACGCTTGATGGGCGCGCGGAGGGTTCGCGTTTGGAAAAATCCGAGAAAGGCCTTCACGGCGATATTGCCCAATTGAGCAAGTTGTTGGAAGACGAGAAAAAGAAGCGTGCGGCCTTATCGGCTGCAATTGAGGCATTGGAAGCAAAGGATGTCCAACTGGACCTCAGTGGTCTAGTCCCTACATCGGAGCAGCTGAGCGCACTTGTAGTCCCCGGTGGAGAGGCAAAATTCGCGCTGGATGCCGCCACTAAAGCGATGAAGGATCTCGAAAAAATGATGGGGTCCATCCTTGAAGGTATGCGGTACTCGGAGCTGCAGGATTGCCGCCGTGAAGCGATAAAACGAGAGAAGGATCTCGAACGTCAAGTGCGTGACAAGTCCATGGAGCTACAAGAAGTTGAGGGTCAGCAGAAAATGCTGAAGGTAATACCTGAACTTTTGGGCTATGCCGCAAGTTGGACTTCCTGCGTACAGGCTATCGTTAGATCGCAGGGAAAGCAGTCTGCAGAACTGAAAGGGGCGTCGGTCAGGAGCCTTGAGGACATTAAGAAATTGGACGTCGTGTTTGCTGAGGTCCGAACTTATAACAAAGGTCTGCTGGATCTGATGAGCAAGGTTTGATCAATTCCGTTATAGCCACCCGGTAGCTGCCGGGTGGCTTGGGGCCTCATGGTTTGTGGAGCGATGATATGGCGGGTGAACCTGACGGAAGCCATGAGTCCTGGGTTGGAGGGCATCAGAAGATTGTCGAGGCCTTGAGGGAGATGGCGGGGAAAAAAGACCTGCCCTTTCTAGTGGCGGAAGAAACGTTGTGGTTGTTGGACGGCTATGCATCATCAATGTCGCAGCTGCCAGGCACTGTGCAGCAGGCTCAACATTACCTCGATTATTTTCATATAGAAGAGCCTGAACTGCTGCCTGAAAAGATGCTCGAGTTGTTCGGTGCCTTGAAGGGGCGTGCCAGTAATTGGTTCAATTTGCGGAACAGTAGTAAAGCGGTTGCTGAAAGCCTGATCAAGCTTGCCGAGAGCATTCAAGCCCAAGGGGAAGAAGTTGTTTCTTGTGCCTGTGAAACTAAAGCCCTAGGGACGGAACCCGAGAAGTGGGGGGCGTTGAATCTCCCCGAGGCAATTGAGGCGTACGACAAAGCCATTGTGTCGAAAATGGCATCTTCATTTACGGTGCTCAAAACGCCCATTCAGCATTTTCAGGCGTCCATTGAACACGTCCAGGCCGGGTTGGCAGAATTTCGCGATGAGGCGAGATTCAAGTTGATGCCGGTGGTGCAGGAAAAAATGAGAGCGCTTAATCGCCTTCAACGTGCTCGCCAATTTGAATTGAGCTTGATGGAATTCCCCCAGTCTAAAAGCTACGTTCATCCGGCGGCCAGTGGCCGTGCATGTGCAGTATTGAAAGTGAATCTTGGGAAAATGGAAGCGGGCCTTTCCATAGGCGTGGCCGGGGTGGGATCCATTCACTCCCTCTGGCAAGGGATTGATGCATACATTGATCAGTCGGAGCACCGCTTACTGAGCATGGAAACCCAAGAGCAGCTCGCCAATTTCATGGTTCAATACAGAATTTTTCTGGCGCAGTGGGCAGGTATCAAGATGTTTGCACAAGAGAAGCTTTTATCATTTGAGGCGGTTCAATAATCGTAAAAATGGCGGGCATTGGAGCCCGCCAGCTGGATTAATTGAAAAGGACTTTGGCGACATCTGCGAAACGCTTGGCGAAATGAACTTTTATCCCTTCGCGAAGGTAATCGGGCAACTCTTCATAATCCCCCCGGTTCGGATCTGGCAGGATCAGCTCGAAGATCTTCTGTCGACGGGCCGCAATCACTTTCTCGCGCACCCCACCAATGGGCAGCACCTGGCCGGTGAGGGTCAGCTCGCCGGTCATCGCCACGCCTTTCTTCGGTGCCTGGTCGCGGGCCAGCGACAAGAGGGCGCTGGCCATTGTAATACCGGCACTCGGGCCGTCCTTGGGTGTGGCCCCCTCGGGTACGTGCAAGTGAATGAAGGCTTCATTGAAGAATGCCGGGTCACCGCCAAACTGCTTGAGGTTGGAACTGACGTAGCTGTAGGCGATTTCGGCGGACTCCTTCATCACGTCGCCGAGCTTGCCGGTGAGCTTGAACCCGCGGTTGAGGGTGTGGATCCGAGTCGCCTCGATCGGCAGGGTGGCGCCGCCCATGCTGGTCCAGGCCAGCCCGGTGATGACACCCTTGCCGGCCAGCACCTGTTCGCTGCGGAACACCGGCATGCCCAGTGCCGCCTCAAGGTCCCTGGTGCCTATCTTGAGCTTGGCATCCGGGTCTTCCAGCAGTTTGACCACGGACTTGCGCACCAGCTTGCCCAATTGTTTTTCAAGCTGTCGTACGCCGGCTTCGCGGGCATAGCCTTCGATCACCGTGCGCAGGGCGCTGTCGCTGATGCTCAGGCTAGTCTTGGCGACGCCGGCCTTGTCCAGTTGCTTGGGCCACAGGTGGCGCTTGGCGATAGCCAGCTTTTCTTCGGTGATATAGCCCGACAGGCGAATCACTTCCATACGGTCGAGCAGCGGGCCGGGGATCGAATCCAGGGTATTGGCAGTGCACACGAACAGCACCTTGGACAGGTCCAGGCGCAGGTCCAGGTAGTGATCGAGGAAGTCGACGTTCTGCTCGGGGTCAAGGGTCTCCAGCAGTGCCGAGGCCGGGTCGCCCTGGTAGCTCTGGCCCATCTTGTCGATTTCGTCGAGCATGATCACCGGGTTCATCACCTCGACGTCCTTCAATGCCTGCACCAGCTTGCCCGGCTGGGCACCGATGTAAGTGCGCCGGTGGCCCTTGATCTCCGCCTCGTCGCGCATGCCGCCGACACTGAAGCGGTAGAACGGCCGTCCGAGGGATTCGGCGATGGACTTGCCGATGCTGGTCTTGCCCACGCCAGGCGGGCCTACCAGCAAGACGATGGAGCCGCTGATCTCACCCTTCCAGGCGCCTACGGCGAGGAATTCGAGGATGCGTTCCTTGATGTCATCGAGGCCGGCGTGGTGCTGATCGAGCACCTTGCGGGCATGCTTGAGGTCGAGCTTGTCCTTGCCGTACACGCCCCAGGGCAGGGCAGTGGCCCATTCCAGGTAGTTGCGGGTAACGGCGTATTCGGGCGAGCCGGTTTCCAGGATAGCCAGCTTGCCCATCTCTTCGTCGATGCGCTTCTTGGCCTGCTCCGGCAGGGTCTTGCCCAGCAGGCGCTGCTCGAACTGTTCCAGGTCGGCACTGCGGTCGTCCTTGGTCAGACCCAGCTCCTGCTGGATGACCTTGAGCTGTTCCTTGAGGAAGAACTCACGCTGGTGCTCGCCGATCTGCCGGTTGACCTCTGCGGAAATCTCGTTCTGCAGGCGTGCAACCTCGACTTCCTTGCGCAGCATCGGCAGGACTTTTTCCATGCGCTTGAGCATGGGCACGCAGTCGAGCACTTCTTGCAGCTGGTTGCCGGTGGCCGAGGTCAGCGCCGCGGCGAAGTCGGTGAGCGGTGAAGGATCGTTGGGGCTGAAGCGGTTGAGGTAGTTCTTCAGCTCTTCGCTGTATAGCGGGTTGAGCGGCAGCAATTCCTTGATCGCGTTGATCAGCGCCATGCCGTAGGCCTTGACCTCGTCGGTCGGCTCGGTCGGCTGGCGAGGGTACTCGACCTCGACCAGGTACGGCGGGCGATGGTGCTTGAGCCAGGTGCGGATGCGCACGCGGGTCAGGCCCTGGGCGACGAACTGCAGCTTGCCGTTCTCGCGGCTGGCGTGGTGCACCTTGACCAGGGTGCCGTACTCCGGCAGGGCCGCCGTGTCGAAGTGGCGGTGGTCTTCTGGCGGGGTGTCCATGAAGAACAGTGCAAGCGAGTGGTGCGGGGTCTTGGCTACCAGGTCGAGGGTTTCTGCCCAGGGTTCTTCGTTGACGATCACCGGCAGCACCTGGGCCGGGAAGAACGGGCGGTTGTGGATCGGGATCACGTAGACCTTGTCCGGCAACTGCTGGCCGGGCAGGGCGAGGGCGTGGCCGGGTTCGGTCTGGGGCTCGAGGTGTTCGGCTTCGCGGTGTTCGTCGGGTTGTTCCGGGAAATCCTGCTGGTCGCTCATGGGGCACCTGCGTGAATGACTATGGTGCTTAGATGGGGCGCGGGGGGATGGGTTTCAATGGTAGACGAAGGGAGGAGGGGGAGGCTTTCATCTTCCGGCGCCTGTATTGACCGTGTCGCCAGCAAGCCGAATTCCACAGGTACCCAAGCGTCTGGAGTACCTGTGGGAGCCGGCTTGCCGGCGATTGCGGCGGTGAGGTCACCGCCGCAAACGAGGGTCACTCAGCCAATTTGTAAGCGATGATGTAATCGCCCATTTTGGTGCCCAGCGAGCCGTGGCCGCCGGCCACGATCAGCACGTACTGCTTGCCGTCCTTGCCGGTGTAGGTCATTGGCGTGGCTTGGCCACCTGCCGGCAGGCGCGATTTCCACAGCTCCTTGCCGTTGTTCACGTCATAGGCGCGAAGGTACTGGTCGAGTGTGCCGCTGAGGAAACCGACGCCCCCTGCGGTGACAATCGAGCCGCCCATGCTCGGCACGCCTACCGGCAGGCCGATCGGGACTGGGGTGCTGTCACGGGTCGTGCCGTTCTTGCGCTTCCACACCACCTTGTTGGTGAACAGGTCGATGGCCGCGACATAACCCCAGGCCGGAGCCTGGCACGGTACACCTAGTGGCGACATGAACGGGTGCATGGTCACGGCGTAAGGTGCGCCGGTGTTCGGCTGCACGCCGCTGGTCTCGCTTTCGCGCTTGCTGCCGGCGGCAACTTGCTCGCGCGGCACCATCTTCGACACGAAGGCCATGTAGTTGGGCGAAGTGAACAGCAGCTGGCGCACCGGGTCGACCGAGACGCTACCCCAGTTGAACACGCCGACGTTGCCCGGGTACACCAGGCTGCCTTGTTCGGACGGAGGCGTGTACTGGCCTTCGTAGCGCAGTTCGCGGAACTGGATGCGGCATAGCATCTGGTCGAACGGCGTGGCGCCCCACATGGCCTGTTCGGTCAGTTCAGGGCCGAGCAGGTTGAGGTCGGAGCGGGCTTGAGTCGGTGCGGTGTGGTCGCCTTTGACGGCGCCTTGCGGTACCGGGATCTCGCGGATCGGCACGATCGGCGTGCCGTCACGGCGGTCGAGCACGTACAGGCTACCCTGCTTGGTCGGCACGATGATCGCCGGTTTCACGTCGTCCTTGGTCTTCAGGTGCACCAGGGTCGGCTGGCTGCCGACGTCCATGTCCCACAGGTCATGGTGGGTGAATTGGTAGTTCCAGCGTGCCTTGCCAGTGGCCAGGTCCAGGGCGACCACGCCGGCGCTGTATTTCTCGGCGCCTGGGGTGCGGTCGGCGCCCCACTGGTCAGGGGTCTGGTTGCCCAGGGGCAGGTAGACCATGCCCAGGTCTTCATCGACACTGGCCAGCGACCACATGTTGGCCGAATTGCGGCTGTACTGCTTGCCGGGGGCCAGGGGCTTGGTGTCGTCCGGATTGTTGCTGTCCCAGTTCCACACCAGGCGGCCATCATGCACGTCGTAGGCGCGGATGACGCCGGACGGCTCATTGGTCGACTCGTTATCGGTGACGTGGCCACCGATGATCACCAGGCTGCGGGTGATCGCCACCGGTGAGGTGGAGTAGTAACCACCAGCGGTGAATGGGCCAATCCCGGTGGTGAGGTCAACCGCGCCCTGGTTGGCGAAACCTTCGCAGACCTTGCCGTTGTCGGCGTTGATGGCGATCAGGCGGGCGTCGGCGGTGGGCAGGTACAGGCGGCGCGGGCAGGCCTGGGCCACGGCCTGGCCTGCGTCGGAGATTTTCGGCGCCGGGCTGCCGTCACGGCTGACGTAGGCGTTCTCGTCATAGTACGAGACGCCGCGGCAGGTCATGTGGGCAAAGCCCTTGAAGGTGCCGACCGGGGTCTTGATCTGCGGGTCGAAGCGCCAGATTTCGGCACCGGTGTCCGGGTCGAGGGCCAGCACCTTGCTGTGGGGCGTGCAGGCATAGAGCATGCCGTTGGCCTTGAGTGGGGTGTTCTCGTTGGTCAGCTCCACGGGGTCGTTGTCGGTCGGCAGGTCGCCGGTGCGGATACGCCAGGCCTCTTCGAGGCGATAGGCATTCTGCGGGGTGATCTGGCGCAGCGGCGAATAGCGGTCGCCGTGTTCGGTGCGGCCATAGGCCTGCCAGTCGCCGTCGGGCATGGCTGGGGCGGCACTGCCCATTTCGCTGTTGTCGCGGCCGAGCTCGCCGAACACCTCACCGGGGTGGGTGAACTGGCTGCCCAGGGCACAGGCACCCGAAGCCAGCACGGCAACGCCGAGCAGCGCGGTGTTGGCCTTCGCCGCCGGGCCGATCAGCGGGCGGCGAGCCCACGGCAGCAGCAGGACGACGCCGATGGCGAACCACAGGGCCAGGCGTGGCACCAGTTGCCACCAGTCCAGGCCCACTTCGAGCAACGCCCACACCGTACTGCCGAGCAGCACCAGGCCATACAGGCCCAGTGCGATACGGCGCTGGGCCAGCAGCAGGGCTCCCGACAGGGCAAAGCCGATACCGGCAATCAGGTAATAAAGCGACCCGCCGACCTGGCTCAGCTTGATCCCGCCCGCCAGCAGGGCCAGGCCCATCAGCAACAGTAGTACGCCCATCAGGCGCGGTAGCCAGCGGCTTCCATTCTTGGCACCGTCAGTGCTCATCGTATGTTCTCCGTTAGTTGAAAGTGATTAGAACGTGCTCTGGATCTTCAGGCCGGCGATCACGGCGTCATCGACCTGCGACACCCCGCCCGGATGGCGGATGTACTGCAGGTTCGGGCGTACCGTGAGCCAGTCGGCCAGGTGAATGCCGTAATAGAGTTCGGCGCTGTATTCGGTGTCCTGCACGGGCAGGTAACCCGGATTGTCATAGTCGACGAGCCCGGCGGCCTGGTTGGCCAGGCGGGCGTTCTTGCGATAGGCGGGGTTGACGTGCACGCGGGCCAGGGCGAAACCGATGTCGTCCTTGCTGCGGGCGTCGAATGGGCCCTTGAATAGCAGTCCTGCCTGAACGTAGTTGTCGATGGCATTGGTCTTCTTGTCGTGCACCGTGGCGTTGGCGAACAGGCTCAGGCCGCGCGACTGGTCGGTGGCCAGCGCAGTGACTTGCTGCTGGGCACCGATCCACAGGCCGTGCTTGCTCGAACTGCTGCGGTAGGCGGCGCCACTGATGGCGGCCGGCTGGCCGTTGCTGTCCTTGAGAACATCCTGTGCCTTGGCATTACTGTAGTAGTAGCCGGCGCGATATTCCCCTTTCAGGCCATTGACCGCTGGGCTCCAGACCAGTTCGACCGGCATCACGACGCCCTGGGTGCCGCTGCCGCTGAGCTTGAAGCCGTTGCCCGACTCCAGGTTGGATGGGTTCTGCTCGAACACGCCGACCTGAGCGTAAAGGGCGTCGTTGAGGTTGTAGCGCACGCGCAGGGCCCACTGGCTGACCGGCCAGTTGTACCAGATGCTGCCAGCCCAGTTACCTACCTGGGAGCCGCAGAAGGCCAGGTTCTGGAAATCGCAGGGAAAGCTGTTGAAGTCCTCGCCTTCGCCGAAGCGGCCGAATTTCACATCCAGGGCGCCGTCGAAGTACTTCTGCTTGATCCACATCTGGGTCAGCCGCCAGGTTTCGCCCCGGCCCCAGACTTCCTGGGCGGAGGTGAAGCCGCCGACACGCGGGTCGTTGATGCGGTCGTTGCTGATGTTGTCGCCGTGGCGTTCGGTGACTGTCAGCTGAAATTCAGTGGCCTGCCAGCCGAGGATCTTCTCCAGGTCCAGGTGGCTGCCGAAAGTGAACTGGTCGCTGTAGCGCGCGGTGCGGTCATGGTCGTAGCCGCCATGCAGGTTGCTGCCCATTTCGCCGGTGTAGCCGAGGGTGAAGTCATAGCCTCTTTCCAGCAGCTCGGTGCGGGTGCCGCCCCAGTCACCCAGCATCCAGGGTGACTCGCTGGCGAAGGGTTCACTGGCGCTGGCTTGAGTTGCCAGGGCACCGAGGGCAAGGCCGATGTAACAGGGTTTGGGCATTTGGAGCATGAGATAGCGCTATCTTCTGATTATTGAAAAAAACGGCAAGCGCATCGAAGGTGGGGCCTTCAATGGATATGGCGACAAAATGGTTTAAGTGAAGCGTTTCAGCGTGCGAGGGGAGGATATAGGGGAATTTGTAAGAAAAAAAGACAAATTGTCGCAGTTGATTGTTGCTGATCGGGTAACAGTTCGGTTTTGAAGGGGCCGCCTTGCAGCCCCATCGCCGGCTAGCCGGCGATGGGGGCAAAGCTGGTCAGAAGGTCGTGCGCAAACCTACCTCCACACTACGCCCCGGCGCCGGCGCAATGTCTCGCAGGATCGAACTGGCGTAGCGCACGGTCTGGTCTGTCAGGTTCTCGCCGCGCACGAAGGCCAACCACTGGCTCTGGCCAATGTCGAAGCGATAGCCGACGCTCGCCCCCAGGGTGGTATAGCCGTCGGTGCTGGTTTCATTGGCAGGTGTGCGGTGCTGCGACGAGGCATGCTGCACATCGACCCGCGCCTGCCAGCGCTCAAGTTCCCATACCAGGCCACTGTTCAAACGCAGCGGAGCAATGCGTGGCAACGGCTCGCCGTTGTCGAGATTCTTCGCTCGGGTGTAGTCGCCCGACAGTTCGAGGGCAAAGCTGCCATATCGGTTCTGCAGCAGTTGCCAGCGGTCCTGGGCCTCGATGCCATAAAAGCGCGCACGAACGCCCTGATATTGATATTCGGGGATGTCGCCGTGGTCGTGATCGTGGTCGTGATCCTCGCCCTCATGGTCGTGGTCATGGCCTTCGCGCAGATTGCCGGTGCCGATCAGCCCGATGTAGTTGCGAAAATGGCTATAGAAGACACCCACGCTGCCCTTGTGCGTGCCGTTGTCAAAGCGCAGGGCCAGGTCGGCGGAGATGGCCTTTTCCTTGTCCAGGTTTGCATCACCGACTTCAAATGACCCAGTTGCGACGTGGGCACCGTTGGCGTAGAGCTCGTAGAAGGTCGGTGCCCGTTCGGTGTAGGCGAGGTTGGCGGCCAGCGACCAGATTGGGTCGAGCTGGTACACCGCCCCGGAAGACAGGCTGTAGGCATTGAAGCTGCTGGCACCATCGGCGTCAGCGAAATTCTCGTTGCCCTTGGCATCCGGGTCCACACGGGTATGTTCCAGGCGAGCGCCAAGGCTCAGGTTGAGCCGCTCGGTGGCCTGCCATTGCTCCAGCATGAACAGCGCCAGGCTGTCGGTATCGGTGTGCGGAACGAACGCTTCTTCACCTAGCGCGGAAAACTCGTTGCGACTGACCTGAGCGCCGACCACGCCTTCGACTGGGCCGATCGGCTGGTGGCGTGCCTCGACGCGTGCCTCGTAGCCTTTGTTCTTGAAGGTGGTATGCACTTCACCGCTCTCGATCTCACGGTGCTGGTAGTCGGTGTAGCCGGCATCGACCTTGACCGCGCTGATGGGGCCGTCCAGGTCGCGCAGTTCGGAAGCGAAACCGTAGTGGTCCTGTTGCATGTCCAAGCGCACGCCGGGCTCGGCGACCGAGCCGTAGTTGCTGTCGTAGCGGCTATAGGAAAGGCCGGTATAGCCATGGTCCCAGTGGTAGGCACCGCCGATCGCACCGCCATCCTGGCGGCCGTCGCTATTGTCCAGGCGGTGCTTGCTGCCCGGTTGTTCGGCGCTGCGCACGTTCGCGCTGCGCGCATAGCCAGGAATGCGCAGGTCGTTGAACTGGCGACTGTTGGCGTCCAGGTGCAGGGCGAAGGTACCGTCGCCGGCCTCCAGCTTGCCGGCGCTGCTGCGCGTGGTGTCGGCACCGCCGTAGCGCAGTTCGCCGGCACCGTGAATGCCCTCGATCGGCGCGTCGGGGATGCGGTTGTCGAAGGTGTTGACCACGCCACCTATGGCGCTGCCGCCATACAGCAGGGCGGCAGGCCCGCGGACGATTTCCACACGATCAACGGTAACCGGGTCCAGCGGGACGGCATGGTCATAGGACAGCGACGAGGCGTCCAAAGCGCCCACACCATTGCGCAGGATGCGAATGCGGTCGCCGTCCAGGCCGCGGATGACCGGGCGACTGGCGCCTGGGCCAAACCAGGTGGAGGCCACACCGGGCTGCTTGTTCAGGGTTTCGCCGAGGCTGCCGTGTTGCTGTTGCAGCAGGTCGTCGCCGGCGAGCACGGTGCTTGGTGCGGCGAGCTGTTGATTGCCCAGCGGGTTGGCGGTAATGACCTGGGGTTCGAGTTCGACGGCTTGGCTGGATGTAGCGGCAAGCCACAGGGCGACCGACAGGGGGGAGAGACGGAGCGGGATGTGCAGCATGGGGCTGTGACGTTCCTTGGCAGATGCTTTTGTGTTGTTACAATATAACATCACTATTTCAGCACAGAGGTTTTGCTCCTGGCCAGCGCTTTTTCGCCAGCCACTGCATGTCCCACCCGCCACTACACTCGTGTAAGGTGCGCATCTTTTTTCCACGCTGGAGCACTGGCATGAGCACGGCCCAACACAACGCGCTGCACGGCAAGACCCTCGAACAGATCCTCACCGAGCTGGTGGCGCACTACCAATGGGAGGGTTTGGCCGAGCGTGTGGATGTGCGCTGCTTCAAGAGCAACCCGAGCATCAAGTCGAGCCTGACCTTCCTGCGCAAGACGCCTTGGGCGCGAGAAAAGGTCGAGCAGCTCTACGTGAAGCTGCAGCGCAAGGCCTGACATGCCCCGTCATCCCTGGCTGACCGCGATGGCCGTGCTGGGCTGGGTGGGGCTCGCGGTGCAGGTCTACCTGGTGCTGTGGGCACGCTGGCAGGAGCAGGCCAGCCTCATCGGTGGGCTGATCAACCTGTTCGGTTACTTCACGGTGCTGACCAATACCTTGGTGGCGACGGTCATCAGCTATGCAGCTTTCGGGCGGGAAGGCCGCGCCAGGCGCTTTTTCTTGTCCGCAACAGTGGGTTCCGCAGTGGCAACCAGCATCATTCTGGTGGCGCTGGCCTACAGCGTGTTGTTGCGCCATCTGTGGCAACCTGAGGGCTGGCAGTGGCTAGCGGACGAGTTGCTGCACGATGTGATGCCGGCGCTATTCGTCTTGTACTGGTGGTTCGTGGTGCCTAAAGGCAGCCTGCGGCTTTGGCACCTAGCGGTGTGGGCGCTGTATCCGGCGGTGTATTTCGCCTATGCGCTGTGGCGAGGCAGCGAGATCGGGGTTTATCCCTATCCGTTCATCGATGTGGCGAGCCTGGGGTATGGGCAAGTCATGCTCAATGCACTGGGGGTGTTGGCGGGCTTTTGGGTGATCGGGCTGGTGCTGTTGGGGCTCGATTGGTGGCGGGGGCGGCGTTTACAGACCTTTGCGTAGCCTGTACCGGCCCCTACAGAGGCGCGTGCCAATCCTGTGGGAGCCGGCTTGCCGGCGATAGGGCCGGTGCAGCCAAAGCCGATCATGCGTCGTCGAGGGTGTCAGAAATTTTGTGTTCGGGCATAACATGAGTAAGAGGTGCATGTATGCCAACCAAAAAGAAACCCCTGCGTGACCTGCCCAAAATCCCCAAAGAGCTGCTGGAGCAGTTCGGTGAGGGCCTGATGACCGCAGAAGCTATCGAGGATGCCTCTGCGGCGTTCAAAAAGGCCTTGAT
This sequence comes from Pseudomonas sp. KU43P, assembly GCF_033095865.1. NCBI lineage: Bacteria > Pseudomonadati > Pseudomonadota > Gammaproteobacteria > Pseudomonadales > Pseudomonadaceae > Pseudomonas > Pseudomonas sp. KU43P. The sequence continues at coordinate 4,714,179 of NZ_AP019365.1, read as the reverse complement.
CGAGCGTGCTCTGCATGCCGAGCTTGGTCACCACCTGGGTTATCCGCCGGGCGCGCAGCGCCCAGAGGATGAAACCAACCAGCGTAACGGCAAGAGTGGCAAGACGGTTTTGACCGGCGATGGCCCGCTGCGGCTGGAAATTCCTCGTGATCGAGACGGCAGTTTTGCGCCCATTCTGATCCCTAAGCACGAACGGCGGTACACCGGTTTCGATGACAAGATCATCGCCATGTACGCCCGTGGCATGACGGTCAGAGAGATCCGAGCGTTTCTGTCCGAGCAGTATGGAACCGACGTTTCGCCCGATTTCATCAGCTCTGTGACAGACGAGGTCATGGAAGAGATTGGCGCGTGGCAACAGCGGCCATTGGAGCCGATGTACCCGGTCATTTTCTTTGATGCGCTGCGGGTGAAAATTCGCGAAGAAGGCCTGGTGCGCAACAAGGCCATTTACCTGGCTTTGGGCGTTCTACCCGACGGGACGCGCGATATCTTAGGCATCTGGATCGAGAACACCGAGGGTGCGAAGTTCTGGATGAAGGTTTTTAACGATCTCAAGACGCGTGGTGTCGAGGATGTGCTGATTGCCGTGACCGATGGCCTCAAAGGCATGCCAGAGGCTCTCAGCGCCGTGTTTCCAGAAACGACGCTGCAGACGTGCATCGTGCACCTGATCCGCAACAGCCTCGACTACGTGGCTTGGGACAAGCGCCGGGCACTGGCCAAGGCGTTGAAACCGATTTACCAGGCCATCAATGCAGAAGCGGCTGAGCAGGCATTGGATGAGTTTGAAAACGGACCCTGGGGCAAACAGTATCCAACGGTCGTGGCAGCCTGGAGACGCGCCTGGGATCGAGTGATTCCCTTCTTTGTCTTCCCACCTGCCATCCGCAAAGTGATCTACACCACCAACGCTATTGAGAGCATCAACGCCCAGCTACGCAAAATCATTAAAACTCGGGGGCATTTCCCGAACGATGAAGCAGCCACCAAGCTGATCTGGCTGGGGCTGCGGAACATCACGGCAAACTGGGGCTCGGCGGCGCATGATTGGAAAAGTGCGATGAATCAATTCGCGATTCTGTACGGGGATCGGTTCATCAGGCCGACGTGGTGAAAATCGGGCCTGCCTAACGGCAGGCCATTACCGGCCCGAACACAAAAAAACTGACAGTCCCGCGTCGTCCGCAGTACCTTCTGCCCGCCAATACGCCGCCGCCTTGAGGCGATCTTCCGCAACGCCCTTTTCCAGCAGCAGTGCCTTGGCTTGCCGGGTCAGCGACTTTTCCAGGGCAACCCAGCCATACAGTTTCCCTTCAGGCAAGGTCAGCCCTTTCAGCAACCCCAGCAGATCCTCATCCCGCTGCACCCACATTACCTCGACCTGTGCCTGGCTAGGCAGCGGCTGGCGCTCCTGCTCGTCTTCGATCTGTATCACTGCCAGCACCCGGCGACCTGCCGGCAATTCCTCAAGGCGGCGGCCGATGGCCGGGATGGCTGTCTCATCACCAATCAGCAAATAGCTGTCGAAGATATCCGGCACCACCATCGAGGCACGCGGCCCAGCAATGTTCAGCGTCTGTCCGGGCGTGGCCTGGGCCGCCCAGGTCGAGGCAGGGCCATCGCCGTGCAGCACGAAGTCGATGTCCAGTTCATGGTTGACCAAGTCGATGCGCCGTGGCGTGTATTCGCGCATGGTCGGCCGCACACCACCTTCGCGCCCCAGGTTGCCGGCATCGATGGCCTGTTGCTGCTCCGCCGTTTCAGCGAACAGCAGCTTGATGTGATCGTCGCTGCCGAGGCTGGTAAAGCCCTGCAACTGTGCGCCACCCAAGGTGATGCGGCGCATGCGTGGGGTCAGTTCGATGACCCGCAGCACCTGCAGGCTGCGTTGGCGGATTTCGTGGTTGACGCGGTGAATGCTGTCACTCATGGGGAATCTCCGTAACGGGGTCGGCGGGGCCTGAGGCGATGGCCTTGGCCGTGTCGTTGAGCAGGTTGCGCACCCGCTGGATTTCTTCTGGCGTCCAGCGCCCGCTGTGCATGTGCAGGGCATGACGAAGGTTGCCCACCGCTTCATGGATCTCGGCCGGGCGGTCGTGGCCACGCAGCGCGCGCTTGCTGACTTCGATACGCATGCGCACGCCATCGAGGGCTACGGCCTGTTCGCCGACGGCTGTACGGCCGGCATCGGTGATGGCGTAAAGGCGTTTGCTGCCCTGCACCTGGCCGCTGATCAGTTCGGCTTCCTCAAGGAAGTTGAGGGTGGGGTAGATGACACCTGGGCTCGGCGTGTAGCTGCCATCGAAGAGGTTCTCGATCTGGCGGATCAGGTCGTAGCCGTGGCCCGGTTGTTCGGCCAATAGCGACAGCATCAGCAGCTTCAGGTCGCCGGGTGCGAATACCCGCGGGCCACGCTCACCGCGGCCGGGCCGGCGTTCGAAGGGGTCATGGGCGTAGGGGTCGCGCATGAAGATGAGGCTCCGTCGTTTAGATATATCGCAAGATATTACTCAAGATATATCTAAAGACAAGCCTCTAAATGCGGATGATTATCATCTAATTGTTCGATGGGTCGTGCATCGCCACTTGTGGTGCTCTGCATTCGTTGGGGTTGCCTGGCTCCAGGTACGGCATCAGGATCGGTGCCATGCCCTTGAGCACTTGCACGGGCAGCGCCGAGGTGAACTTGAACGCTTCGGCGGAGCGCCCCGGTACGAACGCGGTGAGTGTGCCGAAGTGGTTATCACCAAGGAAAAATACAAAGGTCGCGGTGCGGTTCAGCGAACGCGAGCCGATCAGCCTGCCGCCAGCGCCGAAACTCTCGATACGGTTGTCGCCGGTGCCGGTCTTGCCGCCCATCACCAGCGGTGTTCCGTCATGCAGTTTGAAACTGCCCGAGATACGCCGCGCAGTACCGGCATCGACCACCTGCGACATGGCGCCCTTGAGTGCACGGGCCACTTCCACCGGCAGAATCCGCTGGCCGCGGTCCGGGTCGCTGACCAGCTTGGTTTCGTAGGGGGTGTCGGCAGCGAAGTGCAGGGTGTCGATGCGCAAGGTTGGCAAGCGCACGCCGTCGTTCTGGATGATCCCCACCAACTCCGACAGCGCTGCCGGGCGGTCGCCCGAGCTGCCGATGGCGGTCGCCAACGACGGCACCAGATGATCGAACGGGTAGCCCACCCGTTTCCAGCGCTGGTGAATGTCGGTAAAGGCCTCGATTTCGACCATGGTGCGGATGCGGCTATCACGGGCGCCCTGGTAACGGCTCTTGAACAGCCAGCCATACACTTCCTGGCGCTCGAAGCGGCTTGCATTCACCATCTCGGTCAGCGTGGCGCTCGGGTTCTTCAGCAGGTAACCGAGCAACCACAGGTCCAGCGGGTGCACTTTGGCGATATAGCCCTGGTCGGGCAGGTCGTACTTGCCCGGCCCATAGCCTTCATACATCTCCGCCAGGCGGCCGTCGGTGAGCTTGCCCAGGGCGATCTTGTCGTCCTTGCTGTGGGCACGGACGAACGCGTTGAAGGTTTCCTGGCCGGCCTCGGGGAACAGGTAGCGGTGCACCGCAGCCAGGCGCTGCGGGGTGACGCGCATACTGTCGAGGAAGGTGTCCAGGCGCTGCTGCGAAGTCTTGCGCTGGTATTTCTTCCAGAACCGCATCAGGTAGTTGGTGCCTTCCTTGTCGGCAAAGCGCGCCAGGTACTCCTGACGGCGAGGGTCGGAGTCGTCCTTGAGCAGTGGTACGCGGTTGAACGGCTGCTGGTAGGTCACGTAGCGCACCAAATCGCGCATCAAGCGAATGAACGGCAGGTTGATCGACTCGCGCAGGGCGACCTTGAGGGTCGGGTTGCGGCTGTTGTCTTCCTTGCGGAAGTTGTTGAACACATGCATGCCGCCGCCGGTAAAGAAGGCTTCGCCGGTGTTGGCCGAGTACTTGCGCTCCAGCGCAGCGTCGAGCATGGCGTCCAGGCTCTGGTTCTTGCTGTTCTGCGTCAGCCACTCCAGCGACCACTGGGTAATGCGGTCAAGCTCGGCGACTTCGACCTTCTTCAGCTCGGCGGCGGGTTTGCCCGCGTACTTGTCGTGCAGCTCGGCAATGATCTCCAGGTAGGTGGTGAGCACCCGCAGCTTGGCGGTGGAGCCCAGCTCCAGCTTGCTGCCTTCGTTGATGTCGAACGGCTGGTCGGTGCTGTCGGTCTGCACCCGCACGCGCGAGCCGTCGGCGGTGCGTTCGAACAGGGTGAAGCTGTAGCGCACCTGGTCGGTGGTCTTGGAGGTCAGCAGGCGTTCGCCGATCAGGCCGATCTGCGCGGCGAACTCCGGGTCAGAGAGGTTTTTCAGGTACTGGCTGACCTGCAGTTGCAGGTCGGCCTGCAGCGTACTGGTGGCTGACACGTCCAGGCGGTCGAGGTCGTAGAGCGGGCGGTTGAGCATGGCGGCCAGGCGGTTGCGCGCCAGGCTGATGCCCTTGTTGGTGATGATCGGCACGATGGTCGGTTGCGCCACCCAGTCGCGGTACACGGCCTTGCTGGCCAACGCCGCGTCGGCCAACTGGCGATCGATGATATTGCTGGCGGCCAGCACGCGAATGTGTGAGTCAGTGAGTTCGGCCAGTTCCACACGGCCTTTGGACAAGTAGTGCGACGGGCGGCGTTGGGCAATCATCAACGACAATACCTGGCGCAGGGCCAGGCCGCGCGCGGCCATGCTTTGCGGGTCGCTGGCAGTGGAGGTCAGGGCCTGGTTGACCTGGTCGAAATCGGCGCCGTACCAAACTCGCAATCCTTCGGCCATGCCGTGTACCTCGCCGTGCCCCGGCACCGCCGACAGTGGCACGCTGTTGAGGTAGTCACGCACGATGCGCTGGCGGGCTTCGGTGGTGTCCGGGCCGCCCTGGTAAGCGCGCACGCTGGCGGAAATCATCTGGCGGATCTTCTCTGCACCCGACACGGTCAGGCCGTCGGGTGAATGGCGGTACTTCTCCAACTGGGTGGCCAGGGTGCTGCCACCGGCGGATTGGCCGGGCAGGGCCAGGTATTTGGCCACCTGGCTGTAGGCGGCCTTGGCGAAGCGCGGCCAGTCCACTGCCGGGTTGTTCTTCGGGTCTTTCGGGTCCAGAAGGTCGCGGTTCTCGATGAACAGCAAGCTGTTGACCATTACCGGGGGGATCGCTGCGAAATTCGGGTACAGGTGCTGCGGGTAGTTGTACTGGTACAAGGTATCGCCGCGGCAGTCGGTGATCGCAAGGCCGGCCTGGATTTTCTCGATGTAGGGGGCGAACAGGCCATGGTCGACGTAGTTCATCAACGCCGGCGAGAACTTCACCTGTTCGCTGATCAGGTAGTCGCGCTTGAGCAGGCGCGGCAGGAATTCGCCCATCGCGCTGTAACCCAGGCGCTTGTCGAACGGCCCATCACCCGGATAGACGATGGCGTCGCTGGGGCCCGGCTGCAGCGAGTAGGTGAGGGTGGTGGCCAGCTTGCTGAATTCCCGCGACTGCAGCTCGGACGTACGGAATTCATCATAGGCGGCAAAGCCAATGGCGATGATCGCCACCAGCAGGATCAGCAGGATCAGCCGCCACCATAGCCGACGCTGACGAGGGGACTTCGGCTGTGGCGTCTCGGCCAGAGGTGCTTCGGGTGCTTCCGTTCTGGTTGGTTCCGATTGCCACAGTGCGCCCATAGTCTTCAATCCGGCCAGGTTTTTTCGTGTTGCTTGCCTGAAGCTTAGACGGTGACAGCAGGAGGTGAAAAAATTGTAGGAAGAGGAGAAAACAGAAGTGGGATATGCGGCTTTGGTGTGGGTTTCTTCCAGCTGCGATATTGCTAGGGTGGCTGTACGGCGCAGCCGGGCATAACTTACACCCCGACTTCTCGCCAAATTTCAGGATATTTACAGTGAAAAGCCCTACGTCGGGCTTCCTATACTGCTCGGCCCCTTCGCCCTGCCGGCCGCTCTAGTCCGGCACACGGGCCGGCCCACAAGGCCAGCCCGGCAAGCCAACGTCATGCCTATCGGCAGGCTGCGGCTGCACGAAGGTCAAATCCAATAACAAAATGAGGTTGTATTGCTATGCCAGTCGGCAACCACCCTGCCCATGCCGAGACCGCCCAGGGCGGCCCTCTGAAGCGTGAACTGGGCGAACGGCACATCCGTCTTATGGCGCTGGGCGCCTGTATCGGTGTCGGTCTTTTCCTCGGTTCGGCCAAGGCCATTGAAATGGCCGGCCCAGCCATCATGCTTTCCTACATCATTGGCGGCCTGGCGATCCTGGTGATCATGCGCGCGCTCGGCGAAATGGCCGTGCACAACCCGGTCGCCGGTTCGTTCAGCAGCTATGCCCAGGACTACCTTGGCCCACTCGCGGGCTTTCTCACCGGTTGGAACTACTGGTTCTTGTGGCTGGTGACTTGTGTCGCGGAAATCACCGCGGTGGCCATCTACATGGGCATCTGGTTCCCGGATGTGCCGCGCTGGATCTGGGCCTTGATGGCCCTGGGCAGCATGGGCGCGGTCAACCTGATCGCGGTCAAGGCCTTCGGTGAGTTCGAGTTCTGGTTCGCCCTGATCAAGATCGTCACCATCATTGCCATGGTCCTAGGCGGCATCGGCATCATTGCTTTCGGCTTCGGCAATGACGGCGTGGCGGTGGGCGTTTCCAACCTGTGGAGCAACGGCGGCTTCATGCCCAACGGTGTGACCGGTGTGCTGATGTCGCTGCAGATGGTGATGTTCGCCTACCTGGGCGTGGAAATGATCGGCCTGACCGCCGGTGAAGCACGCAACCCTCAGAAAACCATCCCGCAGGCCATCGGTTCGGTGTTCTGGCGCATCCTGCTGTTCTACGTCGGTGCGCTGTTCGTCATCCTTTCGATCTACCCGTGGAACGAGATCGGCAGCCAGGGCAGCCCGTTCGTCATGACCTTCGAGCGGCTGGGTATCAAGACTGCCGCCGGTATCATCAACTTCGTGGTTATCACTGCGGCGCTGTCATCCTGCAACGGCGGTATCTTCAGCACCGGGCGCATGCTCTACAGCCTGGCGCAGAATGGCCAGGCCCCAGCGGCGTTTGCCCGCACCTCGAAGAGCGGCGTGCCACGCAACGCGCTGCTGCTGTCGATCGGTGCGTTGCTGCTGGGTGTGTTGGCCAACTATCTGGTGCCTGAGAAGGTGTTCGTCTGGGTGACCTCGATCGCCACCTTCGGCGCGATCTGGACCTGGGTGATGATCCTGCTGGCCCAGCTGAAGTTCCGCGCCGGTCTGTCGAGCGCTGAGCGCGGGGCCCTGAAGTACCGCATGTGGCTGTGGCCGCTGAGCTCCTACCTGGCCCTGGCGTTCCTGGTGCTGGTGGTGGGCCTGATGGCGTACTTCGAGGACACCCGCGTGGCGCTGTACATCGGCCCAGCGTTCCTGGTGCTGCTGACGGTGCTGTATCACGTGTTCCGGCTTGCGCCGAAACAAGCGCGGGGCGTGGCCAGCCCAGCGCTCTGACAATGCAAGAGGGCCGCTGCCGCGGCCCTTTTCACCCTTCGATTCTCCAGGTCGATGCGATCGTCAACTGGCATTTTTGTCAGTAGAACACCTTCCCCATCTCGCCTAACGTGGCGTTCATGCCAGGTAAGGAAGGGCAAGACCGATCATGCGATTCGCAACGTCGACGTTCTTCAAGTACTTGCTCGTAGGTATCTTCAACACCGCCATTCACGCCGCCGTGTTCACGGCGATGCAGCTGTTGGCCGGTACCGATCAGGCGATCAGCAATCTGACGGCCTTCTTCGTGGCGCTGTCGTTCTCGTTCATGGCCAATGCCCGGTACACCTTCAGGGTACCTGTATCGCTCTTGCGCTACCTGAGCTTCGTCGCAGGCATGGGCAGCCTGAGTGTGGCAGTGGGGACGATTGCCGATCTTCAGAGCTGGCGCCCGGTGGTCACCGTCGTGGTGTATTCGGCGATCAGCCTGCTGTTGGGTTTCATGCTGTCTCGATGGATCTTCATGGAGCGGCGCAGATGGTTATTTCGCTGATCGTGCCGGTGTTCAATGAAGAACAGTCGATCCGACCTTTCTACGACGCGGTTCGCCAGGCATTGAACGGTGAAACCGCTCGGGTCGAGGTGATCTTCGTCAACGATGGCAGTCAGGACGATACCGAGCGGCAGATTCGTCAGCTGGTTGCCGGCGACCCGGATGTCATGCTGGTCGACCTGTCGCGAAACTTCGGCAAGGAGGCGGCACTGTTCGCCGGCCTGGAAATGGCCGAGGGCGACGTGATGATTCCGATCGACGTAGACCTGCAAGACCCGGTGGAGGTCATTCCGTTGCTGATCGAAGAGTGGCGAGCCGGCTTCGATGTGGTACTCGCCAAGCGCCGCGATCGATCCAGTGATACCTACCTCAAGCGCCTTTCGGCTGGGGGGTTCTACTTCCTGCTCAATCGCATCTCGCAAATCCATATCGAAGAAAATGTCGGCGACTTCCGCTTGCTCGATCGCAAGGTCGTGGAAGTGATCAAGTCGATGCCAGAGCAGCAACTGTTCATGAAAGGCATGTTGTCGTGGGCAGGGTTCAGCACGGCGGTCGTCGAATACGAGCGCGCGCCGCGAACCCAAGGAGGCAGCCGCTTCAATGCCTGGAAACTGTGGAACCTGGCGTTGGATGGCATTACCTCGTTCAGCACCGTGCCACTACGGCTGTGGAGCTACGTGGGGGGCGTCATTGCCATCACGGCGTTTGCTTACGCGGCGTTGCTGGTCTTGGACAAGCTCATCCTGGGCAACCCCGTGCCTGGATATCCCTCTCTCATGACGGCCATCCTGTTTCTGGGCGGGGTCCAGCTGATTGGAATCGGTGTCCTTGGGGAATACATCGGTCGCATCTACATGGAGTCCAAGCACCGACCGCGTTATGTCGTCAAAGGCACGCTGGGGCGCAATGCGACTCAGGGTGGCCGCAGTGTATTCAAGGAACAACGATGACAGTTTCGCCACGATGGCAGCCGAAACGCGCAACCGTGGGCCTGGCGGCGATCACCCTGCCGAACAGAGGGTGGCTGCTACTGATGCTCGGCATCCTCGTGCTCAGCGTTGCGCTGCGGCTCTATCGCATCGAGGTGCCGGTGCTTTGGCTCGACGAGGCATTCAGTGTCAAGTTGAGCAGCATGGCGCCGGGGCAGATTCTTCTGCATACCGGGCGCGACGTGCATCCTCCGCTGTATTACCTGTTGCTGCACTACTGGATCGCAGCGTTTGGTGATGGTCTGCTCGCCGTGCGCGGGTTCAGTGTTTTGGCGGGGGTGCTGTCGGTTTTGCTGGCAATGGCTATCGCGCTGCGTCTGGCAAACCCGCGTGCCGCGGTGATAACCGGGTTGTTCATGGCGTTGCTTCCCATCACCGTGCGCTACAGCCAGGAAGTGCGGATGTATTCCCTGCTTGGCATGTGGCTGCTGGCGGCAACCCTTCTACTCATGATGTGGGTACAGGCGCAGCATCGTCGGCGCTATCTGCTGATTTATGCGGTTTTGCTGACGGCAGCGCTCTACACCCACTATTTTGCCGTGCTGTGCGCGGCGGCTCACTGGCTGTACCTGTTGCCGATGCGCAACGGCAGAGGGCAGCGCCTGGTGCGCTCGCCTGACTGGTGGTTATGCAATGTGGCCATCGCGCTCGCCTTCCTTCCCTGGTTGCCGCAACTCAACGAGCAGATGACGCGTAGCAGCGGTGCGCTGAACTGGATTGCGCCGGTGAGCGGGAATACCCTGCCTTCGGCACTTTGGCAATTCATGGCGCTCCAGCCTGGCACCGAGCATGGGTGGCCAGTGTTCTGGCTGCTGCCTGTTGCGGTGGCTGCGCTCTGCATGGCTGCTGTCAAACATGACAAGTTGCCTGCCAAACCTCGCCTGCTGATCCTGCTCTTCTTCTGCCTGCCATTGCTCACAGCCTGGCTGGCGTCCTACGCACTGCCGGTGTTCATGCCGCGCTATCTGCTCTTCAGCGCGGCGGGGCTGGCGATTCTGCTGGCGGTGACGGTAGATGGCATTGCCAGACGCTCGCCTGTCGGCGCCGCTGTACTGGTCATCTTGTGCGTTTCTTTGCAATCCGCAGGTCTTGGACGGCTCTATCAAGGCAAGGTCGAGCTCAATGGCAAGACGGTCTGGGGACGCATCAAGGTGGCGTCACTGCTCGATCAGGTCAATGCCCACTGGCGAGACGGCGATGTAATGGTGGTGGACTCGTTGTTCTGGTACTACAGCGTGGAGTACTACAACAAGACGGGCAGTGAGCCGCGGCTGTATCAATATGGTCAGTCGGGGGACAACTCTGGAACCTCCCCTACCAGCTACAACTGGGAAACCTTGCTTTATCCCAGGTCTGAACAGATCTACGTGGTCGATCCGCGACAACTGAGCGCGAAGTCCGGGCGAGTCTGGTGGATACAAGGCCCCGCCAGCTCGAGAGGTGCAAACCAATTGCCGCCGGCCTGGACGCTACAGGCGCGATACATTGCCGGCGATATCCAGGCCTTGCTGTTCGAAGTTCCCCCTGCAGCTGGCCATGGTGGAACTTCTTCCGCTGTTGATCAGGCCGCCACGTCGGTGTGTGGCTCGAAACTGTCCGCCCGCGCCATCTGCCACATGCGCGAATAGAATTGCCCGTCCACCTCGCCGGTCAGCAACTCCCCTGGCTTGAGGAACACATGCATCTGCGAGAACAGCTTGATTTCGGTGGCCGAAACACGCCGCACCAGGTGCTTGGCTTCCAGCTGCGCCGGATGCTCCAGACCCGCCGCGGCGAGCATCTCGGCCAGGGCGCGCAGGGTGTTGTGGTGGAAGTTCAATACCCGCTGGGCCTTGTCCGGCACCACCAGCGCCCGTTGGCGCAGCGGGTCCTGGGTGGCCACGCCAGTCGGGCATTTGTTGGTGTGGCAGCTCTGCGACTGGATGCAGCCGATGGCGAACATGAAGCCCCGTGCCGAGTTGGCCCAGTCCGCACCGATGGCCAGTACGCTGGCGATATCGAAGGCGCTGACGATCTTGCCGCTGGCGCCGAGCTTGATCTTGTCGCGCAGGTTCAGGCCGACCAGGGTGTTGTGCACGAACAGCAGGCCCTCGCGCAGCGGCACTCCGATGTGGTCGGTGAATTCCACCGGCGCGGCACCGGTACCGCCTTCCTTGCCGTCGACGACGATGAAATCGGGCAGGATGCCGGTTTCCAGCATGGCCTTGGCGATGCCCATGAACTCCCACGGGTGGCCGAGGCAGAACTTGAAGCCCACTGGTTTTCCGCCCGACAGCTCACGCAGCTGTGCGATGAACTGCATCATTTCGATCGGTGTGGAGAAAGCGCTGTGGCGTGATGGCGAAATGCAGTCCTCGCCCATCAGCACGCCGCGGGTGTCGGCGATCTCCTTGGTCACTTTGTGCTTGGGCAGGATGCCGCCGTGGCCGGGTTTGGCACCCTGGCTCATCTTGATCTCGATCATCCGCACCTGCGGGCTACGTGCCTGGGTGGCGAAGCGTTCAGGGTCGAAGCGCCCGTCCGCCGTGCGGCAACCGAAGTAGCCGCTGCCCAGCTCCCAGACCAGGTCGCCGCCGTGTTCGCGGTGATAGGGGCTGATGCTGCCTTCGCCGGTGTCATGGTGGAAGTTGCCCAGCTTGGCGCCCTGGTTCAGCGCGCGGATAGCGTTGGCGCTGAGCGAGCCGAAGCTCATGGCGGAAATGTTGAAGATCGACGCCGAGTACGGCTGGCTGCATTGCGGGCCACCGATGATGGTGCGGAAACTTGCCGGGTCGGCCAGCGGTGCCGGGCGCATGGAATGGCCGATGAACTCGAAACCGGACTCATACACGTCGATCAAGGTACCGAACGGTTTGTCCGAAGCCTCGTTCTTGGCCCGCGCGTAAACCAGCGAGCGCTGGGCGCGTGAGAAGGGCAGGGCATCGCTGTCGGCCTCCAGCAGGTACTGGCGAATTTCCGGGCGGATGCCTTCGACCAGGTAGCGAATGTTGCCAAGGATTGGGTAATTGCGGCGCACCGCGTGACGTTGCTGCAGCAGATCGACCACGCCGACCAGGCTGAGCAGCGCGCTAGCCAGGGTGAATGGCCACAGCCATTCGTGATGGAGGAACGGCAGACTCGCCAGGGTGAACAGTACACAAGCAGCGAAAAAGGCGTAGCGACTGAGAAGTGACAGGCTCATACGGGGTCCTTGCGATGGCTCGGTCAGGCTCAGGGGCCTGGAACAAACCCCGACCATAGCCCGGTTGAGCTGCACTGAAAATGAAAATCGGGGTATCGAAAATCATTCGCGCAAGAGTTTTTGCCGCCAGGTTTGCTGTTCGACGGCCGACGCGTCGACCAGGTAGCTGTAACGCCCGGCGATCCGTACCGCCACCGGGACACCATCGCGGTACAGCAAGCGGTTGCCGCTCACGGCCGGTACTTTCGCCCCAGGCAGCAGTGAGCCCACGAGGTTCAGCGGGTCGCTGGCGCTGACCACCACCAGCGTACCTTCAGCCGCTTGCCGGCGTACTTGCCGGAGCAGGCCAACCGCTTCTGGCAGGGCAAATTGCTCCCCAGCCAAGCCGGCAATGAAGCGTCCACCACGAATCTCGCCACGGGCTTCCAGGCGGTGATAACAGCGCAGCAACTCGCGCCAGGGCGGTAGCACGTCGCTTTCGCGCTCCAGAAGTCGCCAGCACATCACTCCATAGCGCCGCAGCAGGGCGCGGGCGATGTGCTCCAGACGCTGGCCGTCATCGGCATTACCTGGGCGCAGCAATGCCCAGCGCCCGGCATGGGCCATGTTGCTGGACAGTGGCGGGTGCCCGCGCCGGCTGTGGCGCGAGGTGCGTTTGGCCGCTGGAGTGATCAGGCTGCGCAGGCCGATGAAGCTGTCGGCGCCCACCAGACCGGCGCCCACCAAGGCCTGGAGGGCGCTTTCCAGCTCGCTGGGCAGCAGGTGGGCATCCTGTGCCAGTTCATCGAAGAACAGCGCCCCTTGCGCCCGCAGCACCTCGTGCACCCGTTGCGCACGCAGCCCCAGGGCGTCAACGGCGGTTGTGGGGGCAAGGCTGCGCCAGAAGCCCAGGTGTTCCCGGGGCAGCAGCACCAGCGGGGTGCTGGACAAGGTGCTGCTGGCCGCCGTCGCCGCCAGCCGGCTCCAGGCGAACTGCCCGCTGCGGCAGGCATCATCGAGCCAGTGCGGGCTGTAGTCTTCGATTCGCGCGGGCAACAATTCCGCTTCCCAGGCCGCTGCCGCACTGGGGAAGCCCTGCAACTGGCCAAGTACCTCGGTCACGGCCTGTGGGCCGCGCAGGCGCTCGCCGGGCGCCAGGTGCTGCCAGTCAAACAGAAAGCGCATGAAGTCCTGCAGGCTGACCGGCTCGATCTCACGGCGCAGGCGCTTGACCGTGTAGCGGTGGATGCGCGCCAGCAGGTGGCGCTCGCACCACTGTGGCTCGGCCTGGCCAGGGCTGAAATGGCCGCGCAGTACGTAGCCTTCGGCCTCCAGCTGCGCCAGGGCCTGCGCCACAGCCGCATCAGGCTTGCCCAGCGGCCTGGCGATCTGCGCCAAGGTCAGGGGGCCGTGGCCGCTCAGGCGGCTACGCAGCAGCTCGCTGAGCGCGCTGTCCGGGTCGATGGCCTGATCGAAACCTGGGAGCACGCCGAGGGCAGGCGCTGGGGTTGCCTGCGGATACAGGGCTTGCAACAGGTTCAGGCGTTCGCGGGCCAGCCAGAGTTGTTGGGTGGGTAATTGCAGCGCCCGTCCGGCTTTGGCGAGTTGGCGCAACAGCAAATCCCAACTGGCGTTGGCGTGCACTTCTTGCTGGCTGATCGCGCCCAGGCTCATCAAGGCTTCGTGCATCTCGTCGGCGCTGCGTGGCTCAGGCCATGCCTCGGCCACGACGGCGGCAATGGCGTCGGCGTCCAGCGCGCCCAGGTCATCGCCGCTTTGCACCGGGTTCCAGCGCCGGTTGAGCACCGCCTGGGTGCGTCGCTCTTCCAGCGGGGCGTCATCGAGAAAGGCATAGGGCCTGGCATTGAGGATGGCCGAAGCCAGCGGCGAGGGGGCCGGAAGGTCGCGGCACAGCAGCCTCACCTCGCCGCACTCCATGCGCCTGAGCAGGGCCAGCCAGCCTTCGCTGTCCATGGCCTCGTGCAGGCAGTCGTCGAGAGTCTGCTCGACCAGGGGGTGTTCGGGGATCTGTCGTTCGCCGGCGATGTTCTCAAGGCAGGCGATCTGGTCGGGGAAGACCGCGGCGATCAGGTCTTCACTCTTCATGCGCTGGATTTGCGGGGCCACTTTGCGGCCCCCCACGAAGCGCGGCAGGGCCATGGCCACGGCGGCATTCCAGCGCCAGCGCACACCGAACAGCGGGGCGTCCAGCAGGGCCTGGATGAGAATGTGCTCGGCGCTACGGCTGGAGAGATAGCGCCAGACGTCGTCCAGCTCGAAACTGTGGCTGGTGGACAGCGACAGCACGATGGCGTCTTCGCTGGCAGCGGCCTGCAGCTCGAAGTTGAACGTGCGGCAGAAGCGTTTGCGCAGAGCCAGGCCCCAGGCGCGGTTGATGCGGCTGCCATAGGGCGAATGGATGATCAGCTGGGTGCCGCCAGATTCGTCGAAAAAACGCTCCATGATCAGGGTTTGCTGCGAGGGCAGACCGCCCAACGCTTCACGGGTACGGCCCAAATAGTCGAGCAATTGGCTGGCACAGGCCTGGTCCAGCTCGAAGGTGCTTTGCAGCCACTGCTGCACGGCAATGAGGTCGCCATCGCTCAGCCCCAACTGCTCGTCAATGCGGGCCTGCAAGCGCGCTACCGCTGCAGACAGCTCATCGCTGCGCCCCGGCGCTTCGCCGAGCCAGAACGGTAGGGTTGGCGGCAGGCCTTGGGCGTCCTCGACTCGCACGCGGCCGGGTTCGACCCGCAGGATGCGGTAGGAGGCGTTGCCTAGCTGGAAGATGTCACCGGCGATGCTTTCCACGGCGAAGTCTTCGTTGACGCTGCCGATATTCAGTGCCTGCGGTTCGAGCAGCACGCTGTAGTCGGCCGTCTCGGGTATGGTGCCACCACTGGTCAGGGCGGTCAGCTGGCTACCTCGACGCCCGCGCAAGGTGCCGCTGACCGCATCGCGGTGCAGGTAGGCACTGCGTACACCCAGGCGGCCGTTATAGCCCTCGGCAAGCATGCGCAGCAGCGCTTGGTAATGGTTCACGTCGAGTTCGGCATATGGGGTTGCCTGGCGCAGGCAGTCGAACAGGGCCTGTTCCTGCCAGGGCTGGTTGCTGGCCTCGGCGACGATCTGCTGGGCCAGCACATCCAGCGGAGCCTTGGGGATATGCAGTTCGTCGAGTTCGCCATGGCGGATGCAGTCGAGCAGGGCGACGCATTCGATCAGGTCGTCTCGCGAGGTAGCGAACAGCCGCCCTTTGGGCACGCCTTCGACCTGATGGCCTGAGCGCCCGACACGTTGCAGGAAGGCGGCGATCGAGCCAGGCGAAGCGATCTGGCAGACCAGATCGACGTCGCCGATATCGATGCCCAGCTCCAGCGAGGCGGTGGCCACCAGCACCTGCAATTGCCCGTTCTTCAGTCGTTGCTCGGCATCCAGGCGCAGTTCCTTGGCCAGGCTGCCGTGGTGGGCCGCCACTGTTTCCTTGCCTAGGCGGTCACTGAGGTGGCGGGTCAGGCGTTCGGCCAGGCGTCGAGTGTTGACGAATACCAGTGTGGTTCGATGTTCGCGGGCGAGCGCGGCCAGGCGGTCATAGACCAGGCCCCACACATCGGTGGCCATCACCGCACCCAGTGGCACCGGGGGCACCTCGATGGCCAGGTCGCGCTGGCGGGCATGGCCGATATCGACGATCGCGCAGGGCCGCTGGCAGCCGACCAGAAACTGCGCCACACGTTCGACCGGGCGTTGCGTGGCGGACAGGCCGATGCGCCGCAACGGTTGCCCGCAAAGCGCCTGCAGGCGCTCAAGCGTCAGCGCCAGGTGGGCGCCACGCTTGTTGCCGGCCAGGGCGTGGATCTCGTCGACGATCACGGTGTGCACGCAGGCCAGGCCTGCGCGTCCGGAGGCCGAGCCCATCAGCACGTAGAGCGATTCGGGTGTGGTCACCAGAATGTGCGGGGCCAGCTTGCGCATGGCTGCGCGCTCTTTTTGTGGCGTGTCTCCGGTGCGCACGGCGGTGGTGATGCGCGGTGCCTTCAGGCCCTGCGCTTCGAGGGTCTGGCTGATGCCTTCGAGCGGGGCCTGGAGGTTCAGGCGGATGTCGTTGGACAACGCCTTGAGGGGCGATACGTAGATGACCTGGGTCTGGGCCGGCAATTCGCCGTCCAGTTCCAGGCCCTGGCGGAACAGTTCGTCCAGTACCGCAAGGAAGGCGCTGAGGGTCTTGCCCGAGCCGGTCGGCGCGGCGAGCAGCATCGACTGGCCGGCATGGATCAGCGGCCACGCCTGGGCCTGGGCATCGGTGACCGTGGCGAAATGGCGACGGAACCAGGTGCCGACGGCGGGATGGAACAGCTCGAGCACCGGGTGCTGGTGGGCTGGCAGGTTCATGTGTTGGTTATGGAGGGTGGACGGCGGGTTGGCAAGGGGCCGTTCGTCTGTGCGGGCCCTATCGCCGGCAAGCCGGCTCCCACAGGTGCTGCACAATCTTCAAGTTTTGTGGGGGCGCTTGTGGGAGCCGGCTGGCCGGCGATAGGGCCGGTAAAGTCAGCACTGTCCTTGTCAGGCCCCGGAGCCCATGGGATCCTCCCTGCCTTTGTCCGCGAGCCTATTCCATGCCCAACATCATCCGCATCGCCGCCGCCCTGTTGATCGACCCCCAAGGCCGGACCTTGCTGGTGCGCAAACGCGGCACCCAGGCGTTCATGCAGCCAGGCGGCAAGATCGATGCCGGCGAGTCGGCGGTCGCCGCCCTGGTGCGCGAACTGCACGAGGAACTGGGCCTGCACATCGACCCGGCGCAGGCCATCGCGCTGGGCCAGTTCAGTGCCCCGGCCGCCAACGAACCAGGTTTCGAGGTGCAAGCGCAACTGTTTCGGGTCGACTGCGCCGAGGCCGTGACGCCTGCGGCGGAAATCGAAGAAGTGGTGTGGCTGACCGCTGATCAGTCGCCTGAACTGCAGCTGGCGCCGCTGACCCGCGACCTGATCCTGCCGCTGTATCGCCAGGCGCTCAGCGCACCGCGCTGACCCCATCGAGGGTGGCGAACGAGGTGTCCTTGGCCGTCAGCAGGAAGTCGCGCATGTACGGTGCATCCAGCATGTCGGTACGCACCGCCGCATAAAGGGTGGCGAACAGCCCTTTTTCGCCCAGGCGCTTGCCTTTCACATAACCGCGGGAGCTGTACTCGTGCAGCGCCCAGTGGGGCATGCCGCAAACGCCACGGCCGCTGGCCACCAGCTGCATCATCATCACCGTCAGCTCCGAGGTACGCACGGCCGCCGGTTCGATATCGGCCGGCTCCAGAAAACGGGTGAAGATATCCAGGCGATCACGTTCCACCGGGTAGGTGATCAAGGTTTGGTCGATGAGATCCTGGGGCACCATGTACGGCTTGCTCGCCAGCGGGTGCTGGTTGGCCACGGCCAGCATGGCTTCGTAGGTGAACAGCGGCACGTAGGTGATGCCGGCGAGGTCGACCGGGTCGGAGGTCACCACCAGGTCAAGGTCGCCACGGGCCAGGGCTGGCAGGGGGGCGAAGGCGAACCCCGAGGCCAGGTCCAGCTCCACTTCAGGCCAGGCATCGCGGAACTGGTCGATGGTCGGCATCAGCCATTGGAAGCAGCTGTGGCATTCGATGGCCATGTGCAGGCGCCCTGCGGTACCGCCGGCCAGCCGGGCGATGTCGCGCTCGGCACCGCGCAGCAGCGGTAGGGTGGCGTCGGCCAGTTGAAGTAGGCGCAGGCCGGCGCTGGTGAAGCGAATCGGCTTGGTCTTGCGCACGAACAGGGGTAACCCCAGGCGCTCTTCCAGCTCCTTGAACTGGTGCGACAGCGCCGATTGTGTCAGGTGCAGACGTTCGGCAGCCTCCACCAGGCTGTCAGCCTCGCGCAGGGCATGAAGGGTTTTCAGGTGGCGGATCTCCAGCACGGCTGACTCCGAGAGAAAAGTTTGAGTAAAAGCGGATTGAGTTGAGTTTCCCTCATGTTGGCCCTCGCTGTCGACTGAAC
Organism: Pseudomonas sp. KU43P; assembly: GCF_033095865.1. Classification (NCBI taxonomy): domain Bacteria; kingdom Pseudomonadati; phylum Pseudomonadota; class Gammaproteobacteria; order Pseudomonadales; family Pseudomonadaceae; genus Pseudomonas; species Pseudomonas sp. KU43P. Next base: position 4,695,987 of record NZ_AP019365.1, on the reverse strand, counting down.
CTTGGATCAACCGCTCGGCAGGGTTCATGAAACTGTCACCGAACTGTGGCAGCGCGCTTGAATGAAAGTCATCAGACTCGCGCTCTACTGGGGATCTGCATTCTGGTGTTTCTTTCATGCGGGCTTTTCTGCTTTTTTTCTTCTTCCTTGTCAGCGTGCCGGCGAGCTTCGCCGACCAGCGTTGCGACGCACACGTGGCGGTTCAACGGGCTGAGCTGGGTGACCTGAGCCTGGTGTACCAAAGCGTCGGTGCGCCGCGGGATCCGGCGCTGCTGCTGGTCATGGGGCTCGGTGGCCAGCTCATCCACTGGCCGGATGATGTGGTCGAGGCACTGTGCCGCCAGGGCTTTCGGGTCATTCGCTACGACAATCGCGATGTCGGCCTGTCGCGCTGGAATCAGCTCCCACCCACCGCCAACCTGACAGTCGAGCTGCTGCGCTACAAGTTGGGCTTGCCGGTTGCCGCGCCCTATACACTGACCGACATGGCCGGTGACGGCCTGCGCCTGATGGACTCACTGGGCATACGCCAATTCCATGTCCTGGGTGTCAGCATGGGCGGCATGATTGCCCAGCACCTGGCGGCGATGGCGCCGGAACGGGTGCGTAGCCTGACGCTGGTGATGTCCAGCTCTGGCGCGGCGGGCCTGCCGGCGCCCGACCCGGCCCTGGTGCAGTTGCTGGCCCGGCGCAGTGCGCCGAATCGCGAGGTCGCCATCGAACAGCAGGCCGATTTGCTGGCGGCACTGGGCAGCCCGCAGGTACGTGACGATCGGGCGGTTTTGTTGCAGCAGGCGGCAGTGGCCTACGACCGGGCGTTCAACCCCGATGGCGCCAAGCGCCAGATCATGGCGATCCTGGCCGAGCCCAGCCGGGTCGAGCTGCTCAACAAGCTGCGCGTGCCCACGCTGGTCGTGCATGGCACGTCCGATCCATTGTTGCCGGTGATGCATGGGGTGCACCTGGCGGCGCATATTCAAGGTAGCCAGCTGAAGTTGATTCCGGGGCTGGCGCACCGCTTCCAGGAGCCCTTCAAGGCGCCATTGCTGGGGGCAGTGCTCCCTTACCTGCAGTCCCACCGGCAGGACATGACGCATATCGCTGGCCTTTAGCTAAGCGCGGCATGCCAATCCTTGCATGACTCCTGTGGGGCTCAGCCAAGCCCGTACTTTTTCACCTTGTCGAACAGCGTGGTCTTGGCCATGCCCAGTTCCTGGCTGGCCTGGCTGAGATTGCCGCCGGTACGCTGCAGGGCGTCACTGAGCAGGTTGCGCTCGAACGCCTCCACCGCCTCGGCAAACCCCAGCCCTTGGCTGGCGCCACCGCTCGGCCCCTTCTTGAAGGCCGGCAAGCCCAGGGCGAAGCGCTCGGCGACGTTGCGCAACTCGCGCACATTACCCGGCCAGTCGTGGGACATCAGGCGCGACAGGGTCTGGCTGTCGAGCTGTGGCAGCTCCCGATCGAAGCGCAATGCCGATTGCTGCAGGAAGTGCTCGAACAACTGGCGAATGTCTTCGCGGCGCTCGCGCAGCGGCGGCAACTCCAGGGTGACCACGTTCAGCCGGTAGTAAAGGTCACTGCGGAACTGGCCGCTCTGGCCCAGGGTGGCCAGGTCGGCCTTGGTCGCGGCAATCACTCGGCAGTCCACCGGGATGCTCTGGTTCGAGCCCAGGCGCTCCAGGGTGCGTTCCTGCAACACGCGCAGCAGCTTGATCTGCAAGTTGATCGGCATGCTCTCGACCTCGTCGAGAAACAGCGTACCGCCATTGGCATGCTCGATCTTGCCGATGCGACGTTTACCGGCACCGGTAAAGGCGTTGGCCTCGTGGCCGAAGATTTCGCTCTCGAACAGGTTCTCCGGCAGGCCGCCGCAGTTCAGCGCTACGAAGGGCTGCCCATGGCGTCGGCTGAAATCGTGCAGGCACCGAGCAACCAGCTCCTTACCCGTGCCGGTTTCGCCCTCGATCAGCACGTTGGCCGAAGTGTCGGCCACGTTGGCGATCAGTTCGCGCAAATGCTCCATGGCCGGCGAACGGCCAATAATGCGCCCCTCCAGGCTGTTCTGTTCGGCCAACTGGCGGCGTAGGGCGGACACCTCGCGTGACAGCCCGCGCTGCTCCAGCGCGCGCCGAACCACCTCGACCAGTCGCTCGGGCGAGAAGGGTTTCTCCATGAAGTCGTAGGCGCCATTGCGCATGGCGCCCACGGCCATGTCGATATCGCCGTGACCGGTGATCAGCACCACCGGCAGGCTGCGGTCACGCGCCTTGAGGCGGTTGAGCAGTTCAAGGCCGTCGATGCCGGGCAGACGAATATCACTGACCACGATACCGGCGAAGTCCTCACCGATACGTTCCAGGGCCTGCTCGGCGCTGCCGACCCCTTCGCAGGCGATGTCTTCCAGGGCCAGGGCTTGCTGGCAGCCGAGCAGCACATGAGGGTCGTCTTCGACGATCAATACGGTAAGAGGCGCTGGGTTCATGGTTGCTCTGCCGTTTCGCTAGGGGGCGTGACCAGGGGCAGGGCAAGGACGAAGGCCGTACCGCCATTGGCGGGGTGCTCGACGTTCAGGCTGCCCTTGGCGGCGGCGGCAAGGCTCGCCGACAGGGTCAGGCCCAGGCCCAGGCCGTGTTCGCCGGGTTTGGTGGTGAAGAAGGGTTCGAACAGGTGTTTGCGTGCTTCGGCGTCAATGCCGTGGCCATTGTCGCGTACCCGCAGGCGGTATTTGTCGCCCTGCAGCTCGCCTTCAAGCCACAGCTCAGGCAGCGGTTGGGCAGCCATGGCATCAAGGGCATTGCCGATCAGGTTGACCAGGATCTGCTCCAGGCGCGTCTGGTCGATGGCCAGTTGATGGTCGTCGAACTGGCTGTGCAACTGCAAGTGGCAGGCGCTGATGCGGTTGGCCAGCACCTGCAGGGTGGCCTCGACCGCCTTGGCCAGCGATGCCTGGCCGCGGTCGTCGCCGCGCCGGGCAAAGGAGCGCAGACTGGCGGTGATGCGGCCCATACGGTCGATGAGATCGTTCATGGTGCGCAGGTTGGTGCTGGCGGTTTCCAGTGCGCCGCGCTCGAGAAAGCGCACGGTGTTGCCGGACAAGGTGCGTAGCGCCGCGAGCGGCTGGTTGAGTTCGTGGGCAATGCTGGTGGACATCTGCCCGATGGCTGCCAGCTTGCCGGCCTGCACCAGCTCGTCCTGGGCGTGGCGCAATGTTTGTTCGGCGTGACGGCGCTCGCGGATCTGGCCCTTGAGGCGCTCGTTGCTGGCACGCAAGTCGGCGGTGCGATCGGCGATGCGTCGCTCCAGCTGACTGTTGGCTTCTTCCAGCGCTTCGCGGGCCGCCAATCGCGTGGCGATCACCTTGCGCCGCTCGTTCCAGGCGATGCCCAGAATTGCCAGCAAGGCGAACGCCACGGCCACCAGGATGCCTTGCACCATCGATTCGCGACGCAAGTCCTGCAAAGGGGTGAGCAGGGTGAAATGCCATGGCGTGTCGACCAGACGTCGGGTCTGTGCCAGATAGGCCACCTCATGGGGCTTGCCCTGGGCCGTTTCGCTGTTCGCCGGGAAGGTGAGTTTCTCTACACCGTCGGCCAGGGTTTCGCGGGCCAGCGGCTGCAGTTCGTTCAACGGCCACCAGTAGTACTGCAGGCTGCGTGCCAGGCGTTCCTTGATTTGCGGGGTCAGCGGGCGTACCGATTTCAGCCGCCGCGCCGGGTCGCTGGACAGGATGATGATGCCATTCTCGTCGCTGACGAAGGCTTCCAGGCGGGCCCGTTGCCAGCGCTCTTCCAGGGTGTCCAGGCGCACTTTGATCACCGCCACGCCGATGATCTTGCCATGTTCTTCCAGGCCGTGGGCCAGGTAATAGCCGGCTTCGCCGGTGGTGCTGCCGATGCCGTAGAAACGCCCGGGTTCACCGCGCACGGCGTTCTGGAAATAGGCACGGAACGACAGGTCCTCGCCGAGGAACGAGTCGGCATCGCGCCAGTTGCTGCTGGCCTGCACCCGGCCATTGGTGTCGAGCACGAAGATCGCTCGGCTGCGGCTGCGGCGGTTGAGGCCTTCAAGGTATTCGTTGACGGTTTGCCGGTTGGCGCCGTCGGGGTCGGTCAGCAACTGCGAGACGCTGTCTTCCAGCTCCAGCAAGCTCGGCAGGTAGGTGTACTTGCTGATTTCGCTTTCCACCGTGCGCGCGTGCAGCTCCAGCTGGCGTTCGCCGTTTTCGCTGAGGGTGCGGATACCGTTGCTCTCGCTGATCAGAAAGCCGGCCAGGCCCAGGCCGACCATCAGCAGGATGACCAGGGGCGGTAGCAGCAATTGACGGATCAGGCGGGATTTCACGGCAGGCTTGGCAGGGCGAAGAAGCGAGGGGTCGCATTTCATCACAGTGGCCTTGTCACGGCCAGCATCCGCTGCCCCGGGAGGCCAGGAGCAGCGGAGACTGTGGCCGACTTAGTGTTGCAGGATCTTGCTGAGGAAGTGCTGGGTACGTTGGTCGCGAGCGCTCTGGTCACCGAAGAACTCTTCTTTGGTGCAGTCTTCGATGATGCTGCCCTTGTCCATGAAGATGACCCGGTTGGCGACCTTGCGGGCAAAGCCCATTTCGTGGGTCACGCACATCATGGTCATACCTTCGTGAGCCAGTTGCACCATCACGTCCAGCACCTCGCTGACCATTTCCGGGTCCAGCGCCGAGGTAGGTTCGTCGAACAGCATGACGATCGGGTCCATTGCCAGCGCGCGGGCGATCGCCACACGCTGCTGCTGGCCACCGGAAAGTTGGCCAGGGTGCTTTTTGGCATGGGCGCTGAGGCCGACGCGCTCGAGCAGGGCCAGGCCCTTCTTGGTGGCTTCCGCTTCGCTGCGGCCCAAGACCTTGCGCTGGGCGATGGTCAGGTTCTCGGTGATGGTCAGGTGCGGGAACAGCTCGAAGTGCTGGAACACCATGCCCACCCGCGAGCGCAGCTTCGGCAGGTTGGTCTTCGGGTCGGCGATCGAGGTGCCGTCAACCACGATGTCGCCCTTCTGGAAGGGTTCGAGGGCGTTGACGCACTTGATCAGGGTGGACTTGCCCGAGCCCGACGGGCCGCAGACCACCACCACTTCACCCTTCTGGACCTCGGTGCTGCAGTCGGTCAGTACCTGGAAGTCGCCGTACCACTTGTTGACGTTCTTGATGGAAATCATACGGTGATCCTTTTTTGCAGGCGCTTGACCAGCCACGAAGCGGAGAAGCTGATGAGGAAGTAGACGACCCCGGCGAAGATCAGGAACTCATGGGAGCGCCCGATGATGTCGCCGTTGGAACGTGCCGAGTTGAGGAAGTCCACCAGGCCCACGGTGTACACCAGCGAGGTGTCCTGGAACAGGATGATGCTCTGCTGCAGCAGCAGCGGAGTCATCTTGCGGAAGGCCTGGGGCAGGATGATCAGGCGCATGGTCTGCGCGTAGTTCATGCCCAGCGCTTGCGCGGCGCCCATCTGCCCCTTGGAGATCGACTGCACACCGGCACGCACGATTTCGCAGAAATACGCGGCCTCGAACATCATGAAAGCGACCACGCAGGAGGTGAACGCGCCCACCGGGGTGTCCTCGCCGGTGATCCAGCGCAGCACGAACGGAACCGCCAGGTAGAACCAGGTGATCACCAACAGCAGCGGGATCGACCGGAAGTAGTTGACGTAGGCACCGGCCAGCCGCGACAGCAGCTTGCTCGACGACAGGCGCATCAGCGCCAGGATGGTGCCCAGCACGATACCGCCGACCACGCCCATGACCATCAGCTTGAGGGTCATCAGCATGCCTTCCCAGAGGGCAGGCAGGGCCGGGATGATTTCGCTGAAATCCATGTCCATTTATTTGCCCCCCACTGAAATCAGGCCAGGCACGGCGACTTTCTTCTCGACCATGCGCATGAGCAGCATCAGGCCCATGTTCAGGGTGAAGTAGATCAGTGTGGCCAGGGTGAACGCCTCGAACAGGTTGGCGGAGAATTCGGCAGTCTGCTTGGTCTGCGCCAGCAGCTCCATCAGGCCGATCAGCGATGCCACCGAGGAGTTCTTGAACACGTTGAGGAACTCGGAGGTAAGCGGCGGAATGATGATCCGGTAGGCCTGTGGCAGCAGCACGTTGTTGTAGATCTGCGGCAGGCTGAAGCCCATGGCGCGGGCGGCGGCTTCCTGGCCCCGCGGCAGCGCCTGGATACCGGTGCGCACCTGTTCGCAGACGCGGGCAGCGGTGAACAGACCCAGGCAGATGACCACGCTGATCAACGCCGAAGTCGTCGGGTTGAGGTCCTGCTTGAACCATTCCTGAAGGCCTTCGGGCAGCAGGTCCGGTACCAGGAAGTACCAGATGAACAGCTGCACCAGCAGCGGCACGTTGCGGAACAGTTCCACATAGGCGGTGGCGATACCCGACACCAGGCGGTTCGGCACGGTACGCATGACGCCGAGCACAGAGCCCAGCAGCAGCGCGATGATCCAGGCGGAGATGGCGATGGCGATGGTCCAGCCCAGGCCGGTGATGTACCAGTCCAGATAGGTTTCGCTGCCCACGCCGGTGGACTTGAAGAACACGCCCCAGTCCCAGTTGTAATTCATCGGGATTTCCCCTCAGACGGTTGTTTCACGGGCACCTTCGAGCATCCAAGGGCGGCATGCGCCCTCGGATGAAAGGTTAGACACTAATGAGTGGCCTGCAGTATTGATTCGTGCGCTTGCGCACCAGGCCACTATCTGAGGATCAGGACTTCTTCTCGTCCGCGGCCTTGTCGGTCGGCTCGGCGATCAGTTTTTTCAGCTCGTCGCTCATCGGGAAATTCAGGTTCAGGCCTTTTGGCGGAATCGGCTGCTGGAACCACTTGTCGTAGCTCTTGTTGACTTCGCCCGACTTGAAGTAGGCCACGATGGCGTCGTCGACCGCCTTCTTGAACGCTGCATCATCCTTGCGCACCATGCAGCCGTAGATTTCGTACGACTGTGGGGTGCCGGTGATGACCCAGTCGCTCGGCTTGCGGGCCTTGGCCATTTCACCGGCGAGCAGGGCGTCGTCCATCATGAAGGCCACGGCGCGGCCGCTTTCGAGCATGTTGAAGGCTTCACCGTGGTCCTTGGCGGAAATCACGTTCATCTTCATCTGCTTGTCGGCGTTCATCGCCTTGAGGATGCGCTCGGAGGTGGTGCCGGCGGTAGTCACCACGTTCTTGCCGGCCAGGTCAGGGAAGTCCTTGTAGGAAGGCTGACCGTCCTTGACCTTGGTCAGCAGGCGGGTACCGACTTCGAAGATGCCCACCGAGAAGCCGACCTGTTGCTGGCGCTCGACGTTGTTGGTGGTGGAGCCGCACTCCAGGTCGACGGTGCCGTTCTGCACCAGCGGGATGCGGGTTTGCGAGGTGACCAGGTTGTATCGGACCTTGATGTCCGTACCCAGTTGCTTCTTCAGGGCCTCGACGACAGCCAGCTGGATGTCATGCGAGTAGCCCACGGGCTCGGGCTTGCCGGCCAGGTAGGAAAATGGAATGGAGGAGTCGCGGTGCCCCAGGGTGATGGTGCCCGAATCCTTGATCTTCTTCAGGGTGCCGGTCAGCTCCTCGGCCATGGCCGGCGAAGCGATGACTGCAGCCGCGATGGCGGCGCCCAGCAATTGACGAACGATACGCATCAAATTTTCCTCGACGTGTTTGTTTTTTTTATGGAGCCGTTGGCGGACTCTTTCGTTCAACGAATACAGCATGAAGCGGTGTGCATTCGGCTTCCAAGTGTAGAGCATGACTCGTGCCAAGGTCCGGTATCGATCATAACCCCCCGAAAATACTAGGGCTGAAGGAATTGTGATGTTTTTGCAACTGAACAGTGCGACGGACTTCCGAATGAATTGCATTTCTCTCGTTCGGAAATCCGAATGAGTGACCGTTGAAGTGGCAGTTAACTAATACCCTTGCTTTGGCGCTCTGCGTTGAGCTGGCCTCCCATCCTCAGGAGTGCCCGTCATGACTTTTCCCTCCGACTCGGTCGATGCGCTTATCGCTCGTCAACTGCCTGCTTGGCTGACTTCAGCCCAGCCGGAACACTTGCGCAAGTTGCACAGGGCGCTGAGCCAACAGCAGGAGTGCGCCGAACAGCTCAAGCGAATCTTCGCGCGCCTTCCTGCGCTCGACCAGTTCGCCATGCCCTTGCTCGATCAGGCGTTGCGCGACATAGGAGTCGAAGTACCTGATGTACGACGCATGCAGGTGCGTATCACTCAGGAGCTCGCGCTGTCCACGGCTGCGCCGCGCTTGCCAGTGCCCACCCAGACGTTCAGATCCCGGCAGAGCCTGCTGGCCGCGGCGCTGCACAATTTCCATGCCGATGACACACAACCCATGTTGCGGCGACAGGCGATATTGGTGGATGCACAAGGCCAACCGCTGTCGCTCGACTTTCAGTCATTCGCACGCTGCTGCAGGCAACTGGATCTCGGCGGTCGCTATCAGACGCTGATCGGTCAGGTGTTACAGCCCAAGGATCGGCCCGGCAGCCCGAAAGGCATGGCTGGCGCAAGCATCGAGCGACTGATGGAAACCAATCTGCGTTTGCAGCTGGAAGCCGCCGTGCGCCTGGCTGCGTTGAAAGGAGTGCTGAGCCATGCCACTTACCTGCAGCTGCTTCCACTGATCGCCGCCGCGCCCACCGTGCCAGCGCTTCCAGGGCGGGTGACTGCATATCATCTGAATCTGCTGGGCAAGCCGATTGTTGGGGCGCTGGCTCTGGGGATACACGCGGCGCAGGCCGACACACCGAGCTGCATCGTCTTGTGGTTGCCACAGGATCCGCTAGCAACCTTGTCCCAGCATGCCAGCTGGGAGGACCTGCAGGCTGCCCTGGTGCAGCGCTTACGGGGCAGCGGGTACCGGCGCTACTTTGCACGCTTTGTCCGTGAACGGGACCGGCCAGCCTTCGACCTCAACCTTGGCGTGCAGCTGGGCGTGGAGAGGGCCGAGCTGGATATCCGCCACTTTGCCATCGAGTCAGAGGTTTTTGCCTGTTTGCGTAGCCGTCAGATCGACAAGCTTCTGGACGATGCCGGCATGCTGGCGGTGCCCACCGCGCAAGAAGACCTGCTCGAGCGCCATCTTCGCCTGCAAGCGATGGCGGGTGCCGGCCTTGACTTGCTCAACCTGGCGGCATTGTTCGTCCCGGTGTTGGGCGAGGTGATGCTCGCCGTGGCTGCCGTGCAAGTTGCCGATGAAGTCTACGAGGGCTATCGGGACTGGCAACTGGGTGACAGGCAAGGTGCACTCGATCATGCCTTCGGCGTGGCGCTGGGTGTGTCCGAGAGCCTGTTGCTGGGGGGCGCGATGGTGGCGGGCAAGGCGGTGCTCAAACGCATCGAATTCGTCGATGAGCTGGTGCCGGAGCTGCGCGGAGCGAGCCGTTTGAGGCTGGCCCAAGGCGAGACACTCGTGCATGACCTGCGGGATCATGGCCCCCTGTTGCGTCAATGGGATGGCGCGCTGGCCGATGACTCCGATGGTACCGCCGAGGTGTTGCTGCAGAGTACCGGGATGCGCCTGGATCAGTTACGCCGTCTGCATCTGGAAGGTGCGCCTGCACCGGCACGCTTGCTCGACCTTCGCGATCGTTACCTTGCCCTGCGCGAGAACCCAGCGCTGCAGGCGCATGCGCTGGATCTGCACCTTGCCAACCTGCAGGGTGCGCCATCAGCGGAGCAAGCCGTGCTGTTGCGGGATTTCCCTGGCCTGAGCGTGCGGGGTGCAGCAGAAATCCTCGAACAGGCAAGTACTGCCCAGCGTGACAGCCTGCTCGACAATGCGCGGGTGCCCTTGGCCCTGGCGGAGCGGGCGCGCTGGTATGTGCGTGACAGCCGCCTCGATCGCGCCTGTCTGGGGTTGCACATGGCAGAGGCGAGCAATGCCGACACTGCAAGATTGGCCCTGGGACTTACCGGTCCGACTGCGCCGTTACCTGAAGCAGGGGAGCAGATGCGCATCTGGCAGGCCAACCATGCCAGCGAGCATCGTGAACAGGCGGCCGCGCTGCTCGGCATGGCGCCGGTGGGTGCCGGCATTCGTCCGCCAAGACGCTTTGCCGATGGTCGCCTGGGGTACCCGCTCAGTGGGCGCGCCGGGAGCAGCCGTCAGGCAATCCGGCGGGGTATTCAGCAGATCTTTCCGACATTGCAGGATACCGAGCTGGAGGTCTATATGCTCGACCTGATGGGGCGCGATGTGAACCTCTGGGACCACTACCAACAATTGCAAACCCAGCTGTCCAGCCTGCGCGCGGCGCTGGACAGCTGGCAGGAGCAGGGCCGTGGCTTGCGGCAGATGCTCAGGCGGCGCCGCGTGGCGGAGGCCTTGCGACGTTGCTGGCGGCGCAAAGTGGTCAACCTGGCCGATGAGTATGTGCTGTTCATCGATGGCGAGCGCACAGGTGAGCTTCCAGCTCTGCCCGAGGGCGTGGACTACGGCCATGTCAGGCGCATGACGTTGCGCGGCATGGACCTGAGCACACTGGGCAGTGATTTCCTCAACAGATTCGGCAACCTGGTCGAACTCGACCTGCGTGGCAATCAGCTCACTGCGATTCCTCCGGGCCTGGAGAACCTGAGCCAGCTAAGGCTGCTGGACCTCAGCAGCAACCGGATCGTGATGGATGCCGATGGCAATCGACGCCTCGGCGCCTTGACGCACCTGCAAAGCCTGGACCTGAGCTTCAGCCAGTTGGGTGAAACACCCGATGTCTCGAGCCTGATTCATTTGCGTCATCTGCACCTGAGGGCTACGGCACTCGCCGAGCTGCCTGCGCCCAATAGCCTGGGCTGGCAGTCATTGGCCGACTTGCGGGAAAACCATATCCGCCAGATCCGTGAGCATGTCGACAGCCTGCGCTTGCGCGTGCAGCGCCTGCACCTGCATGACAACCCGCTGGACGAGCCCAGCGCCCGGCGCCTGGATCAAGCCCGCGGAAACGTCCACGCCGCCACGAGGGGCAGTGCCGGCTATCGTCACCAGAGCCTGGATGCGAGCGTGCGCGAGATATGGATTGGCAGTGTTCGCGACGACCTGCGTAACGACCGGGAGGCTTTGTGGGACACCTTGCGCGGGGAGCCAGAATCGGCAGACCTGTTCCGCTTTCTCGCCGATTTTGCCGTGTCGGAGGATTTCCAAGAGCATCCGGGCCATTACCGCATGCGCATCTGGCGGTTGCTGGAAGCCTGCGAGCAGCACGAGTCGGTGCGCACTGCATTGTTCAGGGAAGCCGGCGGGCCGCGCACCTGTGACGATCGGCTGCTGCTGATGCTCAGCCAGATGGAAATCAGCGTGCTGGTCCAGCGGGGCATCGACAACGTCGATGTCGCCGATCTCGAACGACGGCTAGTACGGTTGGGTACCACGTTGTTTCGTCTCGACCAGGTCGACCAGGAGGCGGCCCGGCACATTGTCCGCCTGCACGAGCGAGGGGTATCCGGCATCGATGATATCGAGGTACGTCTGTGCTATCGGGTCAAGCTGGCCCCTGCATTGGAGTTGCCGGCGCAGCCCGACACGATGCATTACGAAAGTTTTGCACAGGTGACAAGCAGCGATCTCAAGCGAGCGCTGCGTGCGGTGCAGGCTGCGGAAAATGCGCAGGCAGTCAGTGATTCGCTGGCCGAGCGGCCGTTCTGGCAGAACCACGTGCGCGACCGCGAAAGCCAACGTTTCGAGGCACTGGTGGAGGGTTTCCAACAGCGTCTGGTCGAAGCCGAAAGCGCGGCGAGCACGGGAGGTGAGCAGGCTTATCTGGAGGCTAGCAATGCCTTGATGCATGAACTGCATGCGGCTGAGCGTGAGCTGATCCGGACCCTGGCCCGTGAGGCTTACGAGCGATCCCAACGGTAAATCAAGGTAGCGCCCCGTTTGGGGCGCTACCGTCGATCAGGCGGCGCGATCCTGTGCCTGAAGCCGTTGCAGGTAATCGCGCAGGGTTTGCTGTTCGGCGTCGGTCGTGAACAGGCCCAGCTTGGTCCGGCGCCACAGGATGTCATCGGCGCTGATGGCCCACTCCTCGCTTCGCAGGTAATCCACTTCGCGGCCGAACAGGCCACCGCCGATGCCCTGGCCCAGGTCTTGGGGGCCTTGTACACCTTCGAGCAGGTGCCACACGCGGCTGCCGTAGGTCAACGCCCAGCGTTTGGCGATATCCACGGGCAGCCAGCTGCAACGGGCCAGTACGGCGTCGGCGAGCGCTTGCACGGTGGTCATGTCCTCACCACCCGGCAGCGGTGCGCTGGCGGTCCAGCTGCCGCGCATCTGGGTGAAGTAGGGCTTGAGCTCGTCCATGGCCGATTCGGCCAGTTTGCGGTAGGTGGTCAGCTTGCCGCCGAACACTGACAGCAGCGGTGCCTGGCCCTCGCTGGCGGAGAGCGCCAAGGTGTAGTCGCGGGTAACGGCCGAGGGGTTGTCCGACTCGTCATTGCACAGTGGCCGCACACCGGAATAGGTGTGCAGGATATCGGCCCGGCTCAGCTGATGGTTGAAGTGGGCGTTGACCACCTTGAGCAGGTAGTCGGTTTCCCCTTCGGTGATCGCGACCTTGGCGGGATCACCGCTGTATTCACGGTCGGTGGTGCCGATCAGGGTGAAGCGATCGAGGTAGGGAATGCAGAAGACGATGCGCTGATCTTCATTCTGCAGGATGTAGGCGTGTTCGCCCTCATAGAGTCGCGGAACGATCAGGTGGCTGCCCTGGATCAGGCGGATGCCGTAGGGCGCGTCGAGCTTCAAGTCGTCCTTGATGAAGTTGGCGACCCAAGGGCCGGCAGCGTTGACCAGGGCGCGGGCGTGGATGGTTTGCTGGCTGCCATCTGCATGTTGCAGTTCAACCTGCCACAGGCCATCGACACGCTCGGCGCGCAGGCAGCGGGTGCGCGTCTGGATGTGCGCGCCGCTCTCACGGGCGGCCATGGCATTGAGCACTACCAGGCGGGCGTCGTCGACAGCGCAGTCGGCGTATTCGAAACCGCGGGTGATCGAAGGTTTCAGCGGGTAGCCGGGGCCGAAGCGCAGGCTGCGCGAGGCGCCCAGGCGCTTGCGTTTGCCCAGGTGGTCATACAGGAACAGACCAGCGCGGATCATCCAGGCCGGACGCAGGTGCGGCCGGTGGGGCAGTACGAAGCGCATCGGCTTGACGATATGGGGTGCCTTGGCCAGCAACACTTCGCGCTCGGCCAGTGCCTCGCGCACCAGGCGGAACTCGTAGTGTTCGAGGTAGCGCAGGCCGCCGTGGATCAGCTTGCTGCTGGCCGACGACGTGTGCTGGGCAAGATCGTCCTTTTCGCAAAGAAACACCTTCAGGCCACGACCGGCGGCGTCGGCAGCGATGCCCACGCCATTGATGCCGCCGCCGATCACGGCGAGGTCATAGCAGTCGGCGAGTGGGGGCTGGGACGAAACGGGCTGGGACACGGGCAAGGCCTCCTGGGGCTTTTCACATCGAATGTGAACATTGATGTTCGTTTTCGAAAATACTAGCGCAAGAGAAAGCCGGTCGCCAGTCAGTCTTTATAGAAAAAACTGATCGGATGACAAATAAGTGAACAAAAACGAAAAAAGGAGGGGTAAGGTTTGAGAAGGGCGGTGGGGCGTAAACCGAGCGCCGCCTGCGCGGCGCTCGATCTCAAAAACGCCGCTCAAACCACGTCGAGCCGAATCTTGTACTGGTTCAGCAACTGGCTCAGCGCTGGGGTAGGGGGCTGATCGGTTACCAGGCAATCGACCAGGCTGATCGAGCCCAGGCGCACCATGGCATTACGCCCGAACTTGCTGGAGTCTGCAGCCAGAACCACCTGGCGCGCATTGGCGATGATCGCCTGAGAAACCCGCACTTCCTGGTAGTCGAAATCCAGCAGGCTGCCATCTTCATCGATACCGCTGATGCCGACCAGAGCGAAGTCGACCTTGAACTGGTTGATGAAATCGACGCTGGCCTGACCCACCACGCCGCCGTCACGGCGCACTGTTCCGCCGGCTACCAGTACCTCGAAGTCATCTTTGGCAGCCAGGATCGCGGCCACGTGCAGATTGTTGGTGATGACCTTGAGGTGGTTGTGGTTGAGCAGGGCGCGAGCGATGGACTCGGTGGTGGTTCCGATGTTGATGAACACCGACGCATGGTCGGGAATCTGCCTGGCCACGGCTTCGGCAATGCGCTGTTTCTCGTCGCGCATCTGGTCGGCGCGCATGGCGTAGGCGGTGTTCTCGATGCTCGAGTCGTAGGCCGCGCCACCGTGGTACCGGCGTAGCAGGTTGAGTTCGGCGAGCTGATTGATATCGCGGCGAATGGTTTGCGGGGTGACGATGAAAAGCTGCGCCATTTCCTCGATGCTGACGTAGCCGCGTTCGCGCACCAGCTCGAGAATTTGTTGTTGGCGTGGGGGCAGATTCATGGGCGGTCCTTTGGGGCAGCCGGACAAATTCTGCAATGATGCCGCAGGAAGGGGATGACGGCCAGTGGGCTATTGGGGCCGTCATGCGGCCCATCGCCGGCAAGCCGGCTCCCACAGGTTGCGTGGGAGCCGGCTGGTCGGCGATGAGGCCACAAGCCTCACATCACATCAGGCCTCGTGATCTTCCCAGTCACGAGTACGATCGACTGCCTTGCGCCAGCCTGCGTACAGTTTTTCCTTCTGCGACTCGTCCAGCTGCGGGCTGAACTCGCGCTCGATGATCGCCTTGTCGCGCAGCTCGTCCAGGCCGCTCCAGAAGCCACAGGCCAGGCCCGCCAGGTAGGCCGCGCCAAGGGCCGTGGTTTCGCGCATTTGCGGGCGCTCGACACAGGTGCCGAGAATGTCGGCCTGGAACTGCATGAGGAAGTTGTTAGCCACCGCACCACCATCCACACGCAACTCGGACAGGCGCTGGCCACAATCCTGTTGCATGGCATCGAGCACGTCGCGGGTCTGGTAGGCGATGGACTCCAGCGCAGCGCGGATGATGTGGTCGACCTTCACGCCACGGGTCAGGCCGAACAGGGCGCCACGCGCATACGGGTCCCAGTACGGTGCGCCGAGGCCGGTGAAGGCGGGTACCAGGTAAACACCGTTGCTGTCCTTGACCTTGCTGGCGAAATACTCGGTATCCAGAGCGTCGTTGACGATCTTCAGTTCATCGCGCAGCCACTGTACGGTGGAGCCGCCGTTGAACACCGCGCCTTCCAGCGCGTAGGCCACTTCGCCACGAGGGCCGCAGGCGATGGTAGTGAGCAGGCCGTGGGACGACTTCACCGCCTTGTCGCCGGTGTTCATCAGCAGGAAGCAGCCGGTGCCATAGGTGTTCTTGGCCTGACCCGGCTCCACGCACATCTGGCCGAACAGCGCGGACTGCTGGTCACCGGCGATACCGGCGATGGCGATGCCGCTCTTGGTATGGCCATAGACTTCCGACGAGGGCCGCACTTCGGGCAGCATCTGCCGCGGGATGCCAAGGATTTCCAGCAGTTTGTCGTCCCACTGCAGGCTATGGATGTTGAACATCAGTGTGCGTGAGGCGTTGGTGTAGTCGGTCACATGCACCTTGCCGCCGGAGAACTTCCAGATCAGCCAGGTATCGACGGTGCCGAACAGCAGCTCGCCACGTTCGGCACGTTCGCGGGCCCCCTCGACATTGTCCAGGATCCACTTGAGCTTGGTGCCCGAGAAGTACGGGTCGGTGACCAGGCCGGTGGATTCGCGGATGTAGTCTTCGTGCCCGTCACGCTTGAGCTGCGCGCAGATTTCGGTACTACGGCGGCATTGCCAGACAATGGCGTTGTAGACCGGGCGGCCGGTTTCCTTGTCCCACACCACGGTGGTTTCACGCTGGTTGGTAATGCCCAGCGCAGCAACCTGGGCATGGCTGATGCCGGCCTGGGCCAGGGCCTCGACCATGGTTGCGCTCTGGGTGGCGAAGATTTCCATCGGGTCATGCTCGACCCAGCCGGCTTGCGGATAGTGCTGGGCGAACTCGCGCTGGGAGGTGCCGACCACATTGGCGTCGCGGTCGAAAATGATGGCCCGCGAACTGGTCGTGCCCTGGTCCAGGGCGATGATGTAGTTCTTATCCTGGGTGTCTGTCATGGTCGTAGGCCTTGCAAAATGAGGGGGTCAGGGCGCCGCATCAGTTGGCTTGAGTATCGCCCTGGCGATTGTCGTTTGTCTCTGGGTTCACGCTTGCCGCCGCGGGCAGGTTGCGGGCTATCAGGCCGCGATACGTCGCGGCACCCAGGCAAGCGCCGAGGATCGGTGCGAACACCGGAACCAGGAAATAAGGGATGTCCCGACCGCCAGTGAAGGCGATTTCGCCCCAACCGGCCAGGAAGGTCATCAGTTTTGGCCCGAAATCGCGCGCTGGGTTCATCGCGAAACCGGTCAGCGGGCCCATCGCGCTGCCAATCACGGCGATCAGCAAGCCGATCAGCAGCGGCGCCATTGCCCCGCGCGGCAGGCCGTTGTTGTCGTCGGTCAGGGCCATGATCACTGCCATCAGAATGGCAGTGATCACCACTTCGACGAGGAATGCCTGGCCGGTGGACAGCAAAGGATGTGGGTAGGTGGAAAACACCGAGGCCAGTTCCAGGCTCTCGCTGCTGCCACGCAACATGGCATGGGCTTGTTCGAAATCGAAGAACAGGTTGCTGTAGAGGGTGTAGACCAGCGCCGCGCCACAGAACGCACCGCAGACCTGCGCAAGCATGTAGAACGGCAGCTTGCGCTTGTCGAAGCCGGCAAATACGGCAAGCGCGATGCTTACCGCCGGGTTCAGGTGAGCGCCGGAAATCCCGGCGGTGAGGTAGATCGCCATGCTCACACCGACCCCCCAGATGATGCTGATTTCCCAAAGGCCGAAGCTGGCGCCCGCGACCTTGAGGGCGGCGACACAACCGGTACCGAAGAAGATCAGCAACGCTGTGCCGAGGAATTCGGCCAGGCATTGGCTGGACAATGTGGGTTCGCGTAGAGCAGTCGTCATGTATGACCTCGTTTTTTTTGTTGTGAGGCGCGTGGCGCTCGACAGCAAGGCCCGGTGTCTATCCCCGTTGACCCCGGGCGGATATAGGAATGCACCTAAAAAGGGCACCATTTATTCAGAAACGAAAAAATATAGACAAGAAACGCTTATGTCAAAGGTCGAAAGTGAACCATCGGTCACGTTCTGAACGGCCGCTGCCGGGTTGAATCCGCACGCTAGACGTGCGCGTAGGCCATGAGCTGGCTGAGTGGTGGGAATTGTCCTAAAGTAGCCGCCGACCTGTCCCAGACCGGAGCCTTTGCATGACCCCCGCCCTCGACCTGCTGAAAAAAGCCCGCGCCGAACACCGCGTGCACAGTTATGAACATGACCCCAAATCGGCGTCATACGGGCTGGAGGCGGCGGAAAAGCTCGGGCTCGACCCGCAGCAGGTATTCAAGACCTTGTTGGCAAGCAGTGAGAAAGGCGAGTTGCTGGTGGCAGTCGTACCGGTGGTGGGTACGCTGGACCTCAAGGCGCTGGCCCATGCCGCGGGTGTGAAGAAGTGCGAAATGGCCGATCCGGCGGCCGCGCAGCGAGCCACCGGCTACCTGGTAGGCGGCATCAGCCCGCTGGGGCAAAAGAAGCGTCTGCGCACTTTCATCGATGACTCCGCGCAGAATTTTGCAACCATCCATGTCAGCGCTGGGCGGCGAGGCTTGGAGGTCGAATTGGCAGCGACGGTGCTGGCCGAGCAGACTCAGGGCACGTTCGCCGGAATTGGCCGGGGGTAGAAAGCACGAGGGGCTGCATTGCAGCCCCTCGCTAGGTCATCAGGTCGCCGAACTGAAGCGACGAACCCCATTCTCTTGCCGCGGCAATTGTGCCGCGACACTGCCCGGCACCGGGAACAACACCAGGTGGTCGGCCTTGACCGCAATTCCCACTTCCTCACCTACCTGATGGTCGATATGGCTTGGGAAGATCGCTTCCAGCTGGCTGCCGGTCGGCAGTTGCAAGCGGTACAGGGTCGACGCGCCAAGGAAGCTCTTGCCAGCGATGCTGGCGCGCAGAGCACTGTCTGGCGCGTGGACGATGTCGTCAGGACGCAGCAGCACATCTACCGAACTTCCAGGGGCCATGATGTAGGCGCGATTGCCGCGCAGCTCACCCAGCTCGGTATTGACCGCCTCATGGCTACTCATCTGGCCACGGATGAAATAGCCCTGGCCGATGAAGCTGGCAACGAACGGTGTCTGCGGTTCGTGGTAGAGGTTGTAGGGGGTATCCCACTGCTCCAGGCGGCCTTCCTTGAACACGCCCACGTGGTCGCTGACCGCGAAGGCTTCTTCCTGGTCGTGGGTGACCAGGATCGCACTGGTGCCGCGGCTTTTCAGGATGTCGCGGACCTCATGGCTCAGGCGCCGGCGCAGCTCCACGTCCAGGTTGGAAAACGGCTCGTCGAGCAGCAGCAGTTGCGGTTCCGGGGCCAATGCTCGGGCCAGGGCGACACGTTGCTGCTGGCCTCCGGACAATTCGTGCGGGTAGCGCCCTCCGAGGCCGCCGAGCTTGACCAGCTCCAGCATTTCCTCGACCACCTGCGCCTGGCGCGGGTGCTTGGCGATGCCAAAGGCAATGTTCTGTGCCACGGTCAGGTGCGGGAACAGCGCGTAGTCCTGAAACACCATGCCGATCCGGCGCTTTTCGGGTGCCTGGGTGAAGCCGGCGCGGGATATGACTTCGCCGGCCAGCTGTATTTCACCCTCGTGTACCGGCTCGAAGCCGGCGATGGCGCGCAGTGTGGTGGTCTTGCCGCACCCTGAAGACCCCAGCAGGCAACCGATGTCGCCTGCATTGAGGTGCAGGTTGAGGTTCTGGACGATGCGCTGGTCGCCGTAGCCGCAGGCGAGGTTGCGCAGGTTGAGCAGTAGGGGTTGACTCATGCGTGGTGGTAAGCCGGTTCGACAAGGAATTCGAGAAGGGCCTTCTGCGCATGCAGCCGGTTTTCAGCTTGGTCCCAGGCGACCGAACGCGGGTCGTCGAGCAGGTCCTGGCTGATTTCCTCGCCGCGGTGGGCGGGCAGGCAATGCATGAACAGGGCATCGGGTGCCGCCAGGTCGAGCAGTTCGCGGGTGACCTGGTAAGGCGCGAAATGCGCCAGGCGCCGTGCAGTTTCCTCCTCCTGACCCATGGAAGTCCAGACGTCGGTGGTCACCAGGTGGGCGCCACGCACGGCTTCCTTCGGATCACGGATGATCTGTACCCGGTCACCGCCCAGCGCCATGAAGCGTGGATCCGGTTCGTAGCCTTCCGGGCAGGCGATGCGCAGCTGGAAGTCGAACTGGCGGGCGGCTTCGATGTACGAGTTGCACATGTTGAAGCCATCACCTATCCAGGCCACGGTCTTGCCCTGGATCGAGCCACGGTGCTCGACGAAGGTCTGCATGTCGGCCAGCAACTGGCAAGGGTGCGATTCGTCCGACAGGCCGTTGATCACCGGCACCCGCGAGTTGGCGGCGAACTCGGTGAGGGTGCTGTGTGCGTGGGTACGGATCATCACCGCATCGAGCATGCTCGACAGCACGATGGCGCTGTCGCTGATCGGCTCGCCACGGCCCAGCTGGGTGTCGCGCGGGGACAGGAAGATCGCCTGGCCACCGAGCTGAATCATGCCAGCCTCGAACGACACGCGGGTACGGGTCGAGGACTTCTCGAAGATCATGCCCAGTACGCGGTTCTTCAGCGGCTCGAACAGCACGCCTCGCTTGCGTAGGTCCTTCAGCTCGATGCCGCGGCGGATCACACCGAGCAATTCGTCGGTGGTGAAGTCCAGCAGGGAGAGAAAGTGCCTAGCGCTCATGATTGACTACCTTATCTGCAACGAAATGCAGGTCGACCGTATGGTTTTTTTTGACAACGGGAGTGACCTGCGGCGTAAGCCGCACGGGGCGGACGAAATAGGGAAAGGCGCAATACTATAATTAAATGTCGCCTAAAACCAAGAGGGGAAACAGCGGCTCTGTTGCAAAGGGTGTATCAACCCGTTGAGCGTGTGCTGTTTTTTATTTGCTACAGGGTTTGTACACGGCTTGCTGGCAATTTGGCAAATGGCTTTGCCCAGGGCTGGCGCGAATCGTCTGCCTGATGTCGCAGGATTCACATCACGAAGCTGGGTGGAAGAGGGGCAGGGCAGGGCGCATAGTCACCCTTCGACTACAACAAGCAGAGGCGGCCATGACCAAGACCCTGCATCACCGTGCCTGTCACCTGTGCGAAGCCATCTGCGGGCTGAATATCGAAGTCAGCCATGAACCAGGCATGCCCGCGCGGATCAGCTCGATCAAGGGTGACCCGGACGATCCTTTCAGCCGCGGCCATATCTGCCCCAAGGCGGTGGCATTGCAAGATATCCAGCATGACCCCGACCGCCTGCGCCAACCCCATAAGCGGGTTGGCGAACAGTGGCAGGCCATTGGTTGGGACGAAGCGTTCGCCCTGGCCGCCGATAAGCTCTGGGCGATACAACAGGCCCATGGGCGCAATGCCGTGGCGGTGTATCAAGGCAACCCCAGCGTGCACAACTACGGGTTGATGACCCACAGCAACTATTTCCTGGGTCTGCTCAAGACTCGTAACCGTTTCTCTGCCACTTCGGTGGACCAGCTCCCTCAGCACCTGACCAGCCACCTGATGTACGGCCACGGCCTGCTATTGCCGATCCCTGATATCGACCATACCCAGTTCATGCTGATCCTCGGCGGCAACCCATTGGCCTCCAACGGCAGCATCATGACGGTGCCAGATGTGGAAAAGCGCCTGAAGGCTTTGCGTGCCCGCGGCGGGCGGTTGGTGGTGGTCGACCCGCGACGCAGCGAAACCGCGGCGATGGCCGACCAGCACCTGTTCGTGCGTCCAGGTGGTGATGCGGCCTTGCTCAGCGCCCTGCTGCACACAGTGTTCGACGAGCGCCTGGCGCGTGGCACGCACTTGCCGGTGAACGGCCTGCAGCAGGTGCGCGAGGCCATCGCCCCGTTCAGCGCCGAGGCGATGAGCGCACATTGCGGCATCGACGCAGCGGACATCCGCCAGCTGGCACGGGACTTCGCGGCGGCCGACAAAGCGGTCTGCTATGGCCGCATGGGGGTGTCTACCCAGGCCTTCGGTAGCCTTTGCCACTGGCTGGTCCAACTGATCAACCTGGTCACCGGCAACCTCGACCGCGAGGGTGGGGCGCTGTGCACCGAACCTGCCGTCGACCTGGTGGCAAGCACCTCGGGCGGGCATTTCAACGCCTGGCAGAGCCGCGTGTCGGGCTTGCCCGAATACGGCGGAGAACTGCCGGTGGCGGCCCTGGCCGAAGAAATGCTCACGCCAGGCGAAGGCCAGGTCCGCGCACTGGTGACTGTGGCAGGTAACCCGGTGCTGTCGACACCCAATGGTCGTCAGCTCGACAGGGCACTGCAGGGCTTGGAGTTCATGTTAAGCATCGACCTCTACATCAACGAGACCACGCGCCACGCAGACTTGATCCTGCCGTCCACTTCGGCGCTGGAGAACGACCACTACGACAGCACCTTCAATCTGCTGGCCATACGCAACGTCACGCGCTTCAACCGGGCGATCCTGGCCAAGCCGGATGGGGCACTGCATGACTGGGAAATCTTCGTTGGCCTGGCGCGCGCGTTTGCCGAGCGTGCCGAAGTTGAACTGAAACCGACTGTGCCCCCGGCTAAGATGGTCGACCTGGCCCTGCGCCAAGGCCGTTACGGCGAGACATCCGCCTTCAAGCTTTCGTTGGCAACCCTGGACTATTACCCTCACGGCCTGGACCTGGGGCCGCTGCGGGCAAACCTCGGCCAGCGGCTGGGAACTGCCAGCAAGGCGGTCGAGGCGGCGCCCCAGGTGCTGCTGGACGACTTGCACCGGCTTGCCCGGCAGGCGCCGCCGAACGCGGATGAGTTGTTGCTGATCGGTCGCCGTCACATCCGCAGCAACAACTCCTGGATGCACAACTTTCATCGACTGGTCAAAGGCAAGCCACGCCATCAACTGTTGATGCACCCGCAAGACTTGCAGCAGCGGAACCTTCAGGATGGCCAGCAAGTGCGTATTCGCTCGCGGACCGGCACCCTGGAAGTCGAGGTGCAAGCCTGCGACGACATGATGCCCGGCGTGGTCAGCCTGCCCCATGGCTTCGGCCATGGTCGCCTGGGCGTGCACCTGGAAATCGCCCAGGCACAACCTGGCGTCAGTGCCAACGACCTGACTGATGAGTGCCTACGCGACCAAGTGTCCGGCAATGCTGCGCTCAATGGCGTGCCTGTGCAGGTGGAGGCCGCCTGAACGATGGCAGAGGCCGAGCACGCCGCTTGGGATTCCGTTACAATGCGTCACCGTCCGACGACTGCGTCGCAAAGTTCAGCCGAGGTGCTACATGGATATCATCGAAACGATCAAAGAGCAGATTGCCAACAACACCATTCTGCTTTACATGAAAGGCTCGCCGAATGCCCCACAGTGTGGCTTCTCGTCCCGCGCCTCGCAGGCCGTCATGCAGTGCGGCGAGAAGTTCGCCTACGTCGACATCCTGCAGAACCCGGAAATCCGCGCCAACCTGCCCAAGTACGCCAACTGGCCAACCTTCCCGCAACTGTGGGTAGCCGGCGAGCTGGTCGGCGGTAGCGACATCATGCTGGAAATGTTCGAGAAGGGTGAGCTGCAGACCCTGATCAAGGAAGCTGCCGCCAAGGCCAAGGCTTCCGAAGCCTGATTATCAGGCAGGCAATAAAAAACCCGCTCAAGGCGGGTTTTTTATTGCCTGCGAAAATTACTCTTCGCCCATCTGCGATTGCAGGTAGTTCTCGAGGGTAATCTTGTCGATCAGGCTCAGTTGGGTTTCCAGCCAATCGATGTGCTCTTCCTCGGATTCGAGGATCTCTTCGAGCAGGTCACGCGAGCCGAAGTCGCCGACGGTTTCGCAGTGGGCGATGGCGGCTTTCAGGTCGGCCAGGCCTTTCTGCTCGATCTTCAGGTCGCACTCGAGCATTTCTTTGGTGTGCTCGCCAATCAGCAGCTTGCCCAGGTCCTGAACATTGGGGATGCCTTCGAGGAAGAGAATACGCTTGATCAATTTGTCAGCGTGCTTCATCTCATCGATGGATTCCTTGTACTCGTGCTTGCCGAGCTTGTTCAGGCCCCAATCTTCGTACATGCGTGCGTGCAGGAAGTACTGGTTGATCGCGACCAGCTCGTTTCCGAGGATCTTGTTGAGATGCTGGATGACGCTTACGTCGCCTTTCATTTCGGGTTCCTGCCCTGTAGAAGTGTGCCAATACAGAGAAGTTTGAGCCTGTTACTTAGGCCTGTCAAACCTAAGTTCTTGAATAATAAGTGAAAATTAATAGGAATAAGAATGTTTGTGAACCGCGTTGGAACGCTAACTTATTGAATTCCGGGCATAAAAAAACCGGACACAAGGTCCGGTTCTTCAAATTCGGTGCTATCAAGCGGCGGTAAATTCCACCGGATAGGGCAGGGCGGCTTGCTGGCTCACCTGCAGGTCGGTGAGCGTTTCGCGTACCACCTGCTTGGCCAGGCAGGCACATTTGCCACACTGGCTGGCGACGTTGGTCGCAGCGCGGACTTCCTTGTAACTGCAGCATCCTTCATAGATCGCATCGCGGATCTGTCCGTCGGTGACGCCGACACAAAGACACACATACATAAGGGCTGACCATCGCGGGTTGAGTCGATGGATTGGAGCTTAATGTTAATGAGAATGCTTGTCAAAGGACTTTCTGAAAGGGGTGTGCTTGAGCGACCGGCGGTTGGATTCGGCCTGTCATCAGAAGCCGTGTATGATGGTCGGCCTTTGTTGGATGTCGGGCAAGCCTGCCTTGGCCCGGCAAATAGTTCTTCACCCTCATCAGGAGATTACAATGAGCGTACTCGTTGGCAAACAAGCCCCCGACTTCACCGTTCCAGCTGTGCTGGGCAACGGCGAAATCGTCGACAGCTTCAACCTGGCCTCGGCCATCAAGGGCAAGTACGGCCTGGTGTTCTTCTACCCGCTGGACTTCACCTTCGTCTGCCCGTCCGAGCTGATCGCCCTGGACAACCGCATCCCTGACTTCCAGGCGCGCAACGTCGAAGTGATCGGCGTGTCGATCGACTCGCACTTCACCCACAACGCCTGGCGCAACACCCCGGTCAACAATGGCGGCATCGGCCAGGTGAAGTACACCCTGGCAGCCGACATGACCCACGAAATCTGCAAGGCCTACGACGTTGAGTCCGAAGGCGGCGTGGCTTTCCGTGGCGCCTTCCTGATCGACACCAACGGTGTCGTGCGCTCGCAGATCGTCAACGACCTGCCACTGGGCCGCAACATGGACGAGCTGCTGCGTCTGGTCGACGCTCTGCAATTCCACGAAGAGCACGGCGAAGTCTGCCCGGCCAACTGGAAGAAAGGCGACAAGGGCATGAACGCTTCGCCAGAAGGCGTTGCTGCCTACCTGAGCGAGAACGCTGGCAAGCTGTAATTGCCGCGCGCATGAAAAAAACCGGCCCTGGTGGCCGGTTTTTTTGTGCCTGGAACTCGAGGCTTCCAGTGCCTGTTACGGCCTTATCGCCGGCAAGCCGGCTCCCACATGATCACCACAGGCTCGGAGATTGTGGAGTACTTGTGGGAGCCGGCTTGCCGGCGATGGGGACCTCGACTCAATCGTTGAAGTCGCGCCAGCCGCCCATTTCTTTCCAGCGATTGACGATGCCGCAGAACAGTTCGGCAGTCTTCTCGGTGTCATACCGCGCCGAGTGCGCCTCGCGCCCATCGAAGTCGATATCGGCGCTCTGGCAGGCCCGTGCCAGCACGGTCTGGCCATAGGCGAGGCCGGCCAGCGTCGCGGTATCGAAGCTGGAGAACGGGTGGAACGGGTTGCGCTTGAGGTCGTTGCGCGACACTGCGGCATTAAGGAAGCCCAGGTCGAAGCTGCTGTTGTGGCCGACCAGGATAGCCCGCTTGCAGCCATTGGCCTTGAGCGCCTTGCGCACGCCACGGAAGATGTCGGTCAGCGCGCTTTCTTCGCTCACCGCCATGCGCAGTGGGTGGTCCAGCTTGATCCCGGTGAATTCCAGCGCGGCAGGTTCGATGTTGGCGCCCTCGAACGGCTCTACCCGATAGAAGTAGGTATGCTCGGGAAACAGGAAGCCTTTCTCGTCCATGCCAATGGTCACGGCGGCGATTTCCAGCAAGGCGTCGGTGGCGCTATTGAAGCCGCCGGTCTCGACATCCACGACCACTGGCAGGTAGCCCCGGAAACGCTCGGCCATGGGGTGGCGCGAACCGCCGCTGGCCTGGCCGTCCTGGTCGTCTTCGTAGAGGTCTTCGCTCACGCGTTGCCCTCCAGCAGGCGCCAGCGCAGCTTCTCACCGGCGCGCAGCGGAACCACGGTCTGCTCGCCGAAGGGCAGGCTGTCCGGGGCAGTCCACTCTTCGCGGACCAGGGTAATGGTGTCGGTGTTTGCCGGCAGGCCATAGAAGGCCGGGCCGTGCAGGCTGGCGAAACCTTCGAGCTTGTCGAGCGCGTTGCGCTGTTCGAAGGCTTCGGCATACATCTCGATGGCCGCATAGGCGGTGTAGCAACCGGCGCAGCCGCAGGCCGCTTCCTTGGCGTGGCGGGCGTGTGGGGCCGAGTCGGTACCGAGGAAGAATTTCGGGTTGCCGCTGGTCGCAGCGTCCAGCAGCGCCACCTGGTGGGTGTTGCGCTTGAGGATCGGCAGGCAATAGAAGTGCGGGCGGATGCCGCCGACCAGCATGTGGTTGCGGTTGTACAACAGGTGCTGGGCGGTGATGGTCGCGCCGACGTTGGCCGGCGCTTCGGTGACGAACTGCGCGGCATCGGCTGTGGTGATGTGCTCGAACACCACTTTCAGCGTCGGGAAGCGTTCTACCAGGCGACGCATGTGCTCGTCGATGAAACGCTTTTCGCGATCGAACACGTCGATCTCGCTGCGTGTCACTTCGCCATGCACCAGCAAGGGCAGGCCGGTCTCCGCCAGTGCCTCGATGGCCGGGAAGATATTGTCGATGCTGGTCACGCCCGAATCGGAGTTGGTGGTGGCGCCGGCCGGGTACAGCTTGGCGGCGTACACGATGCCACTGGCCTTGGCCGCGCGGATGTCCTCGGGGCTGGTGCGGTCGGTAAGGTACAGCACCATCAGCGGCTCGAAACGGCTGCCGGCCGGGCGGGCGGCGAGAATGCGCTCGCGGTAGGCGCCAGCTTCGACGGCATTACGTACCGGCGGAACCAGGTTGGGCATGATGATGGCACGGGCGAAGGTACGCGCCACATCGCCAACGGTATGGGGCAGGACGGCACCATCGCGTAGATGGATGTGCCAGTCGTCGGGACGCAGGAGGGTCAGGCGATCGGACATTGGGGATTCCAGGCGGGTCGAACTCAAGCGTCAATGCTACCGGAAAACCCTGGGCTGAGCACGGCTATCAAGTTTTCCGGTCGGCGTCCGATAGCCTGCAGGTAAGCCGTCAGAAAAAGTGGAGCCGCCCGTGCGCCAGCGTTACCTAGCCCTGTTGACCCTGTTCGCCAGCCTGCCGGCCGGCGCACTGACTTTCCAGACCCGTATGGAGAACATTGCCTGGAAGGTCGAGGGTGACCAGTTCGAATGCCGCCTGATACAGCCGATCGACGGTTTCGGCAGTGGCGAATTCGTGCGCCGGGCGGGTGAGCAGCCAGTATTCCAGTTGCGTTCGGACAGCAACGTGCTCGGTGCCGGCTCGGCGACCTTGCTGGCAGCAGCGGCGCCCTGGCAACCAGGGCGCAACGATATCAACCTCGGCGCCGTGCGCATGGCCCGCAACGGCGTGCTGTTCACCACTTCCCAGGGCCAGGCCAGCCGCCTGATCAACGGCCTGCTCGACGGGCGCAGCACCGTGGTGCGCAGTTACGCAAGCGAAGGTGGGCGGCCGATGGAAGTGCGGGTGCTGCCGGTGAGCTTTGCCAAGGCCTACAACGATTACCAGGTATGCGCCGGGAAGATGTTGGCCATGAATTACGACCAGGTGCGCCAGACCCAGATCGGTTTCCCTGGATCAGGCATTGACCTGGACGCAGCGGCACGGGCGCGTCTGGATCTGATCGTCGAGTACCTGAAGGCGGATCCGACGGTCAACCACATCGAGCTCAACGGCCACTCGGACAACAGCGGTAATCGCCTGACCAACCGAGATACTTCGCGCCGCCGCGCGCTGGCGGTGGCCGATTACCTGGTCGCCCATGGCATCGCGGAAAATCAGATCACCGTACGTTTCCACGGTGAGCGGTACCCGTTGGTGAAAAACAACAGTGCCGCCAACCGCGCGCGCAATCGCCGTGTGAATATCGAACTGGACCGCGTTACCCCGGTCGAAAAACCTGCCGAGCAGCCGGCGCTGCAACCCGTTCCAGCGCCGGCAGCAGCGCCTGCCGCAGCGCCTGCCACGAACGCGCCGGCCACCCCTGCTGCAAAAGCCTCCTAAGGTGCGACAGGGCGTCGCGCCCACGACAGTTCCTGTCGCTTTGTCGTCAGAAGCTGTCGCCCCACTGTAAATTTATCCGTAACGCCGGTAGAATCGGGCCTTTTCCGTACAACCCCGTGGAGTGATGGCATGGCGGACGTAAAAAAGGTCGTACTGGCGTATTCCGGCGGCCTTGATACTTCGGTGATTCTCAAGTGGCTGCAGGATACCTACAACTGCGAAGTGGTGACCTTCACCGCTGACCTGGGGCAGGGCGAAGAAGTCGAGCCGGCTCGCGCCAAAGCCCAGGCTATGGGCGTCAAAGAGATCTACATCGACGACCTGCGCGAAGAATTCGTGCGTGATTTCGTCTTCCCGATGTTCCGCGCCAACACCGTCTACGAAGGCGAGTACCTGCTGGGTACTTCCATCGCCCGTCCGCTGATCGCCAAGCGCCTGATCGAGATCGCCAACGAAACCGGCGCCGACGCCATTTCCCATGGCGCCACCGGCAAAGGTAACGACCAGGTGCGTTTCGAGCTGGGTGCCTACGCGCTCAAGCCAGGCGTCAAGGTCATCGCACCATGGCGCGAGTGGGACCTGCTGTCCCGCGAGAAACTGATGGACTACGCCGAAAAGCACGGTATCCCGATCGAGCGCCACGGCAAGAAGAAGTCGCCGTACTCGATGGACGCCAACTTGCTGCACATCTCGTACGAAGGCGGTGTCCTGGAAGATACCTGGACCGAGCACGAAGAAGACATGTGGCGTTGGAGCGTCTCGCCGGAGAACGCTCCGGACCAGGCGACCTACCTCGAACTGACCTACCGCAACGGTGACATCGTCGCCATCGACGGCGTAGAGAAGTCCCCAGCCACCGTGCTGGCCGACCTGAACCGCATTGGCGGCGCCAACGGCATCGGCCGTCTGGACATCGTCGAGAACCGTTACGTGGGCATGAAGTCGCGTGGCTGCTACGAAACCCCAGGCGGCACCATCATGCTCAAGGCCCACCGTGCCATCGAGTCGATCACCCTGGACCGCGAAGTCGCTCACCTGAAAGATGAGCTGATGCCGAAGTACGCCAGCTTGATCTACACCGGCTACTGGTGGAGCCCGGAGCGTCTGATGCTGCAGCAGATGATCGACGCTTCGCAGGTCAACGTGAATGGTGTGGTGCGCCTGAAACTGTACAAGGGCAACGTTACGGTGGTCGGTCGCAAGTCGGACGATTCGCTGTTCGATGCCAACATCGCGACCTTCGAGGAAGACGGCGGCGCCTACAACCAGGCCGATGCTGCAGGCTTCATCAAGCTCAACGCACTGCGCATGCGCATTGCCGCGAACAAAGGCCGTGCATTGCTCTAACGCCACGTTGAGCAAAGCGCTGTAGAGAACCCCGACTCCGGTCGGGGTTTTTTTTGCGCATCTAGTTGATGAACTGTGCTGTATTTTCTGGCAGGTCATCTACAGACAGGCGAAAGCATTGCTGTTTATCCAGATTGCAAAACACCCAGGTGCGACCTGATTCGTGGGGCTGAGCCAAGGTCTTCAGTACCTGTTGGGTAATCATCTGTTGCGCATTGGGGCCAGAGAGCATGACCGTGATAGGTTCTGTTTCGGCCAATGTGGATTGTTTTTCTTTATGTTCCGGTGCACTGGCAGCTTGCGCGTACACGTTGCCGGTTTCCTCGGGTTTGTAGAGCGATTTGTAGTTGAAGTTAAGCGTCAAGAAAAACAGCGCCGTCAGAAAAAACGGAAACCCTACAAGGAACCATGTATACAGGTTCTGACTCTCCTCGCTAAGGAAGGGGAGCGTTGCCAGCGCCGAAGATTCGATGATGCCGGCGAACACGGCGATGATGGTCAATGGGGCTGCGGGTTGGCTTGTCATGGCGGCGTCTCCTGCCGTTTTGCCTATCTAAACCCATTGGCGCTCCCTGGCCGAATGCTGGATTTTTTCCGATCCATGAAAATGATCCCGCTATCTTCCGTTGCAATTGAAAGGTGCGCCTGTAAAAACAACTGACTTGCCACGTGGGTTAGCTTCTTGATAAGTGACTTGTAAGTTATTGCTTGTAGGAAAATTCCTAAAACGACGTAAGGCTCATCTATTCATGTATTTGCTCTGGTGTTTGACACGCCATTGAGCACATGGCTCGGTTATGGTGAGCCGTCGTCAAAGCAAAATAATGAATGAATGGATATCGCATGAATAAAGTCCTTATCGTGGATGACCACCCGGTCATACGCCTGGCAGTGCGCATGCTGATGGAGCGGCATGGCTACGATGTGGTCGCGGAAACCGACAACGGAGTAGCAGCCTTGCAGCTTACAAGGGAGTACCTCCCCGATATTGTGGTACTGGATATCGGTATTCCCAAACTTGACGGGCTGGAGGTTATTGCCCGTTTATCTTCTGCCAGCCCGGGGAGCCGAGTGCTGGTACTGACGTCGCAGGCACCCGGGCACTTTTCCATGCGCTGCATGCAGGCGGGTGCTTGCGGCTATGTGTGCAAACAGCAGGAACTCACCGAGCTGCTCAGCGCGATCAAGGCGGTACTGTCCGGCTATAGCTATTTCCCCAACCAGGCCCTGCACAAGTCGCGGGGGCGCGCGGGGGCGGGCAGTGAAATGGAGATGGTCGATCGTCTGTCGGCGAGGGAGATGATGGTGCTGCAGCAACTGGCGCGCGGGAAATCGAACAAGGAAATCGCCGAAAGCATGTTCCTCAGCAACAAGACGGTCAGTACCTACAAAACCCGATTGTTGCTGAAGCTCAATGCCCACTCGCTGGTGGACCTGATCGAACTGGCCCGGCGGCATGGCCTGACGTGAAGCCTGACTGCAGAAAGCCTCCGCAATGGAGGCTTTCCGTCAGGCTACAAGTCGTAGTCGAAATCTGCGAGTTGCCGCTTCAGGCGACGTTCTTCCAGGAGATTGTCAATGGTCCGACGCTTGCTGAGGTTGGTCTTCGCGGTTTCCACCTGCGGCTCCGCTTCGTCGTCAGAGGGGGCAAAGTCATCTTCGATTGACAGGTCGTCTTTATCGGTACTCATGGGTCGCTCCAAGCCAATGGGCCATTGGCCGTCCTTATAACCAGAAAGCGAAGCCTGGTAAAAAAGATTTTTTCAATCGAAACCCATATCTTTTCGCTATCGAATCAATCGTCAGATGTCTTCTGCTTGTACTCGCATAAATCTTCGATCCGGCAACTGCCGCACCGGGGCTTGCGTGCCTGGCAGACATAGCGCCCGTGCAGAATGAGCCAATGGTGTGCATCGAGCAGGTAGTCCTTGGGCACGAACTTCACCAGCTTCTTCTCCACCTCGAGCACAGTCTTGCCGGGTGCGATGCCAGTGCGGTTGCTCACTCTAAAAATGTGCGTGTCCACCGCCATGGTTGGCTGTCTGAATGCGGTATTGAGCACGACATTGGCCGTTTTACGCCCCACGCCCGGGAGGGCTTCGAGCGCTTCACGGGTTTGTGGTACTTCGCCACCATGGCGCTCGATCAGCAAGCGACAGGCTTCGATGACGTTCTTGGCCTTGCTGTTGTAAAGGCCGATTGTCTTGATGTATTCGCTCAGGCCTGCGACCCCTAGCGCATAGATGGCTTGCGGGGTATTGGCGACTGGAAACAGGCGGGCGGTAGCCTTGTTGACACCCACATCGGTGGACTGTGCAGAGAGGGTGACAGCCACCAGCAATTCGAAAGGTGTGGTGTAAGCCAGTTCTGTCTTCGGGTCGGGATTGTCTTCGTGCAGCCTGCGAAATATCTCCAGGCGTTTGGCAGCATTCATGGGGTCAACGGGTTCCTTGACGTCGAGAGGGGGCGTGGCCCAGACGCAGGCGATTGTACAAGGCCAACAGTGCGCCGAGCAGTAGCAACGCGCCAAAGCTAAGGCCCGCCGCATGCAGCCCCAAGCCTTGGTCCAGCCATTGACGGCTGGCGCCGAGCAGCAGGTAGAGCAGCAGCAGGCCGGCGACGTGCACGAGCAGCTGGCGCCAGCGGCCTTCGGCCGGCAGCAGCCGGTCTGCAGCCAGGCATTGCAGGCAGATCAGGGCTGGGTAGTGTCCGAGCGACAAGGCCAGAGGCAGTACCCAGGCACGCAAAGCCAGTTGCAGGCAACTGGCCAAGGCGGCAATCAGCATCAGGCTGGCCAGCCAGTACGCCGCCCCAGTGAGGCGTGGGCGCAGTGGGGCCAACAACAGCTGGTGGAAAAGGCTCAGCATCACCATGCCGCAGCCCAGGGTAGCGGCCTGAGCGAGCGTCTGGGTAGCGCCGATCAGCGGTGCAAGGCCGGCCACCAGCAAGCAGTAACTATTCATGGGCGGGGCCTCCAAGCAACAGCGTGCGATGCTGGTCAAAATAGGCCAGGGCCTCCTGTTGCGCAGCTATCACGGCACGTGAAGTTACAGTCGCGCCGGCCAGTTGGTCAAAGTCGCCCTGATCGCGCCTGAGTGCCCAGCGGTCGTCCAGGCGACGGTTGGCGAATTGCCCTAGCCAATTGACCTGCGGGTCACTGATGCGGCCTCCCAGGCCGGGGCTTTCCTGTTGCTCGATTACTTGCGTGCCGATCAGTCGCCCCTCGGCACTGATGGCGATGACCAGCCGGATAGGGCCGGCATAGCCTTGGACCTGGCTCACTAGAACGATTGCTGTCGGCTTCATCGCCAAGGTGGCGCGATAGGCGGCGGTTATTCGGCTGCGTGCCGGTTGCTCGCCTGGAAGCGGCAGCGGTGTGTCCAGGGGTTGGTTGTCATAGCTTTGTTCGGGCAACACTGCGAGAAACTGACGCGTATACCAGAGTTTTTCGGCTTCGATGATGGGTGCACGGGTCCACTGCCGCCATGCCAGCGTTGCCGCCACGGCCAGCCCCGCCACTAACAGCAACCAGGCGGCATTGCGCATGCGCGCGCTCATGATGTGGCCTGCTGGCGCCGCTCGGCGAGCCGATCGAGGGCCGGGGCCAGCAGGTTCATGAGCAGGATGGCGAATGCCGTGCCATCCGGGTAACTGCCCCAGCTACGGATCAGGTAGATCAGTACGCCCGCGCCAAAGCCGAACAACAGCTTGGCCAGGCCTGCCTTCGGGCCGGAAACGGGCTCGGTGGCGATGAAAAAAGCCGCCAGCATGGTCGAGCCGGAGAACAGGTGCAGCAATGGCGAGCCGTTCGAATCCGAGCCCGAGCCATTCCACGCCAGCAGGCTGAACAGCGTCAGCCCGCCCAGCAGGCCTGCGGGTGTGTGCCAGCTATAAACCCTGCGCTGCAGGAGGAACAAGCCGCCAAACAGAAAGGCCAGATTGACCCACTCGGCACCACGACCGCCAACACTGCCGAAGCCGGGGTGGCTGGCGAACAGTTCATCGACTGTCAGGCTGCGGTTATGGCGCAGGCCATCGAGTACGGTGGGGCTGGCCCAGGCGTCGATCTGCTCGCCACCGCCAAACACCAGGTGCAGGCTGTCCAGGAACCCGGGTAGTTGCCCTGGCCAATGGTTCATCTGCAGCGGGAAACTCAGCAGCACGAAGGCGTAGCCCACCATTGCGGGGTTGAACAGGTTCCGGCCGACACCGCCGAAGGCCTGCTTGCCAAGGCCGATGGCAATGGCTGTGGCCGTCATCGGCAGCCACCAGGGCGCCTGGGTGGGCAGGGCGACGGCGAGCAGCATCGCGGTAACCAGGGCGCTGCCGTCGTTCAGGGCGCTGGCCACAGGTTGACCGCGCAACGCCAGCAGGGCGGCTTCGCAGCACAGCGCGCTGCTGACGCACAGCGCCAGGCTGAACAGCAGGCCCCAGCCGTGCAGCCAGAACGATGCCAGCAGCCCTGGGATGCAGGCCAGCAGCACCAGGCCCATGGCGTTGCGCAGGCGTGGGTCAGGTAAGGCCATGGTCGTGCCGCCGCAGAACGTCGATTCGCTGAGTCAGCTTCATGGTGTGAATAGTCCGTTGAAGCCCGAGAACGCCATGGCCATCACGCCGGCACCGAGCAGCGTGATGGGCAGGCCACGCAACGCAATAGGGACGTCTGCGTGCTCGCTGCGTTGTAGCAGGTCGTCGAACAATGCCAGGGCCAGCCAGAAACCAAGCCCCGCCAGTACGCTGCAGCCCAAGGTTGCAAACCAGTTTCCTTGTGCGTCCATGGTCTGCAGTGCCAAACCCAGCACAACGGCGTTGCCCAGCATGGGCAGCATCAGCCCTTCGGTGGGCCACTGGGGGCGCAATCTTGACAGGGTTTGCACCACGCCCCACGCCAGCAGAGCCAACCAGGGCAGGAGCAGGAACAGGCGCAATGCTTCGATTTGCCAGGGTGCAACCACCCAGCGTTCCAGCAGTTGCGCCAGGGGAATGCCAAAGGCGGTCGTCAGTGCGCCCGCCATGCCGCCCACATGCATGCGCAGGCGTGACAGCGGCTGTTGTTGCAGGAACAGGTGGCTGATCAGCGCAGCACTGACCAGAACCAGGACGTGATCGTTCATGTAGATGACGATAGCCATGATTCGCCTGCGCGTCCGGCCATACGAAGGGGAAAATGAATGCCCCGGCGCTAAGGCCGGGGCAGAAGGTCTTACTTGATGCGCTGGCCTGGTTTGGCACCGCTGTCAGGGCTGAGGAGGTAGATCTCTTCGCCGCCTGGGCCGGCGGCCATGACCATGCCTTCGGACACGCCAAAGCGCATTTTGCGTGGTTTGAGGTTGGCCACCATCATGGTCAGGCGACCTTCGAGCTTGGACGGGTCCGGATACGCCGACTTGATACCCGAGAACACATTGCGACGCTCGTCGCCGATATCCAGGGTCAGTTGCAGCAGCTTGTCAGCGCCCGGCACCGCTTCAGCCTTGACGATCAGCGCCACGCGCAAGTCGACGGCGGCGAAGGTGTCGAACTCGATTTCTGCCGACAGTGGGTCCTTGGCCAGTTCGCCATTGCCGGCCGGAGCCTTGGCTTCGGCTGCCAGCAGGTCTTCCTTGCTGGCGGCGACCATGGCTTCGACCTTGGCCGGTTCGATACGGCTCATCAGGGCCTTGAACGGGTTGAGCTGATGGTTTTCCAGGCGCGATTGGTGATCGTTCCAGGTCAGCGGCGCGACATTGAGGAAGGCTTCGGCGTCGGCGGCCAGCAATGGCAGCACTGGCTTGAGGAAGATCACCAGCTGACGGAACAGGTTGATGCCCTGGGCGCAGATCGCCTGCACTTCGTCCTGCTTGCCTTCCTGCTTGGCCAGCGACCACGGCGCCTTGTCGGCAATCCAGGCATTGGCGCGGTCGGCCAGGGCCATGATTTCGCGCATGGCACGACCAAAGTCGCGGCCTTCGTAGGCGTCGGCAATGGAAGGGGCTGCGGCGAGGAAGGCTTCGGTCAGTTCCGGTGCGGCATCGCCTGCAACCATGACGCCTTCATTGCCTTTGTGAATGAAGCCTGCGCAGCGGCTGGCGATGTTCACCACCTTGCCGACCAGGTCCGAGTTGACCTTCTGCACGAAGTCCTCGAGGTTCAGGTCGAGGTCGTCGACGCCACGGCCGAGCTTGGCTGCGTAGTAGTAGCGCAGGTATTCCGGCTGCAGGTGATCCAGGTAGGTGCGGGCCTTGATGAAAGTGCCGCGCGACTTGGACATCTTGGCGCCGTTGACCGTCAGGTAGCCGTGTACGTTGACCGCGGTCGGCTTGCGGAAGCCCGCGCCTTCGAGCATGGCTGGCCAGAACAGGGCGTGGAAGTTGACGATGTCCTTGCCGATGAAGTGGTACAGCTCGGCCTTGGAGCCTTCGTTCCAGAAGGCATCGAAGTCCAGCTCCGGGCGGCGTGCGCAGAGATGCTTGAAGCTGGCCATGTAGCCGATCGGCGCGTCCAGCCAGACGTAGAAGTACTTGCCCGGCTCGCCAGGGATCTCGAAGCCGAAGTACGGCGCGTCACGCGAGATGTCCCACTCCTGAAGGCCCGAGTCCAGCCACTCGGCGAGCTTGTTGGCCACGGCGTCCTGCAGGGTGCCGCTGCGGGTCCACTGCTGCAGCATGGCCTGGAAGTCCGGCAGCTTGAAGAAGAAGTGCTGGGAGTCGCGCAGTACCGGCGTGGCACCGGAAATCGCCGATTTCGGGTTCTTCAGCTCGGTCGGGGCGTAGGTGGCACCGCATTTCTCGCAGTTATCGCCGTACTGGTCTTCGGCCGCACACTTGGGGCAGGTGCCCTTGATGAAACGGTCGGCCAGGAACATGCCCTTTTCCGGGTCGAAGTACTGGGTCACAGAACGGGTGGCGATGTGCCCGGCTTCGCGCAGGCGCGAGTAGATCAGGCTGGACAGCTCGCGGTTCTCTTCGCTGTGGGTGGAGTGGAAATTGTCGAAGTCCACCAGGAAGTCGGCGAAGTCGCGGCTGTGCTCGGCTTGCACACTGGCGATCAGCTGCTCGGGCGTGATGCCTTCCTTCTCGGCGCGCAGCATGATGGCCGAACCATGGGCGTCGTCGGCACAGACGTAGATGCACTGGTTGCCGCGCAGCTTCTGGAAGCGAACCCACATGTCCGTCTGGATGTACTCGAGCATATGGCCAAGGTGGATGGATCCATTGGCGTAGGGCAGGGCGCTGGTAACGAGAATCTGACGTGGCTCGGACATGGTGGCTCGGCTACTTATTCGGCTCGGGTAAAAATGAGGGTGATCGGCCACTATAAAGGGCTCGCGAATATATTTCACCCCGTGCACGCATCTGCTGACGATTGACGGGTTAGGATAGGCGTCTGTTTCACATTCAGTTTGCCAATGGGAGTCTCCATGAGTGTCGTCACCCGCGCCGCCGTCGAAGGCGTGCTTCGCCAGTACACCGACCCCTACCTGAACCTGGACCCGGTCAGCGCCGGTTGCGTGCGCGCCATCGATATCCAGGGCGGTCAGGTTGCTGTGCAGTTGCAGCTCGGTTATGCCGCCGGCCTGTTCAAGAATGGCTGGGCCCAGGTGCTGCAGACCGCGATCGAGAACCTTGATGGCGTCGCCTCGGCTCAGGTGTCGATCGACTGCGTGGTCGCTGCGCACAAGGCGCAGGCGCAGGTGCCGGCCCTGGGCAACGTCAAGAACATCGTCGCCGTGGCCTCGGGCAAGGGCGGAGTCGGCAAGTCGACTACCGCCGCCAACCTGGCGCTTGCGCTGGCGCGCGAAGGTGCTCGCGTCGGTATTCTCGACGCCGACATCTATGGCCCTAGCCAAGGTGTGATGTTCGGTATCGCCGAAGGTACTCGCCCACAGATTCGCGAACAGAAGTGGTTCGTGCCGATCAAGGCCCATGGCGTGGAGGTCATGTCCATGGCCTTCCTCACCGACGACAACACGCCCATGGTCTGGCGTGGCCCGATGGTATCGGGGGCGTTGTTGCAGTTGGTGACCCAAACGGCCTGGGACGACCTCGACTACCTGGTGATCGACATGCCGCCAGGTACCGGTGACATTCAGCTTACCCTGGCGCAGAAAGTGCCGGTGGCCGGCTCGGTGATCGTCACCACGCCACAGGACCTGGCCCTGCTCGATGCCAAGAAAGGCGTGGAGATGTTCCGCAAGGTCAACATTCCCGTGCTGGGCGTGGTGGAGAACATGGCGGTGCACATCTGCTCGAACTGCGGCCACGCCGAGCACCTGTTCGGCGAAGGCGGCGGCGAGAAGCTGGCGGCGCAGTACGGCGTCGAGCTACTGGCCTCGTTGCCATTGTCGATGGTGATCCGTGAGCAGGCCGACAGCGGCAAACCGACGGCGATCGCCGAGCCGGAAAGCCAGATCGCCATGGTGTATCAGGAGCTGGCCCGTCAGGTGGGCGCGCGCATCGTGTTGCAGGAAGCGGCAGCGCCGGCGATGCCGAGCATCACCATCAGCGAAGATTGACCGGTCGATTGCGCAGGGTCACAGGCCAGTGCGATCGATGTGGGAGCCGGCTTGCCGGCGATGAGGCAGAGGCAGGCGAATGCCCCTTCGGTTCCTATCGCCGGCAAGCCGGCTCCCACAGGGAGAGGTACTATTTCAATGCTTGTGGGCTGTGTTTGACGCAGGCATAAAAAAACCCGCCAGAAGGCGGGTTTTTTTGAAAGCTAGGAAGCTAAATCGACTTAGGCGATTTGAACTTCTTCAGCCTGCATGCCTTTCTGGCCGCGGGTAGCGACGAAAGTAACAGCCTGGCCTTCTTTCAGGGTTTTGAAGCCGTCAGCTTGGATGGCTTTGAAGTGCACGAACAGGTCATCGCCCGACTGAGGAGTGATGAAGCCGTAGCCTTTCTCATCGTTGAACCACTTAACAACACCGGATTGACGGTTGGACATTTTTCTGTCTCCTTGGATAAAGTTGAAAACGGTCAGGAAAATCCCTGGCCGGGACTGAGCGCAAAGAGAGCAGAAAATTCAGCGATGGGCCGATCAGGATCGTGCATCAAACTAGAGATTCTCGGTGTCACGTGCAGCACAGTGGCGTCACCTTAACCCACTTTCCGCAACCTGCCAATCTCCAAGATGGCCTTTGATGAAATTCAGATCGGCGGCGGCCGCAAGCCCCGTCCGGCGCGGGATGCGGCGTGGAACTTTAACCTGGGCGCTGGGACCGGTAAGATGCGCGTCTTGTTTTTCACCTTGCAACCCTTCAGGACACCCCGCCATGAGCATCAAATCGGACAAGTGGATTCGCCGCATGGCGCAGGAACACGGCATGATCGAACCGTTCGTCGAGCGCCAGGTGCGCGGCGAGCAGGACAGCCGAGTCATCTCCTTCGGCGTCTCCAGCTACGGTTACGACGTGCGTTGCGCCGACGAATTCAAGGTGTTCACCAACATCAACTCGGCCACTGTCGACCCCAAGAATTTCGATGCCGGCAGCTTCGTCGACGTCAAGAGCGATGTCTGCATCATCCCGCCGAACTCCTTCGCCCTGGCCCGCACCGTCGAGTACTTCCGCATTCCGCGCAACGTGCTGACCATCTGCCTGGGCAAGAGCACTTATGCCCGTTGCGGCATCATCGTCAACGTCACCCCGCTCGAGCCTGAGTGGGAAGGCCATGTGACCCTGGAATTCTCCAACACCACCACTCTGCCGGCGAAAATCTACGCCAACGAAGGTGTGGCGCAGATGCTCTTCCTCCAATCCGATGAAGAGTGCGAAGTGTCCTACAAGGACCGTGGTGGCAAGTACCAAGGCCAGCGCGGCGTCACCCTGCCGCGTACCTGAGCCGACGAGCGCGGGGAATTCCCCGCGCCTTTGGCACTCCAACGGGTAACCGTGCCGATGTGCATGAGGCGCATCGGCTCTCGTCAGGAGCAGCCAATGAAACTCCATCCCGCAATCAGCGCGAAGCTGGCTGTGCTGCAGCCCAACCAGGTCGGCCTGCTGCCCTGGTCGTTGCTGGCTCACCCGTTGCCGATGCAGGCCGGGGGGGTGCCGCACCAGCCCGAACCCGATACCCCTCAACCGCCCGAACCGAGTGAACCGGGCGATCCCATCAGGCCGGACGAACCACCACCCGCGCCGGTGGCCTGATCAACCGCTCAGCGACCACACGTGACCGTCGCCGGTGACGAATACACGGCTATCTGCGCTCGGTGTGACAGTAAAGCCTCCGGTAAACTCTCCGAAAGCCGGCAGCAGGCTGACCTGGGCGTCGAGCACAAAGCACGGGAGCCGCAGGCGCTGCCGGGCCCGCCCGCGTAACAGGTAGACCGGATGCACATGGCCCGCCAGCACCGGGTATTGGGGGTGCGGCACGGGTTCATGCTGCAAGGCGAAGGGCGCCACCAGCCAGGGTTCGTCGATCACCTCGATGGCCAACCCGGCAGGTGGGTCACCGGCGTGGCGGTCGTGGTTGCCCCGGATCAGTACGATGCGCAGCTCGGCATGCTGTTCGCGCCATGCCTGCAGCTTGGCCAGTGTGTTCGGCGCTCGCGCCGTGCGGGCGTGGAGGAAATCCCCAAGGATCACCAGCTGCTTGCAATCGTATGTGGCCAGCAGCTCACCCAGGCGTACCAGAGTCGCGTCGGTGGTGCCCCGGGGCACAGGTTGGTGCAGCGCCCGATAACTGGCGGCCTTGCCGATATGCACATCGGCCACCAGCAGCGCTTGGCGAGCGGGCCAGTAGATGGCCTTGCCCGGCAGCAGCCAGAGCGTCTCACCGCAATGCTCGACCACCAGGGCGCTGTTCATGGTTCACCATTCCCTCGCATGGCCGCTTTCTCGAGGTCTGCCACCATCCGAGCAATCCGGTCCGCCAGCTTCTCCGTGCTCAACGTTTCGCGCATGCCTTCCACCAGCAGTGCGAAGGCCAACGGCCCTGGCCGTTGCAACACTTGAAGGTCCAACTGCAACTGGCCCATCTTCTGTAATTGCCGTTGCAAACGCTCGATTTCCAGCTCTTCGCGCAACACTTCATCCCGAGCCTGGCCGAGCAGCAGGTTGTGGGCGTCGTGTTTGCGAAACACCTCATAGAACAACCCACTCGAAGCCTGGATCTGGCGGGTGCTTTTCTGCGCAGCCGGGTAGCCGCCGAAGACCAGCCCGGCGATCTGGGCAATTTCGCGAAAGCGCCTCAAGGCCATTTCTCCAGCGTTGAGACTGGCCAATACATCGTCCAGCAAATGCTCGGTGGACAGCGCGGCGGGCAGGTGGGAGGCCCAGTCCACCGGGCTTGGGCTGAGCAGTTCGAAGCCATAGTCGCTGACCGCGATCGACACCGAGAGCGGTTGCTGCCGGCTGACTCGCCAGGCGATCAGGCTGGCCAGGCCCAAATTGGCCATGCGTCCGGCAAACGGGTACAGGAACAGGTGCCAGCCCTGCCGAGATGCCAAGGTCTCGGCCAGCAGTGTCTGCGTGGTAGGCAAGGCCGACCAGCGTGCCTGCAGTGCCAGCAGTGGGCGCACCGCGCGCATTTCCGGGCTGGCGTAGCGGCCGTGGGCAGCGGCATCCAGTTGCTCGACCAAGGCATCGGCCAGTTCGCTGGACAGCGGCATGCGCCCGCCATTCCAACGCGCCACGGCGGCCTTGCGAGCCGTGCTGCGGCGTACGTAGGCGGTCATGTTCTCGACCCTAACCAGCTCCAGCACGCGTCCGGCAAACACCAGCGTGTCGCCTGGGCGCAGGCGGGCTATGAAGGCTTCCTCGACACTGCCAAGGTGCTTGCCACCGCCACCCTTGCTCCAGTACTTGAGTTGCAGGCTGGCATCACTGACGATGGTGCCGATGCCCATGCGGTGTCGCCGTGCCAGGCGTTCGCTGGCCACCCGCCAGATGCCGTCGGGGTGGGCCTCGACACGCTGGTAATCGGGGTAGGCGCTGAGCGAGCTGCCACCCTGGCAGACGAAGCCCAGTGCCCACTGCCACTGGCTGTCGCGCAGGTCGCGAAACGCCCAGGTATCGCGTACTTCCGCCAGCAGTTCTGCAGGGCGAAAGCCCGCGCCCAGTGCCATGCTGACCAGATGCTGGACCAGTACATCCATGCACAGGCGTGGCGAGCGGCGCGCCTCGATATGGCCGGCCGCCAGCGCCTCGCGCGCGGCGGCGGCTTCCACCAGCTCCAGGCTGTGGGTGGGTACCAGGGTGATCCGCGAACGCCGCCCCGGCGCATGCCCTGAACGGCCGGCTCTCTGCATGAGCCGAGCGATGCCCTTGGTCGAGCCGATCTGCAACACCCGCTCTACCGGCAGAAAGTCCACGCCCAGATCCAGGCTGGAAGTACAGATCACCGCCTTGAGCGCCCCTTGCTTGAGGCTCAGTTCGACCCAGTCGCGCGTTGCACGGGCCAGCGAAGCATGATGCAGGGCGATCTGCCCGGCCCAGTCGGGGCGCGCATCGAGCAAGGCCTGGTACCAGAGTTCGGCCTGGGCGCGGGTGTTGGTGAACACTAAACTGCTGGCACTGGCATCGAGTGCATCGGCGACCTGGTCGAGCATCTTCAGGCCCATGTGCCCGGCCCAGGGGAAGCGTTCGATGGCCGGTGGCAGCAGGGTGTCGACGACCAGCCGTTTGTCCTGGCGGCCTCGTACCAGTTGGCCGCCTTGGGGCAACAGCACGTCGAGGGCATGCGGCAGGTTGCCCAACGTAGCCGAAAGGCCCCAGGTCACCAGGCCTGGCCGCCAGCGCCGCAGGCACGCGAGGGCGAGTTGCAGTTGAACGCCACGTTTGTTGCCAAGCAGTTCGTGCCATTCATCGACCACCACCAAGCGCAGGCTGGCGAAGTCGCTTTCGGCCTGGGCGCGGGTCAGCAGCAAGGTCAGGCTCTCGGGCGTGGTGATCAGCGCGCTCGGCAGGCGCCGAGCCTGGCGCGCGCGTTCCGCACTGCTGGTATCGCCGCTGCGTACCGCTACGGTCCAGTTCAGGCCAAGGTCGTCCAGCGGGGCTTGCAAGGCACGTGCGGTATCGGCCGCCAACGCGCGCATGGGCGTGATCCATAGCACTTGCAGCCCGGGGGGCAGGCGCTCGGGTGTCGGCTCGGCAAAGGCGCGCAGGGCGGCAAGCCAGACGGCGTAAGTCTTGCCAGCCCCGGTGCTGGCATGTAGCAGCCCGGATTCGCCTCGACCGACGGCTGCCCAGACCTGCCGCTGGAAGGCGAAGGGCTTCCAGCCGCGCGTGGCGAACCAGGCAGTGGCAAGGTCGGTAGAAGCAGGCATGCGCGGTGTGATCCTTGCAAGGTTGTGCTTCTACAGACCTTGAGCCACGTGCATTGGTTTTACCGGGTCAGTTGGCCAGTAGGTAGCCGGTGCGCAACACCTGTTCGCCGGCGACATGGGCGATGACCATGCCGGCGGTCGCCATGCGGCGCACGCTACGGGCATAGAGCAACCCTGGCTGGGCGGCGCGCACGGCGGTGACGCGGTCGCTGAGCGGGTCGATCACTTCGGCGATCAGCTGCCCGGCCTCCACCTGCTGGCCTGGGCGCACGTGATACACCAGCAACCCCCCCAGCGGCGCCGACACAGGCTCCACGGCTGCCAGCGGCGTCGCGGCGCGTGGCAATGGCGGCAGAGCGGCGGCGTTGCCGGCGATGACGCCGGCATGGGTCAGGTAATTGAGGATCGCCTGGCAGTCTTTGCCCGCCAGGTCGTGGCTGACGTCCGCCTGGCCGCGCAGTTCGACGGTCACCGCAACGCTGCCCAGCGGGATCGGGAAGCGTTTGCCGAAGCGTTGCTGCAGTTGCCACCAGACCAGGCTGAAACATTCGTCGAATGACTGACCGCCGGAGTCGGTGGCCAGCAAGCTGGCCTGGGCACCGAGGTAGCGAGCCAGTGGCTCGACTTGGGGCCACGCCTCGGGAGTGGTGTAGAGGTGTTCGACGGCTTCGAAGTCGCAGTGCAGGTCCAGCACCAGGTCGGCATCGCAGGCCAGCCGCTGCAAGGTCAGGCGTTGCGATTGCAGGGGGGTATGGGCCGGGTGAGCGTCGAGGCCGCGGCGCAGGTACTCGCGAATCAATGCAAGGTTATGCGCGGGGTCTTGGGTCAGATGGCCATCGATCTGGTCGCCGATGCTGTCGGAAAGATCGACGAACTTGCGGTTGAAGTTCTCACCGCTCTGCAGCTCGAAACGCCCCAGCGGCGCGTCCAGCACCACTTGTTCCAGGCCTACCGGGTTGGCCACGGGCACCAGGATGATTTCCCGGCGCAGGCGGCCTTGCTGTTCCAGTTCGGCGAGCTGGCGCTTGAGGTGCCAGGCAACCAGCATGCCAGGCAGCTCGTCGGCATGCAGCGAGGCCTGGATGTACACCTTGGCGCCACCGCGGGGGCCGAAGTGGAAGCTGTGCAATTGGCGGCTGATGCCGGGTACGGGGGAGAGCAGGTCGTGGGTCGAATGGTGCATGGTGGTCCTGAGGGCGTGGCGAAAACGGTGCGACAAAGATAGAAGCATAAAATCGGCCACTGTGCCTCACTGCTTCGTCTTCAGGCCAACAGCGCCTGCAAGGTGGCCAGGTCATCGGCTTCCTCCACCGGCTTGTCCAGTCGCCAGCGCAGCATGCGCGGAAAACGCACGGCAATCCCGCTCTTGTGCCGCTTGGACAAGGCAATGCCTTCGAAGCCAAGTTCGAACACCAAGGTTGGGGTCACGCTGCGTACCGGGCCGAAGGTTTCCACCGTGGTCTTGCGGATGATTGCATCGACCTTGCGCATTTCTTCATCGCTGAGCCCTGAATAGGCCTTGGCGAAGGGCACAAGGGCACGATCCGGCGTGCCGGCGGGCGCGTTCCAGACGGCAAAGGTGTAGTCGCTGTAGAGGCTGGCCCGCCGGCCATGGCCGCGCTGTGCGTAGATCAGCACGGCATCGACACTGAACGGGTCGATCTTCCACTTCCACCAGAGGCCCATGTCCTTGGTCCGGCCCACGCCGTACAAGGCCTCTCGTTGCTTCAGCATCAGCCCTTCGACGCCCAGGCTGCGCGACTGTTCGCGCTGTTCGGCAAGTGCTTCCCAGCTGTCGCCTTGAAGCAACGGCGAAAGCAGCACGGGGGCCAGCGGATAGGTTTCGACCAACCATTGCAGTTGCTGGCGGCGTTCATGTTGCTG
Organism: Pseudomonas sp. KU43P; assembly: GCF_033095865.1. Taxonomy (NCBI): domain Bacteria; kingdom Pseudomonadati; phylum Pseudomonadota; class Gammaproteobacteria; order Pseudomonadales; family Pseudomonadaceae; genus Pseudomonas; species Pseudomonas sp. KU43P. Next base: position 4,652,000 of record NZ_AP019365.1, on the reverse strand, counting down.
GCGGTTACGCCAGTCCTCGCCTTGCCATTCCAGCAAATCGTAGGCTTGCAGGATCACCGGCGCGTCGGCGAGCAGTTTCTTGCCCAGCGTCTTGCGCCCGATCCGTTGCTGCAGCAAGGCGAAGGGTTGCACGGCCAGCATGTCATTGCTGGCGTCCGCCTTCCAGACCAGGATTTCGCCATCGAGCACGACGCCGTCCGGCAAGGTCTGCACCAGGCTGTGCAGCTCTGGAAAACGGTCGGTCACCAGCTCTTCCCCGCGCGACCAGATCCACAGCTGCCCATCGCGCTTGACCACCTGGGCGCGGATGCCATCCCACTTCCACTCGATCTGCCAGTCGCTGGGTGCGCCGAGCAAGGCGTCGAACTGCTCGGTGGGAGCCTGCAGGGCATGTGCGAGGAAGAACGGGTAAGGCTGGCCGCCACGCTGCAGGTGTTCATCGGGCGACTCGGCAGCGACCAGTTTCTGATAGTCGTCTGCCGTGGGGCGGTGGCCGATGTCGGTATAGCCAACCAGGCGCTGTGCCACGCGCTTGCTGTCCAGGCCGGCCAGTTGTGCCAGGGCCCGAGTGACCAGGAGTTTGGACACGCCCACGCGGAAACTGCCGGTGATCAGCTTCAGGCACAGCATCAGGCTCGGGCGGTCGAGCTGGGCCCACAGAGGCGGAAGCCGTTGTCGAATGGCCTCTGGCGGCAATCCGCGCAGCAGTAGCAGATGTACTTCCACCCAATGGGCGAGACCTTCGTCGTTGCCCTGGGAGGTGGTCGGCAGCACCAGGGAAATGGTCTCCGCCAGGTCGCCCACCGCTTGATAGCTTTCCTCGAACAGCCATTCGGGTAGCCCGGCCAATTGCGTGGTCAATTCGCGCAACAGGCGGGTAGGCACCAATTGCCGAGGCCGGCCTCCGGCCAGGAAATACACCGCCCAGGCCGCGTCCTCGGCAGGCGCGCTGGCGAAGTAGTCACGCAGTGCCTCGAGCTTGGCATTGCTGGAGGTGGTCGCATCCAGGCGCAAGTACAGCGCGGCGAAGGCCTTCATGGCTCGGGCTCTGTGATGAGCGCGTCATCTTCGTCGCCGTACTCGGTGACGAATGGGCGGGCATCCAGCCCCTGCTCGTTGAGGTAGCGCACCAACACATTGACCGAGCCATGGGTGACCATCACCCGCTCGGCGCCGGTCTGGCCGATGGCCCATAGCAGCCCCGGCCAATCGGCATGATCGGAAAGCACGAACCCCCGGTCAACGCCACGGCGTCGGCGCGTACCGCGCAGCAGCATCCAGCCGCTGGCGAAGGCATCGCTGTAATCGCCGAAACGCCGCATCCAAGTGCTGCCGGCTGCCGAAGGCGGTGCAAGTACCACGGCTTGGCGCATGAGCGGGTCGTTGCGCGGGATATCGCCGGCGTAACGGGTGGGTGGCAAATGCACGCCAGCCTCACGGTACACCCGGTTCAGCGGCTCGACCGCGCCGTGCACCAGGATCGGGCCAATGCTTGGGTCCAGGCCGTGGAGAATGCGCTGAGCCTTGCCGAAGGCATAACAGAACAACACGCTGGCCTTGCCCTGGTCGCGGTTGCTGCGCCACCAGCTGTTGATGCCCGCGAATATCTGCGCCTGCTCGGGCCATCGGTAGATGGGCAGGCCGAAGGTCGACTCGGTGATGAAGGTGTGGCAACGCACCGGTTCGAAGGCGGCGCAGGTGCCGTCTGGTTCGACCTTGTAGTCGCCAGAAGCCACCCAGACTTCGCCCTCGTATTCCACACGCACTTGCGCCGAGCCCAGCACATGCCCGGCCGGGTGCAGGCTCACGGTGACGCCGTGGTGCTGGATGCGCTCGCCATAGGCCAGGGTTTGCAAGTCGATGTCCGGCCCCAGCCGGCTGCGCAGGATGCCGGCCCCCGGGGTGGCGGTCAGGTAATGACGATTACCGCTGCGGGCATGGTCGCCATGGCCGTGGGTGATGATTGCCCGTGAAACCGGGCGCCAGGGGTCGATGTAGAAATCACCGGGCGGGCAGTACAGGCCTTCGGGGCGGGCGATTACGAGGTCCATGGCGTGGGCGCTGATGGCTGGGGTTACCAGTTAGGAGCGGGGCCAGGGTTGGGAAGTTCGCTTGGGGTTGGATCGTGTTGGTGGGGGAGCGGTGTTTGTCATGGCATTTTTATCGGTCTTGAGATCGAGCGCCGCGCGCGGCGCTCGATCTCAAGACCACTAGAGAATCGACGCCGAGCGCCAGTCACACCTCACGCAATCCCGCGCCATTACCTGCCCGGTACCAGGCTCAACCGCTGACTCCCATACGCCCGCCCAAAGTTCTGCGGTTGCAGCGGCAAGCTCATGAAACGCCCCTTGAACCACGCATCCAGCCCGTCGCTGTAATGCCCGCTGGCCGGGTTGCCGGACTGCCCGCTGCTGGTCAGCACCTGCAACGGCTCGGCCTGGCCGAAGTCGACGATCATCCGCGCCGAAGCCGGCAGATGGGTGTCGAAATCGCTGCCCCAAGCGTACGGCGTCAGCGCCAAAGTACTGAAGTCGCCTCCCGCGGCAAGCGGCGAACGGCTCTGGGTATCGCCCAAGCCGTGATAGGCCGGGGCAGGCCAACGGTACTGGTGCAGCTTGCCCCACTGCCAGGTGCGCAGATCGGCGCCCAGTTGCGCGGTGCCGGCATCCACGGCTGCGGCCAGGCTGCGGGCAAGAATGGCCGGTTTATCTTCCTTCTGCGGCGTGCTGCGGTCATCCCAGAAGGGGCTGTCCTCGCGGCCGAGCAGGTGGTCGGCCTGGGCCGAGTAGGACAGCTGGGCGTTGCTGACGAACGCCTGCCAGGCCGGGCCGGATTCCGGGCCGAGTTCGTCGAGGAAGGCCTGGCGTGCGACTTCCTGCAGGAACAGCTCATACAGCGCCGCATCCGCCGAGGCCGGGCTCAGGCGGCCATCGAAGGCCTTGAGGCGGGCCAAGGCGTCCCGAGCCTTGTCGCCCTGGGCTGGCGGCAGAGCATCGATGGCCTGTTTGAGCGGCTGGGCCATGCCGGGGGCGTCGAACATCTGCTTGAGCTTGTCGGCCAGCAGCGTTACCTGGTCGTTCTGCAGGGCCATCAGGCTGCGGCTGTCATGCCGCCCATTGCCGGCCAGCTGGGCCAGGCGCTCGGCGCGCTCGGGGTAATACCAGGTATTGGACAACTGCATGCCATAACCGCGGGGCAGGCTGCGCTGGTTGGCATGGCCGAGCCAGCCTTCTGGCGGGTCCTGGTCGTAGGGGTGGAGCATCGGGTCGGCATAGCCGTCCCAGTCGTAGCGCCCGTCCCAGCCTGGCGATGGCAGCAGGCCCTGGCCTTCGCGACGGTTGGGGTAACGGCCGCTGACTTGCCAGCCAATGTGTTCGGCTTCGGCGAAGACGAAGTTGAGTGCTGCCGCGGCCACTTCGCGAGTGCTGTCGAAGGCGCGCTCCACCGTTTGTGCGCGGGTCAGGTCGAACAGTGCATCGAGGCTGCGGTCGCCCTTGATCTGCGGCAGGTTCAGCGCCAGGCCCAGGCTTGGGTTGCCGGACTGGGCGAGCAGGGTGCCGTGGCGGGTGTCGTACATCACTTCACGCAACGGCCGCTGGCCACGCACGAAGAAGGTTTCGCTGCGGGCGCGGGCCGGTTGCCATTTGCCATCGGCCAGGTAGCTGACCTGGCTGCCCTGGTGGCGCAACTGCTCCAGGTACAGGTCCTGGTTGTCGGCCATTACCGCGCTGCTGCTCCAGGCCAGCTTGCCGTTGTAGCCGGCCAGCACGATGGGCAGCCCGGGCAGCGAGAGGCCCGCGACCTGGTACTTGCCGGTATGGATCTGCACCGGGCTCAAGGCCCAGGCGGCACGGCTGTCGCTGGCCAGCAGGCTCTTGCCGCTGCGGCTGCGTTGCGGGCCCAGGGCCAGGTTGGCCGAACCCGGGCTGCCAAGCAGGCCCAGGTCGGCGAGCTTCTGGCTGGCTGCGGCCAAGGTTGCCAGGCCAGGCAATTGGCTGTTCAGGTTCAGGCCCTTGAGCTTGTCCACCTCGGCGTCTGCCAACGGTTCATCCGGGGCGCCGGGCAGCAGCCAGGCGAGTTTGTCGCTGCCCACTTTCTGCGCTAGGGTCAGGGCGCTGAGCTCCTCCTGCAGGTTCACCGACTGGCTGAAGGCATACAGGCTGAAAATCAACGCCGAATCTTCAGGCTTCCAGTACTCCGGGCGGTAGCCGCTGCTGGCAAGGTTGGCCGGCAGCTTGTCGCGGTAGCGGAACAGGTAGGCATTGACACCGCGGGCATAGACTTCGAAGAAGCGCTTGAGCCGTGGCGAGGCATCGGCATACAGCTGGGAGGCGTTCTGCTTGAGGTTGGCCGCACGCATCAGACGGTCGATGTCCAGCGCTTCGCTGCCGGCCATCTCGGCCAGGCGGCCCTGCGCCAGCAGGCGCATGGCGAGCATCTGCTCGATGCGGTCACCGGCATGCACATAGCCAAGGCTGAACAGAGCGTCATGGAAGCTGCTGCTTTCGATCAGCGGCGCGCCCATGGCATTGCGCCGTATCGACACGTTCTGTGCCAGGCCCGTGAGCGGTTGCACACCAGTAGTCGGGGGCACACTGTCCTGATAGCCACCCATCTGGCAGCCGGCTAGCCCGAGCATGCCGAGCAGCGTGGCAGCGCTGGCGAACCGCAGGCGGAAGGGGAGAAGGACGGGGGCGGCCATGACAAGGGCTCCTGCAAGGCGTGGCAGTGTTGGAAAGGCGCTAAGGTAGTGAGCGCGCAGTCGCCGTGCAAGGTGCGTCGAAGCTTTATTTACCAGCGGTCGCCAGCTTCAGGCGCAAAGCCCGGAGCTGGCAGCCTGGCACCTGATCAGGCGCCGTGGCACTTCTTGAATTTCTTCTGGCTGCCGCACGGGCACGGGTCGTTGCGGCCGACGTCCTTCAGGGCGTTGCGCACCGGCTCCTGGTGGCCGTGGTTGCAGTGCGGGCCGTGCACATGGCCATGGTCGTGATCGTGGTGATGATCGTGACCGTGGTTGCAGTCTGGGCCATGGACATGGGGTTGCTGGGTCATTGCAGGGTTACTCCGGTAGGAAATCACCGGGGATTATCTCACCACTGCGCGACAAGTGCAGGTCCCGATGGATGATCAGCCCGGTGGCGAGCTCGCCGCGCAATCGGTAGTGCAGCTCATCGTCACTCTTGAGCAGCTTGACCAGCGGCTTGAGGTGCTGCCACAGGTTGGTCCGTGCCGTGATCTTGAACGTGCGCCTTGCATGGCCACCGACGCTGCGCCAGATGCTCGCTTCATCTTCGACCAGCAGCAGGTCGTTGAGCCACAGCGAATAGTTCAGGTTACGGATGAACAGGCGGCTGTCGTTGGGGTTGTCGATGCGCAGGTGCAGGACGAACTCCTGCTCCAGCAGGCGCGCCTTCACGGTCTCGACCTTGACCAGGTGCACCTCGGGGTCGCGCCAGTCGTCATCGCCCCAGATTGCGCAGCCCGACAGCATTGCCAGGAGGGTTCCGAGCAGCAGCAGGCGGGCCTGGGCAATCATGCTCAGTTACCGACGTAGCTGGCGCAGCATTTCTTGAACTTCTGCCCGCTCGCGCAAGGGCAGGGGTCGTTACGTCCTGCCTTGAGCTCGACGGTCGGATCGATGAAGTACCAGCGCCGGTCGTGTTGGACAAAGGCCGACCGTTCGCGATGCTGGTGGTCGCCCTCCTGGTCATGCCAGCGTGCGGTGAAGGTGACGAAGGCGTGTTCGGGCTGGCCGCCAAGCACCTGCGCGCTTTCCACTTCCAGGCCAAGCCAGGTGCTCTGGGCGCTCCAGGCGGCCATGGCATCGCGGTCCAGGCCAGCCTGCTGGGCTGGCAGGGTGGTGGCCACCAGATAATCGATCAGGCCCAGCACATAGGCACTGTAGCGCGAGCGCATCAGCGTCTGCGCGTCCGGCGCCGGGGTACCGACATGGTAGTGCCCGCAGCAGGCGTCGAGCAGGTTGCCGCTACCACAAGGGCAAACCGAGACACTCATCATCACCACCAGTACTTGCCGAAGTTTTCAGGATTGGCCCAGAACTTGGCATTGAGCCAGTCCGGAACCTGCTTATAGTCATGTAGATCATAGGTGAACAAGCTCAGAACCTGCTCATCGCGCCGGAATTTCTCGCTGGCAGACAGCGCCAGGGCGAAAAAGTCGGTGTCGTGCCAGCCACAGGCGGGCAGGTCGGCCAGCACCGCCACGCGGCTGGCATTGAGGTTGCGGATGCCCCCCAGCAGTTCCAGGCCGGTGCGCTTAGGCAGGTGTTCCAGGCAGTCCACCAGCACCGCCAGGTCGAAGCGCTGAGCGGCGAGTGCAGCCGGCAGAGGGCCGGGCGCGGCAGTTTCGATGATCACGTGCGGGTGCGCCTGGGCGAATGCCTCCAAGGCCGGAAAGCGCGTGCCCACCAGCAGCAGACGCTGCGGTGTGAAGCGTTCGAGCAGGGCCGCCAGGGCCTGCTGCGGGGTACGTTGGGAAAAACCGTCGGTCATTGCCAATCCTCGTTCAGGTTGCCCAAGACTAGCGGGCCATTGCGTGTGGGCAAAGGGGCATGTGCCGGGACATGGCTTATTGCTGGCAGGGATTGATTGCGCGGTCTTTACTCCCAGAGATCGGTCTTATGCCGATTCCCCCTAGGAGAAGCAACAAAATGAGCATAGTACGCACAGCGATACCCCTGGTACTGCTCACCAGTGTGTTGACTGGTTGTGCAGGTTTGCAAAAAACCGACTGGCCGAAGTGTGCTGCCGTCGGGGGCGTGGGCGGTGCCGCCCTGGGCGCCATCGAAAGTTCTACGTGGGCGGGTTGGGGCGCGCTGCTTGGCGGTGGCCTGGCGGCGGGTTACTGCTGGGCTCACGGTGATGGTGACGAAGACGGCGATGGCGTGCCAGACAGCCGCGACAAGTGCCCGGGCACGCCACGCGGCGTGCAGGTCGATGCCAATGGCTGCCCACCCGAGCCGGCGCCGGTGGTCGAGGAAGTGGTGGTGCAGAAAGAAGAAGTCATCGTCATCCGTGACGTGCACTTCGAGTTCGATTCCGCCCGCCTGACTGCGGCCGACAAGGAACGCCTTAACACCATCGCTACCCGCCTGAAGCAGGAAGCGCCAAGCGCTCGCCTCAGCGTTACCGGCCACACCGACAGCGTCGGCTCCGACAGCTACAACCAGAAACTGTCCGAGCGTCGTGCACACTCGGTGACCGAATACCTGATCGAGAGCGGCGTTCCGCGCGCCAGCTTCGTCTCGGTGGTCGGTGCCGGCGAGACCCAGCCAGTGGCGGACAATGCCACGGCCGATGGGCGTTCGATGAACCGTCGCACCGAGATCAAGATCCAGCGCTGACGGCCTGCGCCCGCGCCTTGAGAAGTGGCGCGGGCGCGTCTTTACTCCTGTAGGCCGGTTGCGGTCAACGACACAGGAGCATTCATGATGAGTGTTATGTCAAAGGCGGCGCTGCCATTGCTGATGGTCACCAGCCTACTCTCAGGCTGCGCCACCCACAGTGATGGCAGTGCCCCCCTCAATCAAAGGACCTGGCCGATCTGCAGCCTGCTCGGCGGCCTGGCTGGCGGTGGCCTCGGTGCCATCGAGAGTTCGAGCTGGGCCGCAGGCGGGGGAGCCTTGGGCGCCATTGCAGGCGGGCTCATCTGCTACGCCCAAGATGGTGACGAGGACGGTGATGGGGTGTTCGATCGCGGTGATCGCTGCCCCGACACGCCGGCCAATACCGAAGTCGACCACATGGGTTGCCCGTTGCCGCAATACCCGCCGAGCCAGCCTGCGCCTGAACCGAAGCCAGAGGTGATTTCCCTCGACGATCAAGGCCAGGTGATGTTCGCGTTCAACTCCGCAGACCTTACGACCGGCAGTCAGCAGCGGCTGCAAAGCTTGCTGCCGAGGCTCAACGAGTTGGGTGTCACGCGCATCAGGGTGGTTGGCCACACCGACAATGTCGGCTCCGACAGTTACAATCAGGTGCTTTCCGAACGGCGCGCCGCCAGCGTTGCCGAGTACCTGATCAGCCAGGGCCTGGCACCTCAGAAGGTCACCAGTGAAGGACGAGGGGCCAGCGAACCGGTGGCGGAAAACGATACCGAGGAAGGGCGCGCGCACAACCGTCGGGTCGACTTGCACCTCAATTGACCACGAGAAGGGGGCGGCAGATGAAATTCATCCTGGGCCTGGGCAAGGTCCTGACGGTGGCGTTCTGGGGCGTGGTGCTGTTCAACCGGCTCATGCCGCAACCGTTGCCGTTCAACCTGTTGATCAATGCCGCAGGTATCGCGGTGCTGGGCCTGCATGTGCTGGAAGTGTTGTTCTTCAATGGCAGCCTGCGGGGGCGCAGTCATCGCTGGTTCGATCGGTTGCAGATATTGCTGACAGGGATATTCCACGTTATGTCGATACCGCGACAGCCTGAGCTGCCGCGGCGTGGCTGAAGCGTGTTACATCAGTAGCCGCGAGCTGGCCACTGCCACCACGGCCAGCCCCAGCAACAGGTTGACCCCGACCATCCGACGAATCCGGCCCAACACGGCAGCCCCGGCAGCCCAGTCTTCAGCCTGCACCGCTGTTTTCAGCTCTGGCAGCAGCAATGCCTGGATGCGCATGAACAGCGCGAACATGGCAATGCCGCCGCCGATCATCACGTGAATGTATTTCGGGGCTGTCTCGAAGCCGTTGAAACGCATGTGCAACATGCCGATACCACTTATCGCCAGAATGGCCACTGCCAGCCAGACCCATCTGAAGAACCGTCGGAAAACTTCCACCCAGAGTCGCAGCCGGGCTGGCCCCTCAAGGGCTGCAACCGTTGCCGGGCGTAGCACCAGCCAGGCGAAGAACATGCCACCGACCCACACCAGGGCGGCCAGGACATGCAATGTGTAGGGCAGGGCAAAGGCGAGCATCTGGATCTCCATGCGGCACAAAGGGCAATAGCGGGGTATGATAGCCGCCCCATGCGAAACACTGAAAATATATCCAGCCCTCCGGGCGCCTGCAGACCATGATCAGCAACGAACTCAAAGCCACCATCCAGGGCGCCTACTCGCGTTTTCTCGAAGCCAAGAGCCTCAAGCCGCGTTATGGCCAGCGCCTGATGATCGCCGAAGTGGCCAAGGTGCTTGGCGACATCGCCTGCGACGAAGAAGGCCGTCGTGCCGGCGAGCCTGCCGTAGTCGCGGTAGAGGCGGGTACCGGTACCGGCAAGACGGTGGCCTACAGCCTGGCCGCGATTCCGGCCGCCAAGGCCGCCGGCAAGCGCCTGGTGATCGCTACCGCGACCGTGGCACTGCAGGAACAGATCGTCTTCAAGGACCTGCCCGACCTGATGCGCAGCAGTGGCCTGAACTTCAGCTTCGCCCTGGCCAAGGGCCGCGGCCGCTACCTGTGCCTGTCCAAGCTCGACATCCTGCTGCAGGAGGGCCACGCACAGTCGGCCACTGCCCAGCTGTTCGAGGAAGAGGGCTTCCACATCGAAGTGGACGAGCGCAGCCAGAAGCTGTTCAACAGCATGATCGAGAAGCTGGCCGGCAACCGTTGGGACGGTGACCGCGACAGCTGGTCCGAAGCCCTGGAGGACCAGGACTGGGCGCGCCTGACCACCGACCACAGCCAGTGCACCGGGCGCCATTGCCCGAACTTCCAGCAGTGCGTGTTCTACAAGGCCCGCGAAGGCATGGGCAAGGTCGATGTGATCGTCACCAACCACGACATGGTCCTGGCCGACTTGGCCCTGGGCGGTGGTGCGGTACTGCCTGACCCGCGTGACACCATCTACGTGTTCGACGAAGGCCACCACCTGCCAGACAAGGCCATCGGCCACTTCGCCCACTATTCGCGCTTGCGCTCCACTGCCGACTGGCTGGAGCAGACCGCCAAGAACCTCACCAAGCTGCTCGCCCAGCATCCTTTGCCAGGCGACCTGGGCAAACTGATCGAGCAGGTGCCGGAACTGGCGCGGGAAATCCGCACCCAGCAGCAGTTCATGTTCACCTTGTGCGAGCAGGTTGCCGACTTCCGCCCCAGCGAAGATACCGAGGGGCGCGAGCGTCCACGCTATCGCTTCGAAGGCGGCGTGGTGCCGGAGCAGATCCGCGAAGTCGGCATCGAACTGAAAAAAGGCTTTGCCCGGCTCAACGACCTGTTCACGCGCCTGGCCGACCTGCTCAAGGAAGGCATGGACGGCGAGGTCAACATCGGCATCGCCAGCCACCAGGCCGAGGAGTGGTACCCACTGTTCGGCAGCCTGGTCACCCGGGCCCAGGGCAATTGGGAACTGTGGACCGCCTTCACCGCCGAAGACCCACAGGACAGCCCGCCCATGGCGCGCTGGCTAACCCTTGCCGAGAGCGGGGCGCTGTTCGACATCGAGGTCAACGCAAGCCCCATCCTCGCCGCCGAGATGCTGCGCCGCAGTTTGTGGAATGTGGCCCATGGTGCCCTGGTGACTTCCGCAACGCTCACCGCACTGGGCAAGTTTGACCGCTTCCGCATGCGTTCGGGCTTGCCGCGTGATGCTGTCACCTGCGTGGTGCCCAGCCCGTTCGTGCACGGTGACGCCGGCCTGCTGCGGGTGCCCGACCTCAAGGCCGACCCACGTGATGCAGCCGCGCACACCGCGGCGATCATCCGCGAACTGCCTGCCATCGTCGAAGACGCCCGCGGCGCTTTGGTGCTGTTCTCCTCGCGCAAACAGATGCAGGACGTGTTCGACGGCCTGGACCGCGATTGGCGCAAGCTGGTGCTGATCCAGGGCAATCTGTCCAAGCAGGAAACCCTGAACAAGCACAAGGCACGGGTCGACGATGGCCAGCACAGCGTGCTGTTCGGCCTGGCCAGCTTCGCCGAAGGTGTCGACTTGCCAGGGGCCTACTGTGAACACGTGGTGATCGCCAAGATTCCCTTCTCGGTGCCGGACGACCCGGTCGAAGCGGCCCTGGCCGAGTGGATCGAAGCCCGTGGCGGCAACCCGTTCATGGAAATATCCGTACCCGATGCCTCACTGAAACTGATCCAGGCCTGTGGCCGCCTGCTGCGGACCGAGCAGGACCGTGGCGTTATCACCCTGCTCGATCGGCGTCTGGTCACCCAGCGCTACGGCAAGGCTATTCTCAATGCGCTGCCGCCCTTCCGGCGGGAGATTTCCTGACGGCCGGAGCATGCTGCGCCGGCCCGTTGTCCATCACTCAGTCGCGGGCCCGAACGGGCCTGAAAGGAGAGCCTGAGCCCTATGATCCGTCGCACCTTGCCTGCTGTACTCACCCTGTTGCTCAGCACGCCACTGCTGGCTGGACAGCAGACGCTGTTCAGCTTCGTGCGCCCGGCCTCGGTGGTCACGGTGGCGACCGAAGGGACTGGCATGCCGCAGTACAACGCGGAGCAGACCACGGAAGGCGAGGTGCTACGGCGCGTGGTGTTCAACCCGGTCGAGCGGCCAACCTTGCGCCTGAGCCCGCAGGAGGGTGTATGGGATTGGTCGGCCGGTCAGTTCCTGACCTTGCGCATGCAAAGTGCCATGGACTGGGCGTTGACCGTCGATGTCACGGTGCTGGGCAGCGATGGCCGTACCCTGACCAGCCGCATAGACCTGCCGGCCGGGCCCGCGCAAACCGTCATGGTGCCGCTCAAGGCCAGTTCGCCGCTGAGCCAGGGTATGCGTGCTGGCCCACCGATGCCGTGGGTCCATGAAGGCCAGCGCCTTTTGTTGGCCAGCAGCGCAGGCGAGATCGACCTCGCGCAAGTGGCTTCCGTGAGCCTGAGTATCCCGGCCCCCAAGGTTGCGCAGAACCTGCTGATCGAAAAGGTTGGCATCCAGGACGACGATCTGGCCTACCAGGCGGCCTACCATGAACTGATCGATGCCTACGGCCAGTCCACCCGTGGCCGCTGGCCCGAAAGAATTGTCAGTGACGAACAGCTCAAGGCCGCCGATGGCCGTGAGCAGCAGCAGCTCAAGGGCTGGCTGGCTGAGCGTGCAAAACAGCCGCTGGATACCTACGGTGGCCTGCTGGCCGGGCCTGGGTTCGATGCCAAGGGTTTTTTCCGCACCGAGAAACGCGATGGCCGTTGGTACCTGGTAACGCCTGATGGCCACCCGTTCTATTCCCTGGGCGTCAATGCCGTGGCCGCCGATGGCGGTCGAACTTATGTCGCCGGCCGCGAAGGCATGTTCGCTGGCTTGCCGGACCAAGCCGACGCGCTGGCTGCCTTCTATGGTGAGGGCAACAACGACGATGGCAACGCTTCCTCTCAAGGGCGTGGATTCAAGCAGGGGCGTTGGTTCGACTTCTATGCCGCCAACATCCAGCGCACCTACGGCAAGCCGTGCGCACCCGTGGACGGGCAACCGGGGGCCGACTGCCCGCCACCTGCACTGGACAATGCCCGCTGGCAGGCCCATACGCTCGACCGTTTGCAAGCCTGGGGCTTCAACACCCTGGGTAACTGGAGCGACCCGGCCTTGGCCCAGGCAAAGCGTGTGCCCTATACCCTGCCGCTGTCGATTGTCGGCGATTACGCCAGCATCAGCACCGGCATGGACTGGTGGGGCCGCATGCCGGACCCCTTCGACCCACGCTTCGCCATGGCCACCGAACGCGCCGTGGCCATTGCTGCCCGCGATCACCGTGACGACCCCTGGCTGATCGGTTACTTCGCCGACAACGAACTGGCCTGGGCGGCGCCGGGTAACGACCCCAAGGCGCGTTACGGCCTGGCCTACGGCACCCTGCGCCTGACCACCGATGTGCCGGCCAAGCGCGCGTTCCTCAAGCAGTTGCGCGACAAGTATCGCAACCAGGAAGGCTTGTCCAAGGCCTGGGGCATCGACCTGCCGGCGTGGGAACTGATGGAAGACCCAGGTTTCGAGGCGCCACTGCCCAACCCTGAACACCCGGAAATCGAGCGCGACTACCAGTACTTCCAGGAAGTGTTCGCGCAAACCTACTTCAAGACCATTTCCGACTCGCTGAAATGGCATGCTCCCAACCACCTGCTACTGGGCGGTCGCTACGCCGTGAGCACGCCGGAGGCAGTGAAGGCCTGCGCTGAGTTCTGTGATGTGCTGAGTTTCAACTTCTACACCCTCAAGCCGGAAGACGGCTACGACTTCTCCCGCCTGGCCGAACTGGACAAGCCTGTGCTGGTATCGGAGTTCCAGTTCGGTTCCCGCGACCGCGGTCCATTCTGGCCCGGGCCTGTGGAAGTGGCGCGAGAAGAGGACCGTGGGCCGGCCTATGGCAACTTCCTCAAGGCGGCCCTGGCCCAGCCGATGATCGTGGGCGCGCACTGGTTCCAGTATCTTGACCAACCTGCCAGTGGCCGCTTGCTCGATGGCGAAAATGGTCATCTGGGCCTGGTGGCGATCACTGACGTGCCTTATGCAGGGTTTGTCGAGGCGGTGCGCAAAAGCAACTTGGCGGCCGTTGGTCAGTTAAGCGGCCAGCTTGAGAAATCGGCTCCTTGAGGTTGTCAGTACGGCCAAGTCCCTCGTTGAGGGACATATTCCGTATTACCATCCGACCCTGCCCAGTAGGCAAAACCCTTAACTACTGAAACAATGCACGCCTTTTCCAGCCAGGTCGTACGGAGAACAGGCGGGTGCAGATTCAGGGTCACTATGAGCTGAAGTTCGAGGCAGTGCGCGAAGCGTTCGCGGCATTGTTCGATGATCCCCAGGAGCGCGGTGCGGCGTTGTGCATCCAGGTCGGTGGCGAAACCGTGATCGACCTGTGGGCGGGCAGCGCCGACAAGGACGGCCAGCAAGCGTGGCACAGCGATACCATTGCCAACCTGTTCTCCTGCACCAAGACCTTCGCGGCCGTTACCGCCCTGCAACTGGTGGGCGAGGGCAAGCTGGCTCTGGATGTTCCGGTGGCACGTTACTGGCCCGAGTTCGCCCAGGCGGGCAAGCAAGGCATCACCCTTCGCCAGTTGCTCAGCCACCGCGCTGGCCTTCCGGCCATCCGTGAGTTGCTGCCGGCAGAGGCGCTGTACGACTGGCAGGCGATGGTCGATGCCCTGGCTGCTGAAACACCTTGGTGGACGCCCGGCACCGAACATGGCTATGCCGCCATCACCTACGGCTGGTTGGTCGGCGAGCTGATCCGACGTGTCGACGGCCGTGGCCCGGGCGAGTCGATTGTCGCCCGTACCGCACGCCCACTGGGGCTGGACTTCCATATCGGCCTGGCGGACGAAGAATTCCATCGGGTGGCGCATATCGCACGTGGCAAAGGCAACGCAGGCGATGCCGCAGCCCAGCGCCTGCTGCAGGTGACCATGCGAGAGCCAGAGGCTTTGTCGACCCGTGCCTTTACCAACCCGCCGGCGATCCTCACCAGCACCAACAAACCGGAGTGGCGGCGCATGCAGCAGCCCGCGGCTAATGGCCACGGCAACGCCCGCAGCCTGGCAGGCTTCTATGCCGGCCTGCTCGACGGCAGCTTGCTGGAATCCGAGTTGCTCGACGAACTGACCCGCGAACACAGCCTCGGTCAGGATCGTACATTGCTGACCCAGACCCGCTTCGGCCTGGGTTGCATGCTCGACCAGCCCGATGTGGCCAACGCCACCTTCGGCCTGGGTGCCCGTGCCTTCGGCCACCCCGGCGCTGGAGGGTCGGTCGGTTTCGCCGACCCGGAGCACGATGTGGCCTTCGGTTTCGTGGTCAATACCCTCGGCCCATACGTGCTTATGGACCCTAGAGCCCAACAGTTGGTACGGGTCCTTGGCACATGCCTTTGATCGGGTAACGCGGGTAATGCCCGCACCCTTTGACTATCCTGAATGCCAATGCCTGCAGTGCATTGGCAAAATTTCTTTTTAATTCATGGTGTATCGCTGATGTCTTCACATAAAACCTTAGCACTCGCGCTGTGCCTGACCGCCATGACCGGCTGTGCCAGCCACTCTCCGGATGCAGCGAAGGGCGAGTCCAGCAGCTGGTGGCCCTTCGGTTCGGACAAGGTCGCAGAACAGGAAGTGAAGCAAGCCGTCAACGAAAACGTCGCCAAGGCCGACGCCAAGTCGGAAAGTGCCAGCCACTGGTGGTGGCCATTCGGTGGTGACGACAAGCAGGCCAAGGGGCCAGCGGTACCGAAGATCGACCAGAAAGCCACCCAGGCCTGGCTCGACGAATACGAGCCGAAGCTGCGCGAAGCTATCAAGGACAGCAAGTTGCAGCTCGAGCGCCGCGACAACGTGCTGGCGGTGACCATCCCTGTCGACGGTTCGTACAACCCGGATCGGCCGAACATGTTGCTGCCGATGACCTTGGGCCCGATCACCCGCGTCGCCAAGACCGTCGAGGGCGACCCCAAGACTGCCGTACTGGTGCTCGGCCATGCCGACAGCAGTGGCGTGGCGGCAGCCAACCAGAAGCTGAGCCTGGAGCGGGCCGCATCGGTTTCTGCGATTTTCCGCCTGAGCGGCTTGCAACGTGACCGTTTGACCCTCAAGGGCATGGGCGCGGAAATGCCGCGCGCTGCCAATGACAGTGCCGAAGGCCGCGCCCTCAACCGTCGCGTTGAAATGCTGCTGACCCCGCAGAACACTATGGTTGCACTGCTGGCCAAGTACCAGCAGGCCGCTCCGGCCCCGACCCCGGCGGCCATGGTAGCCGTCCAGGATGCCAAGGCGCCCGCCGCCAAGGCTGCCGACGCCAAGCCAGCTGCCAAGGCCCCAGCCAAGCCAGCCGCGAAGAAAACCGCCGCCAAGCCGGCAGCCAAGGCCACTGCCAAGAAGAAAGCCGCGCCTGCCAAGCCTGCGGCCAAGAAAGCTGCCACTGCTGACAAGAAGGTAGCCGCCAACAGCCCTGCGAAGACCAACTGATCGTCAAGGAAACGCAGCCATGACCCAATCCCTGGCCGATATGCGGCGCGATTACACCCGTGATGGCCTGGCCGAAGCCCAGGCTCCGGGGGAGCCGTTCGCTCTGTTCCACCAGTGGTTCGCCGACGCGGTGAAAACCGAGCAGCCACCGGTCGAGGCCAATGCCATGACCATCGCCACTGTCGATGGCGAAGGCCGCCCCCATTGCCGCGTACTGCTGCTCAAGGGGCTCGACGACCGTGGTTTCACCTTCTTCACCAACTACGACAGTGCCAAGGGTCAGCAATTGCTGGCGAACCCTTTCGCTGCCATGACCTTCTTCTGGCCGGCACTGGAGCGCCAGGTGCGGATCGAAGGACGGGTGGAAAAGGTCACGGCCAAGGAATCGGACGATTATTACCAGGTGCGACCGCTGGGTAGCCGCCTGGGCGCCTGGGCTTCGCCACAGAGCCGGGTGATCGCGGGCCGTGAGGAGCTTGAAGGGCTGGTCAAGGCGACTGAAGCGCGCTTCTCCGATACGCAGCCACATTGCCCCGAGCATTGGGGCGGTTATCGCCTGCTGCCCGAGCGCGTCGAGTTCTGGCAGGGGCGCACCAGCCGCCTGCACGACCGCCTGAACTACCGACTGGTCGATGGGCAGTGGCTGCGCGAGCGGCTGGCTCCCTGAACCTACCTGGGCCGCATCGCGGCCCTTTCTTCCGTTGCCTGGCCAAGGCCTTGCGACCGTCCAGCACGACGATGCAGTAATCCATGGCTATCCTTGGTCTGATGTTCAAGGCCTGGGGGATAGCCTGTGCTAGCTGTACCGGCGCTGAATGAATACAAATTTGTTACGTCTGTGCCGTGACAGTTGCCTGGGGGCGGCGTCTAATGGACACCTGAATTTATGGAGACTTTACCCATGCGTAAATCCGCTTTGCTGGTGGCGACCTTCACCGCCATGTCGTTGTTGCTGGGAGGCTGTGCCTCGAGCCTGACGGGCGACAGCTACTCCCGTGATGAGGCCCGCCGCGTGCAGACCGTGCGCATGGGTACCATCGAGGCCCTGCGCCCAGTCAAGATCGAGGGCACCAAGACGCCGATCGGCGGTGGTGCTGGCGCCATTGTCGGTGGTGTAGCCGGCAGCGCCGTAGGTGGCGGCCGTGGCAGCATTGTCGCTGCGGTAATTGGTGCCGTGGCCGGTGGCCTGGCGGGCTCCGCCGCCGAGGAAGGCATCACCCGCACCCAGGGTGTGGAAATCACCGTGCGCGAAGACGACGGCAGCATGCGTGCCTATGTGCAGGCTGTACAAGAGAACGAAGTGTTCCGTGTGGGCGAGCGCGTGCGCATCATGACTGTCGACGGTACCAGTCGCGTCACTCACTGATAGCTGCCGACAAACAAAACCCCGAGCAGGCCTGGGCCGTTCGGGGTTTTGTTTTGTCTGTCGTGGCCTCATCGCCGGCAAGCCGGCTCCCACAAGCTGATCGCCGCAGCACAGCGCTTGTGGGGGCCGGCGATGAGGCCCGTGCAGGTGTTACAGCCCGAGCATATCCCGCGCGACCGCTTCGGCAATGCGAATACCATCGACACCGGCCGAAAGAATTCCCCCGGCATACCCCGCACCTTCACCCGCCGGGAACAGCCCCTTGAGGTTCAGGCTCTGGTAATCCTCGCCACGGGTAATGCGCAGCGGTGAAGAAGTGCGCGTCTCGATACCGGTCAGTACCGCGTCATGCAGGTTGTAGCCCTTGATCTGCCGATCGAACGCCGGCAGCGCTTCGCGAATTGCCTCGATGGCGAAGTCTGGCAGGCTGGGGGCCAGGTCGCCCAGGGTCACGCCCGGCTTGTACGACGGTTCGACACTGCCCAGGGCCGTGGACGGTTTGCCTGCGACGAAATCACCGACCAACTGGGCCGGTGCCTGGTAGTTGCTGCCGCCCATGACATAAGCGTGGGCCTCCAGGCGTTCCTGCAGCTCGATACCCGCCAGCGGGCCACCCGGGTAGTCGCGCTCGGGGTCGATGCCCACCACGATGCCGGAGTTGGCGTTGCGCTCGTTGCGCGAGTACTGGCTCATGCCATTGGTCACAACCCGGCCCGGCTCGCTGGTGGCAGCGACCACGGTGCCGCCTGGGCACATGCAGAAGCTGTAGACCGAGCGGCCGTTCTTGGCGTGGTAAACCAGCTTGTAGTCGGCCGCACCGAGTTTCGGGTGGCCGGCATATTTGCCCAGACGTGCCTTGTCGATCAGCGTTTGCGGGTGTTCGATACGGAAACCGACGGAGAACGGCTTGGCCTCCATGTACACGCCCTTGGCGTGGAGCATGCGGAACGTGTCGCGGGCGCTGTGGCCCAGGGCCAGGACCACATGGCGCGAGTGCAGCTGTTCGCCGCTCTCCAGCACCACACCGGTCAGTTGGCCATCTTCCAGCAACAGGTCGGTGACCTTCTCCTGGAATCGCACTTCGGCACCCAGGGCGATCATGTCCTGACGCATCTGCTCGACCATGCCGGTCAGGCGGAAGGTACCGATGTGGGGTTTGTTGATGTACAGGATCTCTTCCGGTGCGCCAGCCTTGACGAACTCTTCCAGAACCTTGCGGCCATGATGCTGCGGGTCCTTGATCTGGCTGTACAGCTTGCCGTCGGAGAAGGTGCCTGCGCCGCCTTCGCCGAACTGCACGTTGGACTCGGGGTTGAGCACGCTCTTGCGCCACAGGCCCCAGGTGTCCTTGGTGCGCTGGCGCACTTCCTTGCCGCGCTCGAGGATGATCGGCTTGAAGCCCATCTGCGCCAGCAACAGGCCGGCGAAGATGCCGCAGGGGCCGAAGCCGACCACGATCGGGCGTTCCTGCAGGCCGGCCGGGGCCTGGCCGACGAATTTGTAGGTCACGTCCGGGGCCGGCCCGATGTTGCGATCGTCGGCGAACGTGTGCAGCAGCTCGGCTTCGTTGCTGGCCTCAAGGTCGATGGTGTAGATGAACAGCAGTTCGCTGTTCTTCTTGCGCGCATCGTAGCTGCGCTTGAACAGGTTGAAGCTGAGCAGTTGCTCGTCGCGGATGCCCAGGCGCTGGACGATGGCTTCACGCAGCGCTTCGTCGGGATGGTCCAGGGGCAGCTTCAGTTCGGTGATTCGTAGCATGGCAGGGTCCAGTATCCCGGCCATGGGCGGCCGGCGGCTTTACACAAACCGCCAAGTATAAGCTGTTCGCCGCCCTGACTGGCAGGATAAAAGCGCCCGGCGATCAGTTGTCGCGCGCGCCGCCATAGTACCCGCAGCCTTTGAGGGTCTGGCCATCGATGTGCAATTCTGCGCGCAGGTGGCGCACGGCACCGGTGGCGCTGTCGGCGCAACGCTGTGGTGCGACCCACAGTTCCACGTGCTGGCCGTTGGCTTCGCTGGTCAGGGTCAGGCCGCCGCCGGGAACTTCTTCTTCAAGGAAGGGCAGCGGCAGCGGTTCTTTGCCAACGCGGTTGAGCACCATGCCTTTGCCGCTGGCCTTGATGTCCCACTCCGGCTCGTGGCCGCTGGCGCGCAGGGTCAGCTGCTTGAAGTTGGGGTCTTCACAGGCGCGGGTGGATGGTTCCAGGCGGTACAGGCGGCTGACTTCCAGCTGGCCATCGTTGGTGGCCTGCTTGCTGCCGGTGAGGCGGCCGCGCACATCGGCGAACAGCTTGTCGTTGGCGTCATGGGCCAGGTTGGCGGCTTCCTGCAGGATGGCGGTGGCGCCGGCGTCGCGGATCACGAAGTGACGGGCCTCACCGCACGGCTTGAACAGCAGCTGGCCGCCGCCTGCGCTGAGTTCGCCCTGCATGCGCGTGGTGCCGATGTTCGGGTCGCGAGGTTGCTCGGCCAGCATCTGGCAGCCGCCGAACAGGGGCAGCAGGGCGGTGAGCAGCAGGGTAGGGGTGAGGCGCATCGGGCGGGCTCCGAGAACATTTCAAGAGAGCTGGCCACGGTACGCAGACTGGGCGAGGTTAACAAGAGCTGCGTAGTGCCTGTACTGGCCCTATCGCTGGCAAGCAAGCTCCCACAGGAGGCTTGCGCCGGACCTGTGGTAGCTGGCTTGCCAGCGATGAGGCCGGTACAGGCGACAGGTGCCTTCCAGCCAGAAAAAAGGGCCCGAAGGCCCTTTTCCCGATCACCCACCCAGGTAGGCATCCCGCACTTTCGGATCGGTCAGCAAGGCTTCACCCGTACCTTGCATCACCACCCGGCCATTCTCCAGTACATAGGCCCGGTCAGCGATCTTCAGAGCCTGATTGGCGTTCTGCTCCACCAGGAACACCGTCACGCCATCGCGGCGCAGTTGCTCGATGATGTCGAAGATCTGCTGGATGATGATCGGCGCCAAGCCAAGTGAAGGCTCGTCGAGCAGCAACAGCTTGGGCTTGCTCATCAGCGCCCGGCCGATGGCCAGCATCTGCTGCTCGCCGCCGGACATGGTGCCGCCACGCTGGATGTAACGCTCCTTCAGGCGCGGGAACAGTTGCAGGACTTTGTCCAGCTGCTCCTGGTAGTCACCCTTGTCGGTGAAGAAACCACCCATGGCCAGGTTTTCCTCGACAGTCAGGCGTGCGAACACGCGGCGGCCTTCCGGCACGACTGCGATGCTCTTGCGCATGATGTGCGAGGAGGGCTGGCCGACCAGTTCTTCACCCAGGTACTTGATGCTGCCACTGTGCGCCTGCGGCGAGCCGCACAAGGTCATCAGCAAGGTCGACTTGCCGGCACCGTTGGCGCCGATCAGGGTGACGATCTCGCCCTGGTTGATCTCCACGTTGACGCTGTGCAGCGCCTGGATCTTGCCGTAGAAGGTGGAAACGTTCTCGAACTTCAGCATTTACGCTTCCCCCAGGTAGGCTTTGATCACGTCAGGGTTGTCGCGGATCTCCTCCGGCGTGCCGTGGGCCAGGGGCGTGCCCTGGTTGATCACGACGATATGGTCGGAGATGCTCATCACCAGCTTCATATCGTGTTCGATCAACAGCACGGTGACGTCGTGCGACTCGCGCAGGTAGGCGATCAGCGCCTTGAGGTCTTCGGTTTCCTTGGGGTTCAGGCCGGCTGCCGGTTCGTCGAGCATGATGATGCGTGGCTGGGTCATCATGCAGCGGGCGATTTCCAGGCGACGCTGCTGGCCGTAGGCGAGGGTGCCGGCGGTGCGGTTGGCGAACTCGGTCAGGTTGACCTTCTCCAGCCAGTACTGCGCGCGTTCCATGGCCTCCTTCTCGCTGCGGCGGAAGCTTGGGGTCTTGAACAGGCCGGCGAAGAAGTTGGTATTCAGGTGGCGGTGCTGGGCGATCAGCAGGTTCTCCAGCGCGGTCATTTCCTTGAACAGGCGCACGTTCTGGAAGGTCCGCACCACACCTTTGCGGGCGATCTGATGGCCGGCCAGGCCCTGGATGGGCTGGCCGTCGAGCAGGATGGTGCCGCCGCTGGGCTTGTAGAAGCCGGTCAGGCAGTTGAACACGGTGGTCTTGCCGGCGCCGTTCGGGCCGATCAGCGCCACCACCTGTTTTTCCTTGACGGTCAGGGCCACGCCGTTGACCGCCAACAAGCCGCCGAAGCGCATGCTCAGGCCGCTGACTTGCAGAATTTCGCGGCTCATCGACGCAGCTCCATGTGTGGACGTTGCATAGGCAGCAGGCCTTGCGGACGCCAGATCATCATCAACACCATCAGCGCACCGAACATCAGCATCCGGTATTCGCTGAACTCACGCATCAGCTCGGGCAGCAGGATCATCACGATGGCCGCAAGGATCACGCCCAGTTGTGAGCCCATGCCGCCGAGCACGACGATGGCGAGGATGATCGCCGACTCGATGAAGGTGAACGACTCCGGTGTCACCAGGCCCTGGCGGGCGGCGAAGAAGCTGCCGGCAAAGCCCGCGAAGCAGGCACCCAGGGTGAACGCCGAGAGCTTGATCACGGTGGGGTTCAGGCCCAGTGCTCGGCAGGCGATCTCGTCTTCACGCAACGCTTCCCAGGCGCGGCCGATCGGCATGCGCAGCAGGCGGTTGATGACGAACAGGGCCAGCAGGGCCAGCAGCAGAGCCACCAGGTAGAGGAAGATGACCTTGTTGATCGAGTTGTATTCCAGCCCGAAAAACTCGTGGAAGGTCTGCATCCCCTCGGCCGCACGGCGTTCGAAGGTCAGGCCGAAGAACTCCGGCTTGGGGATGTTGCTGATACCGTTCGGGCCGCCGGTCCAGTCGGTGAGGTTACGCAGGAACAGGCGGATGATCTCGCCGAAGCCGAGCGTGACGATCGCCAGGTAGTCACCACGCAAACGCAGCACCGGGAAACCGAGCAGGAACCCGAAGGTGGCCGCCATCAGGCCGGCGATCGGCAGGCAGACCCAGAAACTCCAGCCCAAGTAGTGCGACAGCATCGCATAGCTGTAGGCGCCGACGGCGTAGAAGCCCACATAACCCAGGTCGAGCAGGCCGGCGAGGCCAACCACGATGTTCAGGCCCAGTCCAAGCAGCACGTAGATCAGGATCAGCGTGGCGATGTCGACCGCCCCGCGCGAGCCGAAGAACGGCCACACCAGTGCGGCGACGATCAGGCCCATGATGATGTAGCGCTGGGTCTTGGGCAGGGTCAGGTAATTGCTCACCGCTGGGGGGATCAGCTTGCGATCCGAGCGGCGGGCCATCACCGAGCTCCACTGCTTGTCGAACAGCACGCGCAGGAACATCAGCACCGAGCACACGGCAATGATGCTGATGGTGAACGAGCCCTGGCTATGCACGACCAGGCTGATGCCGTCGATGCTCAGTTTCAGGCCCAGTACCGGGAAGGCCACGGCCCACACCAGCAAGGCGGCGAAGAACGCCTGTTTGAGATTTCTGTTCATACTTTTTCAACCTCCGGGCGGCCGAGGATGCCGGTCGGCCGGAACAGCAGGACAAGAACCAACAGACCGAATGCAACCACGTCCTTGTACTGGTCGCCGAAGATGTCGGCGCCGAAGGCTTCGGCCACACCCAGCACCAGCCCGCCGAGCATCGCGCCCGGAATGCTGCCGATGCCACCCAGTACCGCCGCAGTGAAGGCCTTCAGGCCCACCAGGAAACCGGCGTTGGGGTTGATGACCCCGTACTGCATGCTCAGCAGCACGGCCGCCACGGCCGCCAGTGCGGCACCGATGACGAAAGTCAGGGCAATGATGTTGTTGGTGTTGATGCCCAGCAGGTTGGCCATCTTGATGTCCTCGGCGCAGGCACGGCAGGCGCGCCCCAGGCGGGAACGGGAGATGAACAGGGTGAGCAGGGTCATGGCCACCAGGGTGACCACGAACACCAGAATCTGCATGTAGGACACCAGGACCTCTTCCGCGCCTCCCGGCCCGAAGGAGAAGCTCCCTGGGATCAGGTTGGGGATGGATTTATCCTTGGAATCCTGCGACAGCAAGACAGTGTTCTGCAGGAAGATCGACATGCCGATGGCGGAAATCAGCGGGATCAGACGGTTGCTGTTGCGCAGGGGGCGGTAGGCAACCCGTTCGATGCTGTAGCCATAGGCACTGGTGACGAAGATCGTCGCGACGAAGGCAACGGTCATCAGGATCGGCAGCGAATGGATACCCATCATGGCCAGGCCCGCCAGGGCGATGAAGGCCACGTAGGAACCAATCATGTATACCTCGCCATGGGCGAAGTTGATCATGCCAATGATGCCGTACACCATCGTGTAGCCGATGGCGATCAAGGCATAGGTGCTGCCGATGGTCAATCCATTAACCAGTTGTTGGAAGAAATGGTAGATCTCAGGCATTACAGCGCTCCTAAAAACCTGATTTGCATTTCCCAGCCGGGTGACGGCCAGGAAACCGCGGGTGACGGTTTTAAGATTTTCAGGTGAGCCCGCTGCCGGATCGCGGCAACCAGGCCCATGAACCTCATAAAACAAAGCCCACTGCTCGCACAGTGGGCTCGTAGGTCAGCTATTTAGTCACGCAGTTACTGAGGGGAGACTTCAGTCTTCGGCTTGCCGAAGTGCCATTCGTAGACCACGAACTTGAAGTCTTTCAGGTCGCCTTTCTGGTCATACGACAGGGTGCCGGTCGGGGTCTTGAAGGAACCGGCGTGGATGGCGGCTGCCACCTTGTCGGTGTCTTCGGACTTGGCCGCTTCGATACCCTTGGCGATCAGCTCCACGGCGGAGTAGGCCGGGAATACGAACGGGCCGCTCGGATCCTTGCCGTCAGCCTTGATGGCGTCGACGATGGCCTTGTTTTCCGGGTCGGCGTCGAAGGATTTCGGCAGGGTGACCAGCAGGCCTTCGGAGGCGCCCTGGGCGATCTGCGAGATGGAGTCGTTACCCACGCCTTCCGGGCCCATGAACTTGGCTTTCAGGCCTTTTTCCTGAGCCTGGCGCAGGATCAGGCCCAGCTCCGGGTGGTAGCCGCCGTAGTAGACGAAGTCGACGTTGTTCTGCTTGAGCTTCTGGATGATCGAGGAGAAATCCTTGTCACCAGCGTTGAGGCCTTCGAACACGGCAACCTTGGTGCCCTTCTTCTCAAGGGTCTGCTTGACCGCGGTGGCGATGCCTTCACCGTATTGCTGCTTGTCGTGCAGCACGGCTACGACCTTCGGCTTGACGTGGTCGGCGATGTAGTTGCCGGCGGCCGGACCCTGGGCGCTGTCCAGGCCGATGGTGCGGAAGATCAGCTTGTAGCCACGGGCGGTGATTTCCGGGCTGGTGGCAGCCGGGGTGATCATGATCACGCCTTCGTCTTCGTAGATGTCCGAAGCTGGTTGGGTGGAGCTGGAGCACAGGTGGCCGATGACGAACTTGACGCCGTCGTTGACCACTTTGTTGGCGACTGCCACGGCCTGTTTAGGGTCGCACGCGTCGTCGTATTCCTTGGCTTCGAGCATCTTGCCATCGACGCCGCCCTTGGCGTTGATGTCCTTGATGGCCTGTTTCGCGCCGATGAACTGCATGTCGCCGTACTGGGTCACAGGGCCGGTCTTGGGACCTGCGATACCGATCTTGATGGTATCGGCGGCAAACGAATGGCTGGCTACCCCGGCCAGTACCATTGCAGCGAACAGCTTGGAAATCTTGATCATAGTGCTCCACTCATTCTGTTGTAATTCTTATAGTCCTGGCGGCCAGGGCTACAGACCGGGCGGGATTTGCGGCATGGCCACGCCACGCTGCATGCCCACCTTCCCCCGGAACATGTCCCGGAACTGTACCGGTACAGTGTAGAGCGCTGTCCGAGCGCTTGAAAAGCGGGCGAAAAGTGCCTATTTCGAGGGTTGTCGCATGGTCGACACAAAGATACAAAAAGGCGCCATCAAATTGCCTGTACCTACGGCCCAACCCCACACGTTCGGGGCCAATCGACCAAATTACTGTTTTGAAACCGGGTTTTTCTGCAAAAATGCAGGCCTTTTTTATTGGCCGTTTTTGCGGGTACAAACCCATGACTGATCAAACAAGCACCCTCTATGCCAAATTGCTTGGCGAGACTGCGACCATCGAGTGGAAAGCCTTGGAGCGTTTCTGGGCCAAGGGTGACCTGATTTGGGTCGACCCCAGCCTTGACCTAATCGCCGTTGCCGAGGCGATGGCCGAGAATCGCAGCGAGATCTTCGCCAAGTGGCGCAGTGATGGCACTGTCGGACCGGTGACCATGGAGCAGGCGATGGAGCTGCAAAGCCGCGATCCAGAGATATGGGCAGTTGTCGTCTCGCCGTTCATCGTGATTCAGGTGAAGCAGCCCGCCTGAGCGCGCTCTGTTTTGGTGCGTGAAAATGCACAGTCGCCTCGACTTGGTGCTTGTAGGCGTTCAGCCGGGTGGAGGTAGGTAACAATTTGGCGTGGCGGTAACAGTTTACGGAATGCGTAATGGGTCGGTGTGCGGCCCAGTGAATTTCCAATTTGCCAGGAGTGGTCGATGCGTTCAGAACTTCCTTCACTTGGATTTGCCGGAATTGGCTTGATGGGCCTGCCCATGTGCCGGCGCCTGCTGGCCGCGGGGTTCCCGCTGACGGTCTGGAACCGCAGCCCGGAAAAGTGCGCCGAGCTGGTTGCAGCCGGTGCACGCCTGGCGGCAACTCCCGCTGAACTGTGCCGCGACAGTGACATGGTGCTGCTGTGCCTGGCCGACACCGCCGTGGTGCGCGAGGTCGTGTTTGGTGAGCACGGTATTTCCAGCGGTGGCCGCCGGGGGCAGCTGCTGGTTGATTTCTCCAGCCTTGAGCCCACTGCCACCCGGGAGATGGCCGCCGAACTGGCGGCGCTGTGCGGTATGGCCTGGCTGGATACGCCGGTGTCCGGTGGTACCCCTGGGGCCGAAGCGGGCACGCTGGCGATCATGGTTGGCGGCGATGGCGCTGACCTTGAGCGGGCGCGCCCGGTGCTGCAGGTGCTCGGCCAGCGGGTGACGCACATGGGCGGCGTGGGGGCAGGTCAGGTGACCAAGGCCTGCAACCAGATGATCGTCGCCTGCAACGCCCTGGTGATTGCCGAGGTGGTGGCCCTGGCCGAACAGTCAGGGGTCGATGCAAGCCTGATCGCCGAAGCCTTGGCCGGTGGGTTCGCCGACTCGAAGCCGTTGCAGATCCTTGCGCCGCAGATGGCCGCCAGCAGCTACGAACCGATCAAGTGGCATGTGCGCACGCTGCTCAAGGATCTCGACGGCGCGGTCAAGTTGTCCCGCGAGCAGGGCACCGCGACTCCGCTCAGTGGCCTTGCCGCACAGTTGATGCGCTTGCACGGTAGCCAGGGGTATCTGCAAAAAGATCCGGCGACCCTGGTTGAGCTGTATCGCAATAAGTGATGGGGGCGATTTCCTGGCGGTCGAGGCGGTCGAGGATCGGCCGCAACTCCGCCAAGGGGACGGGGCGGCTGAGCAGGTAGCCCTGCAGATAGTCGCAGTCGTTGTTGGCCAGGAACTCGAACTGGTCGACGGTTTCCACGCCTTCGCTGACCACTTGCAGGTGCAGGGTATGGGCCATGGCGATGATGGCCTGGACGATCTCGCGATCTTTCAGGGTGCCCGGCACCTCCTGCAGGAAGGAACGGTCGATCTTCAGCACATCCAGCGGCAGGCGCTTGAGGTAGGCCAGCGATGAATAACCGGTGCCGAAATCGTCAATCGACAGGCTGACCCCTTGGCTGCGAATGCGCTTGAGGAGGTTGACGGTGCGCTGGATGTCGCCCATCAGCGCGTTCTCGGTGACTTCCAGTTCCAGGTGACGAGGTGCAAGCCCCGCCTGGAACAGGGCCATTTCGACTTCATGGGCCAGCGCCTCGTGGCCAAGGGTGACCGCTGAGCAATTGACCGTCACCTGCAGGCTGCTGTAACCATGACGCTGAAGCTGGGCCAGGTCCGCGCAAGCGTGACGCAGCACCCACAGGTCCAGGTCGACGATCAGGCCATTGGCCTCGGCCATGCCAATGAAACGGTCCGGCCCGAGCAGGCCATGTTGCGGGTGTTGCCAGCGCACCAGGGCCTCGAGCTTGGCTACCTGGCCATCGTGCAGGTCGAAGATCGGCTGGTAGTGCACGCACAGTCCGCGCTCTTCGAGCAGGGCGACGCGCAACTCCTCTTCCAGTTGCAGCTCGAGGGTGGCACGGCTCTTGAGGCTGTTGTTGAAAAAATTGAGACTGTTGCGTCCGCAGCCCTTGGATTGATAAAGCGCCAGGTCTGCATGCTTGAGCAGTTCTTCGACCGTGTGACCGTCGTCGGGGAAGATGCTGATGCCGATGCTCGTGGTCATCACCATGCGTCGCCCACCCAGTTCGATCGGCTCTTTCATTCGCTGCATGATGCGCTGTGCCAGGTGGCGGGCTTCGTCGCGGCTGGTGAGGCTGGTAACCACACAGAATTCGTCGCCGCCAAACCGTGCGACCAGATCCTGGCTGCGGGTGGCGGCCTTAATGTGGCTGGCAATCCCCTTGAGCAGCTCGTCGCCAGCGGCATGACCCAGGCTGTCGTTGATGCGTTTGAAATGGTCAATGTCGAGGAACATTACAGCCAGGTGGCTGCTACTGGCGGTGTGTTCCGCCAGCCGTTCGGCGAATAGCTGATTGAAACCGCGGCGGTTGACGAGGTTGGTCAGTGCGTCGTAGTGGGCGGCCTGCTGCAGCGACGCCCGTGCCTGGTCGAGCTGGCTGAGCAGCATGTTGACCCGGCGCAGGTCGTGTTCCTTGCTCTGCAGCTTCTTGTCGGCGAGCGCGGCGCCGATGCTGCTGCCGCTGATCAGCAGGGTGATGAAAGCGACAGTCATGCCCAACTGCAGGCTGTTGTCACCCGAAGGCAGGTGCAGGGCGGTGTCTTGCGCAATGACCAGGGTCATGGCCGCCATGGCCGTGAAGTGGGTGGCGACGATGCCGCTGGCCATCAGCAGGGCTGCGCCGTACTTCATGCTCTGGTGCAGGCGGCCGCTGCCGTTGCGAAAGTAACGGGCCAGCAGCAGGGAGGCGAGGCTGGTGAGCAGGGCGATGGCCGCGCTGCCCAGCAGCAGGCCAGTCTGGTAGTACTGTTGAGCGCCCGTCTGCAATGCCGCCATGCCTACGAAATGCATGAGGATGATGCCCAGGCCGATCAGCAAGGCGCTCTGCAGGTAGTGGTGCAGGTGCATGTGGGGGCGGTCGAGGCTGGTCATCGCCATCCACGCCACCACCAGCGCAATCAGCAGCGAGAGGCCGGTCAACGACACGTCGTAGTGCATTTCCACAGGTGCCTGGAACGCCAGCATGCTGATGAAGTGCATGGCCCAGATGCCACCGGCCAGGCAGCAGGCACCGAGCATGCGCCATTGCCGTTGTGCGGTGGGGTGTTCGCTGTGGGACTGGCGCTCGGCCATGTCCAAGGTCGCGAAGCAGGCTGCGCTGGCCACCGCGAACGCGATCAGGATCAGCAGAGGTTCATGCCGGCAGTCGATGACGATGCGGCCCGAAGCGGGCAGTTCGGCGAAAAATTGCAGACCCAACCATTCCATTACTTGCCTCATCTGCGAGTGGGCACTCGAGGGAGTATAGAAAGGGGTGATTAAGCCTTCCGGAATAATGGCATATTGATCTCTACGATTTGGTTATCGGATCAATAGCGTAGGGAAATAAAGCGAAGGAGGGGGTGCTGTGCACCCCCTGTGAATTGCGGCTTTTAACCTGCAACCAGCACGCGGATCGCTTCCAGGCGCAGCGCCGCCTTTTCCAGCATCGCCAGGCCATCTTCACGCTGCTTGCGCAGGGTGTCGATTTCGCTGTCGCGCACGCTCGGGTTGACGGCTTTCAACGCCGTCAGGCGCGCCAGTTCCTCATCGGCTTCGGCGGCCAGGCGGCGTTGCGCCTCGGCCACGCGTTCGACGTGGGTCGGCAGGATCTTCTCTTCACCGCCACTGATGCGCTTGGCCAGCACGTCACGCTGGGCCTGCACGAACTTGTTGGCGCTTGCCCGTGGCACGCTTTCAAGCTGGTCGTTGAGCGTTTCGAAGGCTACGCGCGAGGCCAGGTCGTTGCCGTTGGCATCGAGCAGGCAGCGCAGCGCCGCTGGTGGCAGGTAGCGGCCAAGCTGCAGGCTGCGTGGCGCCACCACCTCACTGACGAACAGCAGCTCCAGCAGCACGGTGCCCGGTTTCAGCGCCTTGTTCTTGATCAGGGCGACAGCGGTGTTGCCCATCGAACCAGACAGCACCAGGTCCATGCCGCCCTGCACCATGGGGTGTTCCCAGGTGAGGAACTGCATGTCTTCGCGAGACAGCGCCTGGGCGCGGTCGTAGGTGATGGTCACGCCTTCGTCGTCACCCAGCGGGAAGCTGGCGTCGAGCATCTTCTCGCTCGGCTTGAGGATCAGTGCGTTTTCCGAGTGGTCTTCGCTGTCGATGCCAAAGGCGTCGAACAAGGTTTCCATGTAGATCGGCAGGGCGAACTGGTCGTCCTGTTCGAGGATCGCTTCAACCAGGGCCTGGCCTTCACCCGCGCCGCCGGAGTTGAGCTCCAGCAGGCGGTCGCGACCGCTGTGCAGTTCGGCTTCCAGACGCTCGCGTTCGCCACGGGCTTCGGCCACCAGTGCGGTCCATGCCTTGCCGTCGCCACCTTCGAGCATCGGCAGCAGGCGAGGGCCGAACCGATGTTGCAGGGCGTTGCCGGTCGGGCAGGTATTGAGGAAGGCGTTGAGGCCGTCGTGGTACCACTGGAACAGCCGTTCTTGCGGGCTGTCCTGCAGGTACGGGATGTGCAATTCGATGGTGTGCTTCTGGCCGATACGGTCAAGGCGGCCGATGCGCTGTTCGAGCAGGTCGGGGTGGGCCGGCAGGTCGAACATCACCAGGTGATGGGCGAACTGGAAGTTGCGGCCTTCGCTGCCGATCTCGGAGCAGATCAGCACCTGGGCGCCGAACTCCTCGTCGGCGAAGTACGCCGCCGCACGGTCACGTTCGAGGATGCTCATGCCTTCGTGGAACACCGTGGCTGGGATACCGGAACGCACGCGCAGGGCATCTTCCAGGTCCATGGCGGTTTCGGCATGGGCGCAGATCACCAGGACTTTGGTGCGCTTGAGCATCTTCAGGGTGTCGATCAGCCAGTCGACCCGTGGGTCGAAACGCCACCAGCGCTCTTCATCGCTGGCCTCGCCCTGGGCCTGGAAGGCGACTTCCGGGTACAGCTCGGCATGCTCGCCGGCTGGCAGATCACGGTACTGCTCCGGGTTGGCCAGCGGGTAGGGATGCAGCTGGCGCTCGGGGAAGCCCTGGATGGCCGCGCGGGTGTTGCGGAACAGCACGCGGCCGGTGCCGTGGCGGTCGAGCAGTTCGCGGATCAGGCGCGCGCTGGCCTGGCTGTCGCCGTCGCTGACCGCAGCCAGCAGGGCTTCACCTTCGGCACCCAGGAAACCCTGGATGGTGGCGTGGGCCTTGGGCGACAGGCGGCCTTCATCGAGCAACTCCTGTACCGCTTCGGCCACCGGGCGATAGTGCTCGCTCTCGGCGCGGAACGCGGCCAGGTCATGGAAACGGTTGGGGTCGAGCAGACGCAGGCGCGCGAAGTGGCTGTCCTGGCCCAGTTGCTCGGGTGTGGCGGTGAGCAGCAGCACGCCAGGGATGACCTGAGCCAGTTGCTCGACCAGGCTGTACTCGGTGCTGGCCTGTTCTTCGTGCCAGACCAGGTGATGGGCCTCGTCGACCACCATCAGATCCCAGCCTGCGGCGAACAAGGCATCCTGGGCCTTTTCGTCGTCGACCAGCCATTCCAGGGCGACCAGCGCCAACTGGGCATCTTCGAACGGGTTGCTGGCATCGCTCTCGATGAATCGCTCGGCGTCGAACAGCGCCACCTGCAGGTTGAAGCGCCGGCGCATCTCCACCAGCCACTGATGCTGAAGGTTTTCCGGCACCAGGATCAGCACGCGGCTGGCGCGGCCAGACAGCAACTGGCGATGGATCACCAGGCCCGCCTCGATGGTCTTGCCTAGGCCTACTTCGTCGGCCAGCAGAACGCGTGGTGCGCTGCGATCAGCCACTTCTCGGGCAATGTGCAACTGGTGGGCGATCGGCTGCGCGCGGCAGCCACCCAGGCCCCAGAGCGACGACTGCATCTGTTTGCTGGTGTGCTGCAGGGTGTTGTAGCGCAGGCTGAACCACGACAGTGGGTCGATCTGGCCGGCGAACAGCCGGTCGCTGGCGAGGCGGAACTGGATGAAGTTCGACAGCTGGGTTTCCGGCAGGGTACGCGCCTGGTTCTGGCCATCGAGGCCGTGATAGACCATCAGCCCGTCGATGTCCTCGACCTCGCGTACGGTCAGCTTCCAGCCTTCGAAATGGGTGATCTGGTCACCTGGCGAGAAGCGCACGCGGGTCAGCGGCGCATTGCGCAGGGAATACTGGCGGGTGTCGCCAGTGGCCGGGTAGAGCACGGTCAACAGGCGGCCATCCTGTGCCAGGATGGTCCCCAGGCCGAGCTCTGCTTCGCTGTCGCTGATCCAGCGTTGCCCCGGTTGATACTGCTGCGCCATACTGCCTGAACTCCCGCGATGAAAAGCCGGCTATGTTAACGGATAGGCCGGGCTGACCATAGACTAGAAAGACCATCAGTCTAGCTGTTTCATCACAGAAAACCGTCTTGCTGACGAGGGCTTCGTACTCACATGCCGCTCAAGCACCGCTGGTTGAACGCCTCCCTGGCCATGGGCAGCTTGCTGTTGCTCAGCGCCTGCGATCAGAGAAATTTCGAAACCTTGCCGCCGATTCCGGTCGAGCAGCTCGAAGTACTGGGCGTGCAGACACCGATCAAGAGCGTGCATTTTCGCGACCGAGACGGCGAAGGCCTGCTGGTGCTAAGCCGCAGCGATGGCCAGGCGGTCGACGCCGAGTCCGAGCAGGAAGTGGACAAGGTTGTACTCAAGGCCACCCTGTACGGGCGTGGCGCCGCCAGCGACGTGTTCAAGCCGCGTTGGCAGATCGAGCAGGAAACCACCTGTTCCGGGCTGGACCTGGATGTCGACTTCTATACCGATGTCAGTGATGTCGGCGACTTGAACAAGGACGGTGTCGCTGAAGTGACGGTGGCCAGCCATTCGTTCTGCGGGGGCGGCATCGATCCTCACGATATCGCCATTGAGATGCGCGAAGGCCAGGCCAGCTACACCATCACCGGCCAATCGTTGATCACCCCTGCAGGCGAAGAGCCAGTCGGCGGCGAGCGTGAAGACAGCGCGTCGCTGAAAAATGCCTCGCAGGTTCTGCGCGACCATATGGATGCCGTCTGGCAGCAGGTCTACAAGCGGCCCTGGAGCGAAGCCAGCCCGCCCGTGGACGACGACCCCGACGACGAAGCCGAGTAGTCGCTGAATACATGCGCGGGGTGCGGCTGTGACCGGCCGCACATTCTCGCCCGGCGTTGCTCAAGGTGGCTGTCGGCTGGCCGATACAGTGGGCACAGGAGAACATTCATGTTGCCGCCGATCATTCCGCTCAGTGCTGCGCCCGTGACCTCGCAACAGGACCCGGTCAAGCCGACCCCCGATATCAAGCCGGTGGTCCCCGCCCAGCCGTCTTCCGGCGAAAGTGCCATCGACCTCAAGCACCAGCGCGACCCGCAGGAGCAGGCGCTGCTGTTGCGTGACGAACAGCGCCGGCAGCAACAACGCCGCAACAACAAGGGCGACGAGGAACGCTACAGCGCGCTGCCGGGTGACGAAGTCAACGCCGACAACACCGTGCCCGTTGCGCCGCTGATGGGCGAGCACCCGCGCCAGGGGCTGCTGGTCGACATCGAAGTCTGAACCAGGGCTGGCCATGGCCAGCGCCTGGCTTCATCATGCATGTCTCTGTTGACCGTCGAGCCTGCCCATGAGCCAAGACAACCTCATCGACTTCGATGCCGAACGCGCCAAGCGCATTCATGACCTCAAGGAAAAACGCCTGAACGAAGTGCGCCAGGCGTTCGAGCAAGCCATGCCGCTGGGCAAGGCGAAGAAGAAGCCCAAGGGCAAGCCCAAGAAGCGCTGAAACTTGACGCAGGTCAAACCTGTGCTCGCCTCGCCTGCCCGGTCCCGGGCAGCATTGACCCTGATCAATTTTCCTCCCCTCCATATTCGTTACCTTGCACACATCGGGCAACGGCAAACGAATCAGGAGGCCGGCGACATGTTCTTCGACAATGTGGTTATCGCGGGTGTGGTAACGGTCGGGTTGATGTTCGCCTTCTTCGCCGGTCTGGGCATTTTCATCTGGAAGGATTCGAACAAGCGCAAGCCGCGCTGACCTTCCAGGTTCACGAGCACGCAAGGCATTTAGGGCGACTTCGGTCGCCTATTTTTTGTCTGTGATTTCGTGCGGCACGCAAAGCCTCACAAAGATGATTAGCTAGCTAATTATTCGTTTCAGCATTATCCTCCTCTGCGTTGTCTATCTTTTACCTTAACCATCCCCCCGCAAGGTCCGATTCGTGCCCATCACCCTCCAGGCCCTGTTCGCACCCAGCAGCCTCGCCCTGAAGTTTGCCATCAAGACCCTGCTTGGCGGTGGCCTGGCGTTGTGGCTGGCGATGCGCTGGGGGCTGGAGCAGCCCGCCTGGGCCTTGATGACAGCCTTCATAGTGGCCCAGCCATTGTCGGGCATGGTGGTGCAGAAAGGCCTCGCGCGGTTGGCCGGGACCCTGGTGGGTACCTTCATGTCGGTGGTGTTCATCGGCCTGTTCGCCCAGACCCCCTGGCTGTTCCTGATTACCCTGGCGCTATGGCTGGCACTGTGCACCGCCGCCTCCACGCAACTGCGCAGTGCCTGGGCCTATGCCTTCGTGCTGGCCGGCTACACCGCGGCGATCATCGCCCTGCCGGCAATCGACCACCCACTGCAGGTGTTCGATCAGGCCGTGGCGCGCTGCACGGAAATCTGCCTGGGCATTTTCTGCGCCACCGCCACCAGCGCTCTGCTCTGGCCGATGCGAGTCGAACAGCAACTTGCCGGGCAGGCACGCCAGGCCTGGCAGAACGGCCTGCAGGCGGCCAGCGCCATGCTCGGCGGCGAAGATGAAGCACGCAAAGGGTTGCTGGAGATCCTCGGGCGTATCGTCGCCATCGATGCTCAGCGCGAGCATGCCTGGTTCGAAGGGCCCCGCGGGCGCCAGCGGGCCAGGGCGATTCGCGGGTTGAGCCAGAAGCTGATGGTGTTGCTGCGCATTTCCCGCTCGGTGCGCCGGCAATGGCGGCAGCTCGATGAGCAGCAGGTCATCGCGCTCGGTCCATGGATGGAAGAGGTGCGCGCTGGCCTGGCCAACCCCGACCAGCCCAGCCTGCTGCTGTTGCGCCAGCGCATCTGGGATGCAGCACACGCCGAGCACATCAGTTCTGTCGAGCATTTCTGTCTGGCCCGCATGGCCTTGCTGCTTGACTATGCCATGGCCGCTACCCTGGCACTCGATGATGTCGAAGCGGGCAGGGCGCCCAAGGATGATGGCCGGGGCCTGGCTGCGCACCGCGACTGGTCGCTGGCGTTGCTGTTCGGCTCGCGCAGCGCGTTGGCGTTCCTGGTGATGAGCTGTTTCTGGCTGGCCACCGCCTGGCCTTCGGCACCCGGTGGCCTGGTGTTGACCTGCGTGGTCTGCAGCTTGTTCGCCAGCCGTGAAAACGGTGCGCAGATCGGCCTGAGTTTCTTGCGCGGTATCTTCCTGGCGATTCCGGTGGCGTTTCTGGTCGGGCAGATCATCCTGCCGCAATGGAGCAGTTTCGCCATGCTCTGCCTGGGCCTGGGCGTGCCGCTGTTTTTTGGCGCGCTGGGCATGGCGCACCCGCGTACCGGTGCCACGGCGACTTCCTACTGCTTGCACTGCATCGTGCTGGTGGCGCCGCTCAATGCCATGCAGTTTGGCGTGGCGACCATGCTCAACAGCGCCCTGGCCATGCTCATGGGTGTGAGCGCAGCCGTGCTGGCGTTCCGGTTGCTGGTGTTCCGTCACCCGGCCTGGCTCGGCCGCCGGCTGCGGGCGGCAACGCAGAGTGACCTGGTGCGCCTCACCCGGCGCGACCTGCGCGGTGCCGACACCTGGTTCGGTGGGCGTATGGCCGACCGCCTGATGCAGCTTGCACGGCAGGCCGGCGAGTTGCCAGAGGCCGACCGCAAGCGCTGGGATGATGGCCTGCATGGGCTGGATATTGGCGATGAACTGGTGCACTTGCGCATGTGTCTGGCGGTGGCCCAGGCCTCGCTGGGTGCCGCCGAGCGGCAGTACCTGGAGCAGCTTCAGGCGGTACTGGCCCAAGGGCCGGCCGCCGGGCGCGGCGAGCGCCTGGACGCTG
The DNA here is from genome assembly GCF_033095865.1 of Pseudomonas sp. KU43P. NCBI lineage: Bacteria > Pseudomonadati > Pseudomonadota > Gammaproteobacteria > Pseudomonadales > Pseudomonadaceae > Pseudomonas > Pseudomonas sp. KU43P. Next base: position 4,616,397 of record NZ_AP019365.1, on the reverse strand, counting down.
CCAGCGAACAGTTCATCGCCGCCTTGCAGCGCCAGCCATCCAGCGACCCGTTGCGCCTGGCCGAAGGGGCGGTGTTGCAGTTGCAGAAGAGTTGGCGCAAATGGTGCCGTTGGCAGGAGGAAGCCCATGGGCTTGCGTGAATGGGCCTTGGGTGGCGTGCTGCTCAGCCCTTTTCTGATCTATGTATTGATGGCTCTGGTGCTTACCGGTGGCCTGCGCCTGGTCGTGCAGGCCACGCCCTTGGCGCGCTGGATTTGGCACGAAGCTTTGTTCGATGCGGCCCTGTTCGTCTGTGTGTTGTACCTGGTAGTCCGCCTGCTGGGGCCTTTGTAAGGAGTGATTCGATGCGTGCTGTCGTCCGTACCCTGGTGACCCTCTGCGTGGTCGCCATCGCCGTTCTGGCCGGCTACAAACTCTGGCAGTACTACATGCTGACCCCGTGGACACGTGATGCCCGGGTGCGCGCTGATGTGGTGGTGATCGCGCCGGACGTGTCTGGCTGGGTGCGCGAACTCAAGGTGCAGGACAACCAGCAGGTGAAGGCCGGCGACCTGCTGATGACGATTGACCGTGAGCGCTTTCAGGCAGCCTTCGACCAGGCCAGTGCCGTGGCCGAAACGCGCAACCAGCAGTTGCACCTGCGCGAGCGCGAAGCGGCGCGGCGCACGGCGCTGGGCCCAGAGGCGATCAGTGCCGAACTGCGCGAGAACGCCCAGATCAATGCAGCCATCGCCCGTGGCGAGCTGCATGAGGCCCAGGCTCAGTTGCAAGTGGCGAAGATCAACCTGGCCCGCAGCGAAGTGCGCGCGCCACGCGATGGGCACATCACCAACCTGCGCCTGGCCCAAGGCAACTATGTAAACACCGGTGAAGCGGTGATGGCGCTGGTGGATGACTCGACCTTCTATATCCAGGCCTATTTCGAGGAAACCAAGCTCCCGCGCATTCGTGTGGGCGATTCGGTGAAGGTGTGGTTGATGGGCGCGGGTGATGCGATGCAAGGGCATGTGGAGAGCATCAGCCGCGGCATCACCGACCGCAACAGCAACCCGGACAGCCAGTTGTTGCCGGAGGTCGAGCCGACCTTCAACTGGGTGCGGCTGGCGCAGCGGATACCTGTGCGCATCAAGCTGGGCCAGATACCCCAGGGCGTGAACCTCAGCGCAGGCATGACAGCCAGTGTCCAGGTGCATGAAGACCAGACCGACGACTGAAGGCAAGGGGCCGCAGTGCGGCCCTGGCAATCAAAGAAACATCCCGCCAGAGACCTCCAGCCGCTGTCCGGTGATCCAGCCGTTGCCTTCTTCCAGCAGCAAGGCGATTGCCGCGCCGATGTCATCCGGTAGCCCCACCCGGCCAAGCGCCGTGTTACCGGCGATAAAATCGTTGACCTGAGGGTTGTCGCGCACCACGCCGCCACCAAAGTCGGTCTCGATAGCCCCGGGTGCAAGAATGTTGACGCGGATGCCACGGGCCCCCAGTTCCTTGGCCTGGTAACGGGTCAATACCTCCATCGCGCCCTTCATCGCCGCATAGGCGGCATAGCCTGGCAGCGAGAATCGCGCCAGGCCGGAGGAAATGTTGACAATCCGCCCACCATCGACCAGCAGGGGCAGCATGCGCTGGGTCAGGAAGAATGGGCCCTTGAGTTGAATGTTCAGCAACTGGTCGAACTGCGCTTCGCTAGTCTCGATGAATGGCACGTTGAGGCCGATGCCGGCATTGTTCACCAGGAAATCGAAGCGCTCGCGGCCAAACTGGCTGCGCAAGGTTTCGCCCAGGCGTTCGGCGAAACCTGCGAAGCTGCTGCTGTCACTGACGTCGAGCTGAAGCATGGCAGCGTTCGCCCCGGCTTGTTGCAGGCGCTCTAGCACAGCCTGAGCTTCATCGGCCTTGCTGTGGTAGGTGCCGATGATATCGATACCGCGCGCGGCCAGGTGTTCGGCGGTGTTGCGGCCCAAGCCGCGGCTGGCGCCGGTGATTAGAACGATCTTGCGGGGCATGGCGATTTCCTCTCGGGGTGGATGGGCTTCAGGTTATTGGTCGGGCAGGGGCTGTTAAATCCCGCAAACCTGGAAATACTGTTCGTTCAAACCGAACAGTAGGAAGCCGGGTATGAACAAGCTCGAGTTGTTGCGCACATTCGTTCGGGTCAGTGAGATGAGCAGTTTTACCCTGGCTGCCGAAAGCCTGGGCCTGCCACGCTCGACCGTGTCGGAGCAGGTAAGAGCCCTTGAGCAGATGCTCGGTACACGCTTGTTCAACCGCACCACGCGGCGTGTGCAGGCAACGCAGGACGGCGCGTTGCTGTACGAGCGCAGCAAAGACCTGCTATCGGGCATGGACGAGATCGAGAACCTGTTCCGCGCCGATGATGCCGACCTGGCCGGCTGCCTTCGGGTCGACATGCCGACCATGATGGCGCGGCGCATCATCATTCCTGCCTTGCCGCTATTTCTTGCGCGATTTCCTCGGCTGGAAGTGGAGATCAGTTGCACCGACCGCCAGGTCGACCTTTTGCGCGAAGGTTTCGACTGTGTGATGCGCATTGGTGCGCTCAGTGACCTGGACGTGGTGGCGCGGCCGATCGGGCAGTTGAGCATGTGCAATTGCGCCAGCCCCGCCTACCTGGCCCACCATGGCGTGCCGCAGAGCCTGGCAGACCTTGCTCGGCATAGGCTGGTGCATTACGTGCGCAACCTTGGCGCACGCAGTACCGGCTTCGAGTATCAGCAGGCTGGCCAGGTGCATTACCAGGCCATGGCCGGCAGCGTGACGGTGAACAATGCCGAGGCCTATTCGGCGGCGTGCCTGGCCGGGCTGGGGCTGATCCAGGTACCTGCGGTAGGCGTGGCGGAACATCTGCAACGCGGCGAATTGGTGGCGGTATTGCCGGGCTGGCAGGCCCAGGCCATGCCGGTATCCCTGCTGTATGCGCGGCAGCGCCACGTACCGCGCAGGGTGCAGGCCTTCATGAACTGGTTGGCTGGCCTGCTCGCGTCTCAGGTCGATCCAGCGGTAGATGAAAGCTGAACAGGGTGCCTCGCTGAGCGTCGGACACCACCTCCATGCGCCCGCCATGGGCCATGGCTATCTGGTTGGCGATGTACAGGCCAAGCCCCAGCCCTTGCTGCGGCTCGTCGGCCAAAGGTCGGGTGAAGGGTTGGAACAGTTGGCCCAGGGTCTGCGCTGCGATCGGACGCCCCCGGTTGTGCACGCTGAGCACGAATTCATCGTCAGCGATGGCAGCTTTCACCATTACCGGGCCGTCCGGATCGCCATGCACCAAGGCATTGGCAATGAGGTTGGACAGTAGCTGGGTGACTCGTTCACGGTCGCAGCGCAGATCGCCAAGCACGCCGATGTCGAGCACGATCTGGCGCTGTGGATGGACACCTTGCAGTTCCGAGGCGACATGCCTCATGCCCTCGGCCAGGTCAGGGCAGGGTTGCATATTCAGGGGAATACCTGTGCCTAGCCTGCCGCGGGCGAAGTCCAGCACGTCACGTACCAGCTGCGAGGCACGCCGACCACAGGTGTGGATGTGGCGAGCGATGGCGCGGCTCTTGTCATCTTCAAGGCGCTGGGCCAGCAGTTCGGCCCCCGCAGTAATGGCGAACAGGGGGTTGCGCAGGTCGTGACCCAGCACGGCGATGAACTGTTCGCGCACTTCGGCCATGGACCGCTCCTGGAGCAGGGCCTGTTCTGTGCGCTGGGCGTTTTCCTCGCTTTCGATCTGGATGGCGAGCAAGCGGGCGAATGACTCCATCATGGGCTGGATGGCGCTGCCCTTGAGTGGGGCCGGGTTGGGGTCGAGCGCACAAATGGTGCCAAAAAAACTGCCATCGGTACGGAACACCGGCACCGAGATGTAGCTTTCGAAGCGATACAGCTTGGGTGTGTGGTGGCTGCAGTACTGTTCGTCCTCGCTGGCCTTGTCGATCACGATGGTCTGGAGAGTGCTGTGGATCTCGTGGCACAAGGTGGTGGCCACGTCGAGTTCGCCGCCGGCTTGCAGGCCGAAGCTGAGGGTATCGAGCACCGCGCAGGCAACCCACTGGCGTTCGGTGACCCGTGCCACGGCGGCGAAGCGCATGCCGGTGGTTTCACAGATGACCTGGAGAATGGCGGGCACCGCGTTGATGCGGGCAATTGTGGCGATATCGGCGCTGATATCGACGCTGATGGCATCGGTCATGAACAGTCCCGGTATTGGCGACGGAGGGGCAAGACACATTCTAGCGGGCCTTCAGGCACATGACGAAAAACCTTGGCGCAACGGCGGCCTGCTGCGCTAGGCTGGGCGGGCGCGCTGCCCAGCAGAGGCAGCCGCTACCCGCCTGGCGTGCGTCACTTCCGTTGATTTGCGAGGTTACGACATGGCCATCACTTCCCTGGACATCTGCAGTGCCGCCGACCAGCTCAAAGGCTTCGTCGGTTTTCATGGCAAGCGCCGGGTTCATATCGTGCGGTTTTCCGAGGACGCGTTCGGCATGGACGTGGCGGATGACAGCATCACTCCATGCAGTGAATTCGTCTGGCGGCCCGAACAGGGGCAGCGCATGGCGCTGTGCCGAGAGCGGCTGGCGTTGTTGCTCCAGCAGCATGTGGATGAACGTCTGAACATCGCCGAACCCCTGCGCATCTACCTGCGGCGCAGTGACATGCCGGAGATCATTGCCGAACGCGCCTTGCGTTGAGTGTCAGGTTATCTGCGCCGGCCTGCAGATGTGTCAGCAGGTTGCTCTGGCAATTGCTGCAGCAACTGCTCGAACCCAGCCTTGTCCAGCGGTCGGCTCAGGTAATAACCCTGTACCTCATGGCAATTGTCGCCTTCCAGGGCGCGTAACTGCTGCTCGGTCTCTACCCCTTCGGCGGTCACCGTCAAACCCATGGCCTCTCCCAGGTTGATGATCGCCTGCACCACCGCCCGGTCGCTGCTGCTGGCGTTTCCCAGCCCGGCAATGAAGCGCTTGTCGATCTTGATACTGTCGAACGGGTAGGTGCGCAGGTAACCCAGCGATGAATAGCCGGTGCCGAAATCATCCATGTTCAGCCGCACCCCCAGTTCCTTAAGTGCCTGCATGGTCGCCAAAGCGCCCTCGATGTCGTTGAGCATTACGTTCTCGGTGATTTCCAGCTCAAGCCGTTGGGCGGGAAAGGCGGTTTCCATGAGAATGTCGCGCACATCGGCCACCACGTCGCTGCGCAGGAACTGCGCCGGCGACAGGTTTACCGAAACCAGTAGCGGCTCGGGCCAGTCATGGGCGTTGCGGCAGGCCTCCCGTAGCACCCAGCGGCCCAGGCTGACGATCAGGTCGCTCTGCTCGGCCAGTGCAATGAAGGTGTCCGGGCCGAGCAGGCCCTCTTGCGGGTGCTGCCAGCGCAGCAAGGCTTCGACAGACACGATGCGCAGGTCGCCCAGGCGGTAGCGTGGCTGGTAGTGCAGCACGAACTCGTTGTTGCGAAGGGCCCGTCGCAGGTCGTTTTCCAGTTGACGGCGGTACTGGATCTGCTGGTTCATCTCGGCGGCGAAGTAGCGCCAGGTATTCTTGCCATCGGCTTTGGCCTGGTACAAGGCGATATCGGCGCAACGGATCAGTTCACCGGCGTCGAAACCCTGCGTGCGGGTTTGGGCGATGCCGATGCTGGCGCCTACATGCAGCGCCTGATCCTCGAAGGAAATGGGTTGTCGTAGTAGTTCGATCAGCCGCTTGCACAGCCGATCGACCTCGCTACGGTTGTCCACTGCGGCCAGCACCAGCACGAACTCGTCGCCTCCCAGGCGCGCGACCAGGTCGACATCGCGGGTGGTGTCGCGCAGGCGAGCGGCGACTTCCTGCAGCACCGCATCGCCCGCGGGATGCCCGAGGGAATCGTTGATCGGTTTGAAGTTGTCCAGGTCGAGCAGCAGCAAGGTCAAGGGTGCCGAGTCGCTGCCGCGCAGCAGCGCCTGCTCCAGGTGCCGGGCGAGCTTGTTGCGGTTGGCAAGGCCTGTGAGCGGGTCGTGCAGAGACAGATGCTGGATGCGCGCGTGGGCCGCGACTTCGTCGGTGATGTCGCTGGCGGTGCCGCGGAAACCGGCCAGTTTGCCGTCGTAAACGATCGCCCGCGCCGATAGCCGGCAAAAGCGGTTCTGGCCGTTGTGGTCCCGATAGGCACAGCGCAGGTTGGCCGGTTGTTCCGTGTCGACCCCTACCTGAGCGTCCAGCCACGGTGACAAGGGCGTGGTATCGCAACTGAGCAATTGGTTGAGTGGTTGACCCAGCCAGACCTCCGCCGGATCGCCTGTCACCTTCACGAAACGCTGCGACAGATACGTCAACCGCTGTTGCCGATCGGTTTCCCAGATCCAGTCGGAAGCGGCCTCGGCCACTGCGCGAAAGCGTTGTTCACTGGCTTCCAGCGCATGGTTGCTCTGTTGCAGACGCTCCAGGTTCAAGTCGATGGCCCGTGAGCTGCGCAAGGCATGGCGGAACAGGTAGAGCATCACCAGGCCCAATACCAGCAGCGCGCCGAGCAAGGGCGGCAACACCGCCCAGAGCAGTTGCCGGCCTGGCAGGGGGCTGGTCCAGGTCAGGTGGTAAGCGGTATCGCCGAGAGCGATCTGCTGAATCTCGTTGATGCCGCTGCGATTCTTTTCGATGTGCATGTGCGCAAGGCCCGCGCCGGCGCCCAGTTGGCCAAGCTTTTCTTCGGTGAGCTGATCGACGAACAGCATCACCGGCGCCTGGCTCACTTCGGCGTCGGTCACGTCCCGATCAGGGCGCACGGCGGCGGCGCTGAGCACTGCAGGCCAGCCATTGAACAGCACGAAGCGGGTGACTTGCTCACGTGCGCTGGCGGCTGCGCGAGCTTGGGCGATGATCGCGGGCAGTGGGCTGTCGATGAAACTGCCGGCAGGCGCTTGGGTGGGTTTGCCCTTGAATAGCGCGTAGGTCGTGTGCTGATCGTCCACGACGAACACGCCTTCATAGCCGCTGGCACTGTACAGCGACTCACCGACGTTCTTCTGCTCGTAAGCCCACTGCCAATCCACTTGGGGTGTCAGGTGTTGGTACGCGGCGTCCCAAACGGCGTAACTGGACAGGAACTGCCGTGAGGCGAGAAGGCGCTGATCAAGCGCCTGAGTTGCATGAAAGGCGCTGCGTGCCTGTTCCTGGTCATTGAGGGTGGCAGCGATGTTGAATAGGGCACCAAGGGTGACCAGACACGCGAGGCCGAAGACGGCGCAAAAACCGCCGATCAGGCGCCGGACTTGAACACGTGGGGTAGGGCTGGCGGGCGTGAGGTCGGCGATCCTGGCCATACGCGAGCGACTCCTTCTTGAGCTGCTGCCCCGCGTCGGTCAATCGGCGAGGGGGTTCAGTCAGGATAGGCCAGCCTGAGCGGTGTGCCTTCGCGCGTGGCGAAATTGACCTGGTCGCGGCCATGGCGTTTCGCGCTGTAGAGGGCCTGGTCAGCCCGCTCAAGCCAGTGATCGGCGGACGCTACTTCAGCCTGGTATGCCGCCAGGCCAATACTTAGGCTGATCTTCAGGTGAGGCAACTGCGGGTTACGGTAGCTGGCAACGCGCTCGCGCAGGCGCTCCATGGCTTGGCAGGCCTGGGCCTCGCTGGCGCCCGGCAGGATCACACAGAATTCGTCACCGCCATAGCGCCCGGCCTGGTCGCCTTCGCGCAGGTTGTGCCTGAGCTCCTCGCTCACCTGGCGCAGGACACAGTCGCCGACCACATGGCCAAAGGTGTCGTTGATGGTCTTGAAGTGGTCGATGTCGATCAGGGCAATCACCGCCAGCGGTTGCTGCTGGCAGGCCTGGAAGCGGACCAGCAGCAGGTCTTTCCAGGCACCGTGGTTGAGCAGCCCGGTCAGGCTGTCGGTGAGGCTCAAGGCGCTGAGACGGCGCTTGTGTTCGGCCAATTTGATCGCCAGGCGGTAGCAGACCCACCCCAGGGCCAGCGGGTATAAGGTCAGCATTGGCAGGCAGGCGTAGACCTGCAGTGGCGTAGCGTTCAATTGCAGGCCGGTGCCCAGCAGCGCGCAGGCCAGCAACATGCCCGTCAGTTGGGCCAGTGCGCCGTGTACGACCAGGCGTTTACCCCCGGCGGCCACGTTGTTCATGGTCATCATCGACAACACGGTGACCGTGGGCAGCGGGTTGAACTGCATGGCTACGGTCCAGAAGCCGCCCATCAGCGAGTCCAGCAGCAGGTTGCGCTGCTCGGCCTGGTAAGGCGCCGCCGAGCGTCGAGCCCATTGGTAGGCGACATGCGGCCAGAGAAGGCCGTTGAACAGCAATAATAGCCAGGCCCACATCGGTGGCGACAGCGGCGCGATGGCGGCGGCCACGCTTAGCAAGCCCATACCCAAGCCGACGATGCGCGGCAGGTAGATGCGCTTGACGAAAGAAAGTCCCTTGCCGCTCTGGTTGTCCTTCATGGTTTTCGTTCTTCTTCTGACACACCGTTTATCGCATAAGTCGCGTGAATATTGTTGAACAGTGTTTCATCGTTGAAAAATGACCTTACAAGCCAATTCACGGTTAGTGCGATCACTGTGGAGTAACATGAAGGCTTTCCTCTTGCTCGGAGTGCTGCTGCTCATGATGCCCATGGCTAACCCCGCTGGTGAGTCGGCGCCTCAGCGGGACGGACGTTTTCACAATCAGGCCAGCCTACCCCAGGATGGGGTACTGAAGAAGTTGCGCATCGGCCTCAAGTATCTGTTCCTGCGCAAACCGCCCGAAACGCGGCCGGCGACGGCCATCAGCGTGCAGCCGATGACGCGCCAACAGGTCCTCGACGCGCCGGACCATAGTCTTTGGCGCCTGGGCCACTCCACGGTATTGCTCAAGCTGCGGGGGCGCTACTTCATTACCGACCCGGTGTTCGCCGAACGCGCCTCGCCGGTGCAATGGGCCGGGCCCCTGCGTTTCCATGCGCCGCCGTTGGCATTGGACGACTTGCCGCCGCTGACGGCGGTCATTCTCTCCCATGACCATTTCGATCACCTCGATGAGCAGGCTATCCGCCGCCTGGCATTGCGTGCCGAGCATTTCCTGACGCCACTTGGCGTGGGCGACCTGCTGGTCGAATGGGGGGTGCCGGCGAATAAGGTCACGCAGCTGGACTGGTGGCAGGAGACGCAGGTAGAAGGTGTGCGCTTCATTGCCACACCCGCCCAGCATTTTTCAGGGCGGGGGTTGTTCGACAGCAACCGGACACTGTGGGCGTCGTGGGTGGTGATCGATGAGCAGCTGCGCGTGTTCTTCAGCGGCGACACAGGTTACTTCGACGGTTTTCGCCAGATTGGTGAGCGCTTCGGGCCGTTCGACCTGACCCTGGTCGAAACCGGCGCCTACAACCTGGCCTGGCCCAACGTGCACATGCAGCCGGAGCAGAGCCTGCAAGCGCATCTGGACCTGCGTGGGCGCTGGATGCTGCCGATTCACAATGGCACTTTCGACCTTTCGATCCATGGCTGGCAGGAGCCGTTCGAGCGTATCGTCGCGCTGGCCAGTGCAGCGCAGGTGCGCCTGAGCACGCCCCAGATGGGCGAACGGGTGAGCCTCGATTCACCCCATGAAGGCCAGAACTGGTGGCTGCCACGCCCGGCGCGAGAGCGGGGCAGGGGCGGCGAACGCGCACTGGCGGGGCAGTGAGGGTCATTCCCGGGCCTTGCTCTGGGTGGGTGAAGCGGGTTGTTCATCCTTTAATAGCTGCGAAGGTGGTTTGCCGCTGTCGCTACGTACTTGAGCGTGGCTGATCAACGCGAATATGAAACTGCCACCGATGATGTTGCCAACCAGGGTCGGCAGCGCGAATTGCAGCCAGAACGTGTGCCAGGTCTGCTCGCCGGCCCAGACCAGATAGGACACTTCCACCGAGCCGACGACGATGTGGGTGAAGTCGCCGAGTGCCATCAGGTACGTGATCATCAGGATGATCCAGATCTTGGCCTGTTCCATGGAAGGGATCATCCAGACCATGGTGGCGATCATCCAGCCTGAGACGATGCCTTTGGCGAACATCTGGCTAATGTCGTTCTTCATCACTTTGCGGCCAACTTCGAGGAATGCCACATCAGTCTTGCCGTCGAAGATCGGCAGTTCGAGCATGACCCAGGCGACCAGCAGGGTGCCTGCCAGGTTACCCAGAAGCACCACGCCCCACAGCCTCAGCAACCGCCCGAGATTGGCCAAGGTTGGTGTAGTCATGACTGGTAGCACGGCTGTCAGGGTGTTTTCGGTGAACAGTTGCTGGCGCGCCAGGATCACGGCAAGAAACCCTGCGCTGTAGCCGAGGCTGGCGATAACCTGGGCTGTTTCTCCTTCCGGCAGCCGCGAATAGAAAAGCCCCATGGCCATGAAGGACAGGCCCATGGTCAAGCCTGCGGCCAGAGCCGACCACCACAGCGCGGCCAGCGTGCGTTCCAGCTCCTGATCGCCTTGGGCGCGGATGATCTCGTGCAGCACGGCGGCCCGGGGGGGTTGGTTATGGCTGACCTCTTGTTCCTCATCCGGCGACAGGCCGGGGGTCTTGTCGCTTTGCGCATCGCTCATGGCCGTTACGCTCCAGGGGTATTTCTCTACAGAGCGATGCCATGTGCATTTAGTTGCCTGAGGGCAGCAAATGAAGATTGAAAGTTTTTTCAGATCAAGGTGTTGACTCTGATTTCAAAGCGCGTATTATTCGCCTCCTCGCAGCGTTGAACGCGACGAGGCAAGCGGTAAGTTGTTGAGGTGAAAAGACTTTTGAAAGAAAGTCTCTTCAAAAAACTTCAAAATAAACGCTTGACAGTAAATGAGGAAAGCGTAGAATGCGCGCCTCGGTTGAGGCGAAAAGCTCTTAACCAAACGCTCTTTAACAAATCGAATCAAGCAATTCGTGTGGGTGCTTGTGAGTACGGACTGATAGTCAAAAAGATTATCAGCATCACAAGTGACCATGCGAGAAATCACATAGTCATTTGAGATTGCTGAGCCAAGTTTAGGGTTTCTTAAAAACCCAAGCAGTATTGAACTGAAGAGTTTGATCATGGCTCAGATTGAACGCTGGCGGCAGGCCTAACACATGCAAGTCGAGCGGATGATGGGAGCTTGCTCCTGGATTCAGCGGCGGACGGGTGAGTAATGCCTAGGAATCTGCCTGGTAGTGGGGGACAACGTTTCGAAAGGAACGCTAATACCGCATACGTCCTACGGGAGAAAGCAGGGGACCTTCGGGCCTTGCGCTATCAGATGAGCCTAGGTCGGATTAGCTAGTTGGTGAGGTAATGGCTCACCAAGGCGACGATCCGTAACTGGTCTGAGAGGATGATCAGTCACACTGGAACTGAGACACGGTCCAGACTCCTACGGGAGGCAGCAGTGGGGAATATTGGACAATGGGCGAAAGCCTGATCCAGCCATGCCGCGTGTGTGAAGAAGGTCTTCGGATTGTAAAGCACTTTAAGTTGGGAGGAAGGGCAGTAAGCTAATACCTTGCTGTTTTGACGTTACCGACAGAATAAGCACCGGCTAACTCTGTGCCAGCAGCCGCGGTAATACAGAGGGTGCAAGCGTTAATCGGAATTACTGGGCGTAAAGCGCGCGTAGGTGGTTTGTTAAGTTGGATGTGAAAGCCCCGGGCTCAACCTGGGAACTGCATCCAAAACTGGCAAGCTAGAGTACGGTAGAGGGTGGTGGAATTTCCTGTGTAGCGGTGAAATGCGTAGATATAGGAAGGAACACCAGTGGCGAAGGCGACCACCTGGACTGATACTGACACTGAGGTGCGAAAGCGTGGGGAGCAAACAGGATTAGATACCCTGGTAGTCCACGCCGTAAACGATGTCAACTAGCCGTTGGAATCCTTGAGATTTTAGTGGCGCAGCTAACGCATTAAGTTGACCGCCTGGGGAGTACGGCCGCAAGGTTAAAACTCAAATGAATTGACGGGGGCCCGCACAAGCGGTGGAGCATGTGGTTTAATTCGAAGCAACGCGAAGAACCTTACCAGGCCTTGACATGCAGAGAACTTTCCAGAGATGGATTGGTGCCTTCGGGAACTCTGACACAGGTGCTGCATGGCTGTCGTCAGCTCGTGTCGTGAGATGTTGGGTTAAGTCCCGTAACGAGCGCAACCCTTGTCCTTAGTTACCAGCACGTTATGGTGGGCACTCTAAGGAGACTGCCGGTGACAAACCGGAGGAAGGTGGGGATGACGTCAAGTCATCATGGCCCTTACGGCCTGGGCTACACACGTGCTACAATGGTCGGTACAGAGGGTTGCCAAGCCGCGAGGTGGAGCTAATCTCACAAAACCGATCGTAGTCCGGATCGCAGTCTGCAACTCGACTGCGTGAAGTCGGAATCGCTAGTAATCGCGAATCAGAATGTCGCGGTGAATACGTTCCCGGGCCTTGTACACACCGCCCGTCACACCATGGGAGTGGGTTGCACCAGAAGTAGCTAGTCTAACCTTCGGGAGGACGGTTACCACGGTGTGATTCATGACTGGGGTGAAGTCGTAACAAGGTAGCCGTAGGGGAACCTGCGGCTGGATCACCTCCTTAATCGACGACATCAGCCTGCTGATGAGCTCCCACACGAATTGCTTGATTCATTGTAAAAGACGATGCTGTAACGCGACCCTGTTATAGGTCTGTAGCTCAGTTGGTTAGAGCGCACCCCTGATAAGGGTGAGGTCGGCAGTTCAAATCTGCCCAGACCTACCATTACATGGTTCAGCCGTAATACGGGGCCATAGCTCAGCTGGGAGAGCGCCTGCCTTGCACGCAGGAGGTCAGCGGTTCGATCCCGCTTGGCTCCACCACTTTCGCAGTACCTGATCAGAACTTAGAAATGAACATTCAGTTTGAATGTTGATTTCTGACTTTTGTCAGATCGTTCTTTAAAAATTCGGATATGTGATAGATATAGACTGACACGCACTTTCACTGGTGTGTGATCAGGCTAAGGTAAAATTTGTGAGTTCTGCGCGAAAGCGCAACATGCGAATTTTCGGCGAATGTCGTCTTCACAGTATAACCAGATTGCTTGGGGTTATATGGTCAAGTGAAGAAGCGCATACGGTGGATGCCTTGGCAGTCAGAGGCGATGAAAGACGTGGTAGCCTGCGATAAGCTTTGGGGAGTCGGCAAACAGACTGTGATCCAGAGATCTCTGAATGGGGGAACCCAGCCAGCATAAGCTGGTTATCTTGTACTGAATACATAGGTGCAAGAGGCGAACCAGGGGAACTGAAACATCTAAGTACCCTGAGGAAAAGAAATCAACCGAGATTCCCTTAGTAGTGGCGAGCGAACGGGGACCAGCCCTTAAGTTGGTTTGAGATTAGTGGAACGCTCTGGAAAGTGCGGCCATAGTGGGTGATAGCCCCGTACACGAAAATCTCTTATCAATGAAATCGAGTAGGACGGAGCACGAGAAACTTTGTCTGAATATGGGGGGACCATCCTCCAAGGCTAAATACTACTGACTGACCGATAGTGAACCAGTACCGTGAGGGAAAGGCGAAAAGAACCCCGGAGAGGGGAGTGAAATAGAACCTGAAACCGTATGCGTACAAGCAGTGGGAGCCTACTTTGTTAGGTGACTGCGTACCTTTTGTATAATGGGTCAGCGACTTATATTCAGTGGCGAGCTTAACCGAATAGGGGAGGCGTAGCGAAAGCGAGTCTTAATAGGGCGTTTAGTCGCTGGGTATAGACCCGAAACCGGGCGATCTATCCATGGGCAGGTTGAAGGTTAGGTAACACTGACTGGAGGACCGAACCGACTACCGTTGAAAAGTTAGCGGATGACCTGTGGATCGGAGTGAAAGGCTAATCAAGCTCGGAGATAGCTGGTTCTCCTCGAAAGCTATTTAGGTAGCGCCTCATGTATCACTGTAGGGGGTAGAGCACTGTTTCGGCTAGGGGGTCATCCCGACTTACCAAACCGATGCAAACTCCGAATACCTACAAGTGCCGAGCATGGGAGACACACGGCGGGTGCTAACGTCCGTCGTGAAAAGGGAAACAACCCAGACCGTCAGCTAAGGTCCCAAAGTCATGGTTAAGTGGGAAACGATGTGGGAAGGCTTAGACAGCTAGGAGGTTGGCTTAGAAGCAGCCACCCTTTAAAGAAAGCGTAATAGCTCACTAGTCGAGTCGGCCTGCGCGGAAGATGTAACGGGGCTCAAACCATGCACCGAAGCTACGGGTGTCATCTTTGATGACGCGGTAGAGGAGCGTTCTGTAAGCCTGTGAAGGTGAGTTGAGAAGCTTGCTGGAGGTATCAGAAGTGCGAATGCTGACATGAGTAACGACAATGCGAGTGAAAAACTCGCACGCCGAAAGACCAAGGTTTCCTGCGCAACGTTAATCGACGCAGGGTTAGTCGGTCCCTAAGGCGAGGCTGAAAAGCGTAGTCGATGGAAAACAGGTTAATATTCCTGTACTTCCAGTTATTGCGATGGAGGGACGGAGAAGGCTAGGCCAGCTTGGCGTTGGTTGTCCAAGTTTAAGGTGGTAGGCTGAAATCTTAGGCAAATCCGGGATTTCAAGGCCGAGAGCTGATGACGAGTTGCCATTAGGCGACGAAGTGGTTGATGCCATGCTTCCAAGAAAAGCTCCTAAGCTTCAGATAACTGGGAACCGTACCCCAAACCGACACAGGTGGTTAGGTAGAGAATACCAAGGCGCTTGAGAGAACTCGGGTGAAGGAACTAGGCAAAATGGCACCGTAACTTCGGGAGAAGGTGCGCCGGTGAGGGTGAAGCACTTGCTGCGTAAGCCCACGCCGGTCGAAGATACCAGGCCGCTGCGACTGTTTATTAAAAACACAGCACTCTGCAAACACGAAAGTGGACGTATAGGGTGTGACGCCTGCCCGGTGCCGGAAGGTTAATTGATGGGGTTAGCGCAAGCGAAGCTCTTGATCGAAGCCCCGGTAAACGGCGGCCGTAACTATAACGGTCCTAAGGTAGCGAAATTCCTTGTCGGGTAAGTTCCGACCTGCACGAATGGCGTAACGATGGCGGCGCTGTCTCCACCCGAGACTCAGTGAAATTGAAATCGCTGTGAAGATGCAGTGTATCCGCGGCTAGACGGAAAGACCCCGTGAACCTTTACTATAGCTTTGCACTGGACTTTGAATTTGCTTGTGTAGGATAGGTGGGAGGCTTTGAAGTGGGGACGCCAGTTCTCATGGAGCCATCCTTGAAATACCACCCTGGCAACTTTGAGGTTCTAACTCAGGTCCGTTATCCGGATCGAGGACAGTGTATGGTGGGTAGTTTGACTGGGGCGGTCTCCTCCCAAAGAGTAACGGAGGAGTACGAAGGTGCGCTCAGACCGGTCGGAAATCGGTCGTAGAGTATAAAGGCAAAAGCGCGCTTGACTGCGAGACAAACACGTCGAGCAGGTACGAAAGTAGGTCTTAGTGATCCGGTGGTTCTGTATGGAAGGGCCATCGCTCAACGGATAAAAGGTACTCCGGGGATAACAGGCTGATACCGCCCAAGAGTTCATATCGACGGCGGTGTTTGGCACCTCGATGTCGGCTCATCACATCCTGGGGCTGAAGCCGGTCCCAAGGGTATGGCTGTTCGCCATTTAAAGTGGTACGCGAGCTGGGTTTAGAACGTCGTGAGACAGTTCGGTCCCTATCTGCCGTGGACGTTTGAGATTTGAGAGGGGCTGCTCCTAGTACGAGAGGACCGGAGTGGACGAACCTCTGGTGTTCCGGTTGTCACGCCAGTGGCATTGCCGGGTAGCTATGTTCGGAAGAGATAACCGCTGAAAGCATCTAAGCGGGAAACTTGCCTCAAGATGAGATCTCACTGGGATCTTGAATCCCCTAAAGGGCCGTCGAAGACTACGACGTTGATAGGTTGGGTGTGTAAGCGCTGTGAGGCGTTGAGCTAACCAATACTAATTGCCCGTGAGGCTTGACCATATAACACCCAAGCAATTTGCTGACGCAGATTGCGGTGGTGAAGACGAAACGAACCGAAAGTTCGCAAGAAACATCACAAATATCGCATATCCGAATTCGCTGGGCTGTCCATCTGGACATTCTGGCAACAGAATTTCTTGACGACCATAGAGCATTGGAACCACCTGATCCCATCCCGAACTCAGCAGTGAAACGATGCATCGCCGATGGTAGTGTGGGGTTTCCCCATGTGAGAGTAGGTCATCGTCAAGATTCATTTCGCAAAACCCCTATCTGCGCGAGCAGGTAGGGGTTTTGTCTTTCCAGCCTTTATATTCCCAGGCAAAGCTGTTTTGCCCCTCTGGCACCTGCGCAAATGTCCTAAACGGTGCGACAATTAATCCCGTTCGTAAACGTGACTTTTCCCTGCCTGGCCTGCGTCAAGGCTTAGGTTCGGGGCATCCTCGCGCCCGGACATAGCGATGCCAGCGTACCGTGCTGCGCATTTCTGGACCTCCACCGTCCTATACAACTGAGGTAAGAAGCAAGATGGCCAAGGCCGCCGATGTCGTTGTGCAATGCCTGGAAAACGAAGGTGTCGAGTATGTATTCGGCATTCCTGGCGAGGAAAACCTCGACCTGCTGGAATCCCTGCGCAAATCGAAGATCAAGCTGGTACTGACTCGCCACGAGCAGTCCGCAGGCTTCATGGCCGCCACCTACGGCCGCCTCACCGGCAAGACCGGCGTCAGCCTGTCGACCCTCGGCCCTGGTGCGACCAACCTGGTTACCGCCAGTGCCTACGCCTATCTCGGCGGCATGCCGATGATGATGATCACCGGCCAGAAGCCGATCAAGAAGTCCAAGCAAGGCCGCTTCCAGATCATCGACGTGTGCGGCATGATGGACCCCATCACCAAGTACACCCACCAGTTCGCTTCGGCCGACAACATTCCGTCGCGCATGCGTGAAGCCTTCCGCCTGGCCGAAGAAGAGAAGCCGGGTGCTGTCCATCTGGAACTGCCGGAAGACATCGCCGCCGAGCAGACCGACGCCATGCCGATCCCGCCAAGCCTGCACCGCCGCCCGCTGGCTGAGCACGTGGCTATCGACGCCGCCATCGAGAAACTGCGCAACGCCCGCAGCCCGATCCTGGTGATCGGCGCCGGCGCCAACCGCAAGATGACCGCCAAGGTTCTCAAGCAGCTGATCGACCAGACCGGTATCCCGTTCGTCACCACCCAGCTTGGCAAAGGCGTGGTTGATGAGCGCAGCCCGCGCTTCCTCGGCAACGCGGCGCTGTCCTCCGGTGACTTCGTGCACCGCGCCGTCGAAGCGGCCGACCTGATCGTCAACATCGGCCACGACGTGATCGAGAAGCCGCCGTTCTTCATGGTCCGTGGCGGCACCGAAGTCATCCACATCAACTTCCGCTCTGCCGAAGTCGATGCCGTGTACTTCCCGCAGATCGAAGTGATCGGCGACATCGCCAACGCTGTCTGGCAGATCGGCGAAGGCCTGGGCGATACCTCGCACTGGGACTTCACCCGCCTGATGGCTATCCGCGAAGCCAACGAAGCGCAAATCGCAGAGGGCAAGGACGACGACCGCTTCCCGGTCTACCCACAGCGCCTGGTCGCCGACGTGCGCCGCGCCCTGCCGTCCGAAGGCATCGTCGCTCTCGACAACGGCATCTACAAGATCTGGTTTGCCCGCAACTACAAGGCGCACAAGCCCAACACCGTGCTGCTGGACAACGCCCTGGCGACCATGGGCGCCGGCCTGCCATCGGCCATGGCCGCGCACCTGGTGTATCCGGACCGCCCGGTGATCTCGGTGTGTGGTGATGGCGGCTTCATGATGAACAGCCAGGAGCTGGAAACTGCGGTACGTCTGGGCATGCACATTACCGTGGTGATACTGCGTGACGACGGCTACGGCATGATCCGCTGGAAGCAGGCCAACATGGGCTTCACCGATTACGGCCTGGACTACGGCAACCCGGACTTCGTCAAATACGCCGAAGCCTACGGTGCCAATGGCCACCGCGTGGAAAGCGCCGAAGGCTTGCTGCCGCTGCTCGAGCACTGCATCAAGACCCCAGGCGTGCACGTGATCGACTGCCCGGTGGACTACAGCGAGAACGACCGCATCCTCAACAGCGAACTGCGTGAGCGCGCGCTGGCGGTGTAATAGCTGAAGGTCCTAATCGCCGGCAAGCCGGCTCCTACAAGCACTCCACTGTAATCAGAAGCAGTGACGTACCAGTGGGAGCCGGCTTGCCGGCGATTGCTTTTGTGCGCGAGTCAAATTCCGCCCCCCGACCTCCCATGTGCTACGGTGCACGCAAAACGCCACCCCAGGACGCCCACACATGCTCCCCGCACTCAGCGAAAAAGAACTCGACCGTCTCGAAGACCTGCTGATTACTTACGGCAACGATTATTCGGTGCTCAACCTGGCCGAACTCAATGGTTTCTTCACTGCCCTGGCCAGTTCCCCGACCCACGTCATCCCCGAGCAATGGCTGCCAGCAG
Source organism: Pseudomonas sp. KU43P (assembly GCF_033095865.1). Taxonomy (NCBI): domain Bacteria; kingdom Pseudomonadati; phylum Pseudomonadota; class Gammaproteobacteria; order Pseudomonadales; family Pseudomonadaceae; genus Pseudomonas; species Pseudomonas sp. KU43P. Next base: position 4,597,938 of record NZ_AP019365.1, on the reverse strand, counting down.
TGGCAGGCGGCAAGGTACCGAAATTCAAGAAACCCGCCCATGAAGAGGCCTACACGGCACTGATGCTGCGCTACGCCCACCAGGTAGCAGAGCAGTTGGCCGATGACCTCGAAGGCTTCGAGCCGGTCTTCGAAGAGAGCGAAGCCGAGGAAGGCCCCGCGATCATCATGGAAGAATGGTGCTTCGGTTACATGCGCGGCACCCAAGTCGCAGCCTGGGGTGAGCTGCCAGCCGACCAGGACGCGCTGCTCAAGGCCATCTCGCTGCATGGTCTGGAAGACAATTTCGAAGTGCTTGATGCCATGAGCTTCAGCGAGCTGCAAGCCTGTGTTCCGCAAGTGGTCGCGGCGGCGAAAGGCTTGTACCGGTATCAGCGCCAGCAGCGTCATTGAGCTGACCCGCCAGTGCCGTCGCCATTGCCCATGATTATTTCGCCAAGCGAAATTATGGTTTCCCCACGGCACTGATTCTGTTGCTCGCCGAATCGGCGCAGCATGTGCTCCAGCCGCACCACGCCGGTGCCGACCCTGGAGCACAGTCCATGATCAAACTCTACAACTTCCCCAAGTCTGGCCACGCCCATCGCATCGAACTGATGCTCTCTCTGCTCAACCTGCCTGCCGAGCTGGTCTTCGTCGACCTGGCCAAAGGCGCGCACAAGCAGCCGGAATTCCTCGCGCTCAATCCATTCGGCCAGGTGCCGGTGATCGATGACAACGGCACCGTCATCGCTGATTCAAACGCCATTCTGGTCTACCTCGCCAGCACCTATGACAAGCAAGGCCGCTGGCTGCCCCATGACCCAGTCAGCGCCGCCCGCGTGCAACGCTGGCTGTCGGTCGCCGCCGGGCCAGTCGCCTTCGGGCCTGCCGCTGCACGGCTGGTCACGGTCTTCGGTGCCTCGTTCAACACCGACGAAGTGATTGGCCGCGCCCATACCCTGCTCAAAATCATGGATGCCGAATTGGCCAAGTCACCGTTCCTGGTCGGCAACCAAGCCACCATCGCCGATGTCGCCAACTACTCGTACATCGCCCATGCCCCGGAGGGCAACGTATCGCTGGAGCCATACCCGCATGTACGTGCCTGGCTGGAGCGTGTCGAAGCGCTGCCTGGTTTCGTTGCCATGCCGCGTACGGTCGTGGGCCTGCAAACCACCGCATGAGCTGCAAATAAAGCGAGGAATGCCACCATGTCGCAACGTCCCGAGCAACACAACTCACCTTGGCACGCCGGTGAGAAACGCCTGCAGGAGCAGGTCGGTGTGGCGCAGCGCATGGAGGCGTTTGGGCAGAAGGTCATTCGTGACCACATGCCCGACCAGCACCGCCAGTTCTACCACCAACTGCCGTTCATCATTACCGGTGCCGTGGATGCAGGCGGCCAACCGTGGGCGACGTTGCTCGAAGGCCCGGAAGGCTTCGTCAGCTCACCGGACCCTCGGCATTTGCTGATAGAAACGCCCGGTGCCAACGACGACCCGGCAACACCAGGCCTGGCGGCAGGCGAGGCCATCGGCTTGCTCGGTATCGAACTGCACACCCGCCGGCGCAACCGTATGAATGGCCTGATTGACCGGGCCTCCAACGGCCAGTTGGCGGTCGCGGTGGAGCAGTCTTTCGGCAACTGCCCGCAGTACATCCAGTTGCGGACCTACCGCCGCGTCGACGAGCCGGCGCAGGGGCGGCTTGATTCAACCGTACTGGATGCCGAGGCGGTGGCGATGATCGAGAACGCCGACACCTTCTTTGTCGCCAGTTACATCGATCATCCCGACGGCCACCGCTCGGTGGACGTTTCCCATCGCGGTGGGCGCCCAGGGTTCGTCAAAGTCGAAGGCAATCGCCTGACCATTCCCGACTACGCCGGCAACCTGCATTTCAATACCCTGGGTAACCTGCTGGAGAACCCCCGGGCGGGGCTGTTGTTCGTCGACTTCAGCAACGGCAACGTGCTGCAGCTGACCGGCCGCACCGAGGTGATCCTCGACAGCCCATCGATCAAGGCCTTCGAGGGTGCCGAGCGGCTGTGGACGCTGACCGTCGAACACGTGGTGCTGCGCCGCGCTGCCGTTTCGCTGCGCTGGGCCTTCCAGGAATACTCGCCGACCAGCGTGATGACCGGTACTTGGGCCGAAGCCGAGCATCGCCTGCAGCAGCAACTGCGGCAACACCAGTGGCTGACGTGGCGGGTACAGCGGGTGGAGCAGGAAAGCCGCGATATCCGTTCGTTCTACCTTGCTGCCGATGGGCCGGTGGCCTTCGCTCCAGGGCAGCATATTCCAGTGCGTATTCCCCTGGCGGGTGATACTCCGCTGATCCGAACCTACAGTTTGTCCAGCGCGCCGTCTGACGGTTACCTGCGCATCAGCGTCAAGGCCCAGGGCCCGGCATCGCGTTACCTGCATGAGCAGGTTGCCGTCGGCGACCCGTTGCAGGTGCGCCTCCCCATGGGCAGTTTCACCCTGAAGGGTGACAGCGATCGGCCCCTGGTGCTGATTGCCGCGGGAGTAGGCATTACCCCGCTGATGGCCATGCTGCGTGAACAATTGGCCATGCACAGCGCAAGGCGTGTCCATCTGTTCCAAGGCGCCCGTAGCCTTGCCGAGCTGCCATTCCAGCACGAGCTTGCCGAATTGCGGCAGCAGGCCGGTGTCTTGCTGAGCGTGCATCGCTCACTGAGCCAGCCGGAAGCCGAAGCGGTGCTTCAGCGTGACTACGAACACAGCGGACGCCTTGGTATCGAGCAGGTCAAGGCAGCGCTGCCGCTGGGCGATTACGATTTCTACCTGTGTGGCCCGGCCAGCTTCACCCAGGACCTGTACGAAGGCTTGCGCGCCGTACACGTTCCGGATGCCCGCATCCATGCCGAAGCGTTCGGCCCGTCGACCCTCAAGCGCCATGGCGACAACAACCAGCCCGTGATGCAACAGCCGCCCGCAGCCAGCGAACCAGTGCCGGTGTACTTCGCCAGTTCGGCCAAGGAGGCGCGATGGGCGCCAGCGAGTGGCACTTTGCTGGAGCTGGCCGAAGCGCGTGGTTTGTCACCGGATTTCAGTTGCCGGGGTGGGTCATGCGGCACCTGCAAGACCAGGCTGGTGAGCGGGCAGGTGCATTATCCGATCCCGCCTGCCGAGTTGCCGGAAAGCGGCACGGTACTGATCTGCTGCGCCGTGCCTGCCGAGATGGAGGAGGGGGTGCAAGCGCTGGTGCTGGAGCTCTGATGCTGTCTGTACCGGCCCTATCGCCGGCAAGCCGGCTCCCACAAAAAGCGAGGTCGATGCGGTCGTTGTGGGAGCCGGCTTGCCGGCGATAGGGCCGGTAAAGACAGCACAAACCTCGCAGATCGCCGATAATCCCCGTCACCCAAGATGCCCAGGAGCCGGCATGGACCAGATCCACCTGATGAAGGTATTCGTCGCCGTCGGCGAGCTTGAAAGCTTCGCCGCCGCCGCCCGCCGCCTGGACATCTCGCCCGCCGCTGTCACCCGTGCCGTCAGCGCCCTCGAAGAGCAGCTCGGGGTCAAACTGCTGCTGCGCACTACCCGCAGCGTACGCGTGACCGAGGCTGGCAGCCGCTACCTGGAAGATACCCGGCACATCCTCGCCAGCATCAACGAGGCCAACGAAGCCGCCGCCGGCATCAACGCCACACCCAAGGGCGAGCTGGCAGTCACCGCGCCGATCCTGTTCGGCAAGAAGTTCGTCATGCCCTGCATCGTGCGTTATCTGCAGCAGTTTCCCGAGGTGGACGTGTCGGCCTACTTCCTCGACCGTATCGTCAACATGGTGGAGGAGGGCATGGACGTGGCCGTGCGCATCGGCCCGCTGCCCGATTCAGGCCTCAAGGCCCTGCGCGTGGGCAGGGTACGGCGCATGCTTTGCGCTTCACCCGATTACCTGGCGCGGTATGGCATACCGCAGCATCCTTCGGACTTGCCGGAGCATGCAGTGATCGCCACCACCAACCTGTCGCCACGCGCTGGCTGGCGCTTCGGCGTGACCGACGAACCCACCCTGGTGCGCATGAAACCGAGGCTAACCGTGACCAGCAATGACGGCGCGATCGCAGCGGCGGTGGGCGGGTTGGGGATTGCCCGGCTGTTGTCCTATCAAGTGGTCGACGAGATCGCCAGCGGGCAGCTGCAGGTGATCCTTGCCGAATATGAAGAAGCGCCGTGGCCTATTCATGTGCTGCATCGTGAGAGCAAGTACGGCTCTGCCAAGGTGCGATCGTTTGTCGATCTGCTGGTCGCCACCCTTCGGGCTCAAGGATTGGATTGATGTCGTACTACAACAAGGTTGGCTGAACCTAGTGTTTTTTGTCGGTTAGCCAGCGTTACTGAGCAAAAACAATTTTGTTGTACGACGACCTATGACATGGCACTCTTTCGCCTGAAATAATTTGTCTCAATTCGCCCTGCCGGCGTCGAGGCAATCACCCGCACCTCTAAAAACAATATTCAGGTGAACCATGAAGATGAAAGGCATCCGTTGGTGGATGGTCAGCCTTGTCACGGCTGGGCTGGTCGTCAACTACCTCGCCCGCAACACCCTTTCGGTGGCTGCCCCCACCTTGATGACCGACCTGTCCATCAGTACCGAGCAATACGCGAAGATCGTCGCAGCCTGGCAGGTGTGCTACGCCCTCATGCAGCCGATCGCTGGCTGGTTCATCGACTTCATCGGCACCAAGCTGGGTTTTGCCGTTTTCGCCATGGCCTGGTCGGTGGCTTGCGCGGGTGCGGCTTTGGCTACCGGCTGGCAGAGCATGGCGTTCATGCGCGGTCTGCTGGGCATGACCGAGGCGGCCGGTTTGCCGGCAGGGGTCAAGGCCACCACCGAGTGGTTCCCGGCCAAGGAGCGCTCGGTGGCCATTGGCTGGTTCAACATCGGCTCTTCGCTGGGTGCCTTGCTGGCGCCGCCGCTGGTGGTCTGGGCAATCCTGCACAGCGGCTGGCAACTGGCCTTTGTGATTGTCGGGGTTTCCGGCATCGTCTGGACGCTGCTCTGGATGCTGTTCTACAAGCACCCGCGTGACCAGAAACACCTGAGTGGCGAAGAGCGCGACTACATCCTTGGCGGCCAGGAAGCGCACTTCAAGCAAGAGAAACGCGAGAAAGGTGCCTGGAAGCGCATCTTCAAGACCCGCAACTTCTACGCCATCGCTTCGGCACGCATCTTGTCAGAGCCTGCCTGGCAGACCTTCAACGCCTGGATCCCGCTGTACCTGATGACCGAGCGGCACATGAACATCAAGGAAGTGGCGATGTTCGCCTGGCTGCCGTTTCTCGCGGCCGACATTGGTTGCGTGCTCGGCGGTTACTTGAGCCCGCTGTTCCACCGTTACTTCAAGGTGTCGTTGTTCACCTCGCGCAAGATGGTGCTGGTGTTCGGCGCCAGTTGCATGATCGGCCCGGCCTGCATCGGCCTTGTGGAAAGCCCGTATACCGCGATCCTGTTGCTGTGCATCGGCGGCTTCGCGCACCAGACACTGTCGGGCGCGCTGTACTCGATTACCTCGGATTCGTTCAGCAAGGATCAGGTGGCGACAGCCACCGGCATGGGTGGCATGTGTGGGTACCTGGGCGCGGCGGTGTTCACCCTGGTGTTCGGGATCCTGGTGACGCAGGTCGGTTACAGCCCGCTGTTCGTCGTGCTGGCGGCGTTCGATATCGTTGCGGCAGTGCTGGTGTGGAAGGTGGCGCGAGCGGTGTGCGGGGCGCCGCAGCAGCGCCAGGCCGAGGCCACCGGTGGCGTGCTGGTTTGACCCATGGGACGGTGGGGCCGCGTAGCGGCCCCCTACCGGCAAGCCCTTACAGCGCGTGATACGCCATGCTGAAACCCAGGCTCATCTCCTGACCCTGCTGCAGCAAACGCAAACCCGGCCGCCCAGGCAGATGATGGGCATTGATCGGGTGGCTCACAGGCTCGAAACAGAAGAACGGCTTGCCCTCAGGGCAGAACAACAGGAAATGGTCAGTGCCGCTGGCGCTGCATTTCAGTTGATAACCCGCACTGGGCTGCTCGATCACACAGTCTCCAGGCCACCCGCCGAACGCATGGTCGACCACGTGCGCCGGCAAAGGGCCTGGCGCCTCGAAGCACCAGTCTTGGGGAACGTCTGCCGAGTACGATGGCAACTGTCCCTCTTCGGCCAGCCACACTTGCCGAGCCGCCGCTCGCAGCAGCGTGTCGGGATAACGCGGGAAGTAAGGATGAAAGCCCAGCCCGTACCAGGTAGCGGCTTCATCCATGTGCGTCACATGCAGATCCAGTTGCAGGCACCCTTCGTGCAAGTGCACATCCAGTACTGCCCGATAGGCAAACGGCACCGTACTGTGCAGCGTCAGCCGCGCACGTCGCTCGCTGTGGTCGTCTACCTTCCATGCCTGCTGCCAGGCGGTGCCATGAATAGGGTAGGGGTCGTGTGCGGTGTTCGGCGCCAAGGGCAGCCACCCTTCGGGCCGGGCGAAACCTCCCTCGGCAACGCGGTTGGACCAGGGCGCCAAGGGGTAGCACCCCAACTGCCGCGGTGTACCACTGGCCAAGGCAGCCTGATCGGCATGGCGCAGCAGCGGTTGACCGGTCGCTTTCACAACCCAGTTGATCAGGCTGGCGCCCAGTTCAGGCGCGATGCTCAGGTGGGTCAGGCGGTCTTGCAGATGCAGTTCGGTGACAGCCATCAACGGCTCCTCGGAGAATGGAATCAGCTCGCCCTGCGGTAGGTGAGCAACACGATGCCGCATACCACCACGGCGCCACCGACCAGTTGCCAGGTCGACAGGCGCTGGTCCAGTAACGCCCAGCCCAGCAGCAAGGTGGCGATCGGTTCGACGTTCATCACCGGTGCATTCTGTGCCATGTTCAGTCGCGGCACACAGACGAACAGCAATGTGAACGCCACGCCGTACAGCACCACCAGGCTGGCCAAGGCTATCCAGCCAATGCTGCTGGCAGGCAGCGCCAGGCCGGCGGGCATCACCCCGCTGGCCCCAGCCACCAGCATGCTGGCGAACACGATCAGCAAGGTCAGCAAGCTGCGCACCGGGCCGCGCACGGCGGCCAGTTTATGGTCGGTGATCCACAGCGCGCAGGCGAACACGCAGGCGGCGCAGAACGCCAGGCTCACGCCCAGCAGCCAGTGCGGGTTGGCCTCGCCGGCCAGGTGTGCCGGCACGTCCAGCGCCAGTACCAGGCCGCACAGGATCAGGCCCATGAACAGCACGGTACGGCCATTCGGGCGGGGGCCACCGAGCACCCAGGTCAGTAGGGCCAACAGCATCGGGAAGGTGTTGCCCACCAGCAGCGCCAGCGCTACCGGGATGCGCGCCACCGCCGAATAGAGGCACAGGCTCTGGGTGGCGATCAGCAGCCCGAGCAGCAACTGCCAGCGCCGCGTGCCGGCCGGCAGGCTCAGCGGCTGACGCTGCCACAGCACCAGGCTGGCCAGCACCAAAAAGGTGATGCCGGAGCGGCAGAGGATGGCCAGCAGCACGCCGGTGTCGTCATCGAAGGCAATGCGCGCGGCAATGTGGTTGCCGGCGAACGAGCACGCCAGCAGCGCCAGCAGCGCGACTGCCAGCCTGCGCGGAAAGAGAGAATCAGAAGCAGCGACAGCCATGTGCAGCGTCCATTTTGCAAGGAAGGGCGGGCCTCCGGGGCCCGCCGGATGAGGGGGTTACAGCACGACGCTTGGCAGCCACAGCGAAATCGCCGGGATGTAGGTCACGGCCATCAGGACCAGGAGCAGCGCCATATAAAACGGCAGCAGTGCCTTTACCGTGGCCTCGATGCTCACCTTGCCGATTGCCGCCCCCACGAACAGCACGGCACCTACCGGCGGCGTGACCAGCCCGATACCCAGGTTGACCAGCATGATCATGCCGAAGTGCACCGGGTCCACGCCGATGCCGGTGATCACCGGCAGCAGGATCGGTGTGAGGATCAGAATCAGCGGCGCCATGTCCATCACCGTGCCCAGCAGCAGGAGCATGAAGTTGATGCACATCAGGATCACGTAGCGGTTGTCCGACAGGGTCAGGAACGCCGTGGTGATCTTCGACGGGATCTGCATCAGGGTCATCACGTAGCCGAAGCTGGCAGCGAAGGCGATCAGGATCATCACGATCGAGATGGTGCGTACCGTGCGGTGCATCAGCTTGGGCAGGTCGCGCCATTTGTAGTCGCGGTAGATGAACATGGTCACGAAGAACGACCACACGACCGCCACTGCCGCCGACTCGGTGGCCGTGAACACGCCCGACAGGATGCCGCCGAGGATGATCACCATGGCCATCAGCCCCCACAGTGCCTCACCGGCGATCTTCAGCGCCTGGCGCAGCGGGATTACTTCGCCCTTGGGGTAGTTGCGCCGTTTGGCGAAGATCAGGCACAGCCCCATCATCACCGCGCTCAGCAGCAGACCGGGCATCACCCCGGCCATGAACAGCGAAGCGATCGATACCGTGCCTCCGGCCGCCAGCGAGTACAGCACCGAGTTGTGGCTGGGCGGGGTCAGCAGCGCCTGTACCGAGCCGCTGACGGTCACGGCGGTGGAGAACTCGCGCGGGTAGCCCTTGCGCTCCATCTCCGGGATCAGCACCGAACCGACCGATGCGGTGTCGGCCACCGACGAGCCGGAAATGGCGCCGAAAAAGGTCGAGGCGGTGATATTGACCAGTGACAGGCCGCCCCGCACGAAGCCCACCAGCACCCCGGCGAACGCCACCAGCCGGCGCGACATGCCACCCTCGGCCATGATCGCTCCGGCCAGCACGAAGAACGGTATCGCCAGCAGCGAAAATTTGTTAACCCCGCTGGCCACCTGGATCATCATCGCCTGCAGCGGGATGTCGATCCACCAGGCGCCGATCAACGCTGCCAGGCCCAGGGCGTAGGCCACCGGCATGCCGATCAGGATGAGCAGGATGAAACTGCCCAGAAGAATCACAGCATCCATTTACGCAGCTCCTTCGTTTTCTTCGACCAGGTCGAAGCGCACCACCGGGCGATTGCTCTGGTCACCCAGGACGAGTTTCTCGATCACGAAGATCAGGGTCAGCACGCCACCGAGCGGGATCGGTGCGTAGCTCATGCCCACCCGCACGCCGGGCAGCGACGCCATGAACTGGTTCCAGGTGGTGATGCACAGCTTGGCGCCATACCAGGTCATGAACACGCACACCAAGATCATCAGCAGCTGGACCAACAGCCCGATCAGTCGGCGCAGGAGCGCAGGCAGGCGGTCGGTGAGCATCGCGACGGCCATGTGCGCGCCTGCGCGGTAGCTGGCGGCAGCGCCGACGAAGGTGAACAGCACCATCAGCAGGATCGCTACCGGCTCCGGCCAGCTGGAGCCGGTGCCAAGCACATAACGGGCGAAGATGCCCCAGGGGATGATCAGCGACATGGCGAGCACCGCCAGGCCAGCGACCCAGATGCAGGCGCTGTACAGCCTGTCGTTAGCGCGTAGGAAAAGTGTTTTCATAGGCATCACCAAAGCGGCAGCGCGACGGTAGCCGCGCTGCCGAGGTCTTCTAGGAGGGGACTGGTGTTACTGGACCGCGTCGATACGCTTCATCAGGTCGGCGTACTGCGCGCCGTACTTCTCGCGTACCGAGGCGGTGGCGTCGTAGAAGGGCTTCTTGTCGACGGTGATGAACTCAACGCCAGCTGCCTTGAGCTTCTCTTCGCTGGCGGCGGACTTGGCGTCCCACAGCGCACGCTCTTCCATCTGTGCTTCGCGGGCGACCTTTTTCACCAACACCTGCTGTTCAGGGGTGAGCCTGTTCCAGGTGGTCTTGGACATCACCACCGGCTCAGGCAGGATCAGGTGGCCGGTGAGGGTGTAGTACTTGGCACTCTGGAAGTGGTTGTGCTCGAGCAGGGTCGGCGGGTTGTTCTCGGCGCCGTCGATCACGCCGGTCTGCAGTGCGCTGAAGATTTCGCCGGTGTCCATGGCGATGCCGTTGCCCCCCATCGCGTTCATCATGTCGATGAACAACGGGTTGCCCTGCACGCGAATCTTCATGCCCTTGAGGTCTTCCAGGCTGCGCACCGGCTTCTTGGTGTAGATGCTGCGCGAGCCGCCGTCCATCCAGGCCAGCGCCACCAGGTTGAATTCGGAGTTGGTGATCTTGTCGAGGATCTCCTGACCGATGTCGCCGTCGATGATCTTGCGCATGTGCTCATGGTCGCGGAACACGAACGGCATGTTGAACACGTTGACGTCCGGCACCACCGGGCCAACGATGCCGAGGCTGACGCGGGTCATCTGCACGGCACCGATCTGCGCCTGCTCGATCACTTCCTTCTCCGAGCCCAGCACGCCACCGGGGAACATCTTGAACGTGATTTCGCCATTGCTGGCGGCTTCGAGCTTTTTGCCCATGTTCTGTTCGGCGACCACCGTGGGGTAGCCGGCCGGGTGGATCTCGGCGAACTTGATGTCCAGCGCGTGAGCTGGCAGGGCGAGGCTGAAGGCGAACGGGAGTGCGGCAAGAAGCAGCTTGCGTTTGAACGTCATGATGAAACTCCGTGGTTTTTATTATCTGGTTTCGGTCGTGTTGGTACAGGTACGGCAGGTGTCGTGATCAGCCCCGGCAGGCAGGCTCCTCCAGGCCCTTGACGCCTGGCTCCAAGGCAAATACTCCGCCAGCCAGGGGTTGGTCGGAGAGGTCGATCCCGTCTGGGCGGATCGAGGTGACGAACAGGATGTCCAGGTTGGCGCCGCCAAAGGCGCACATGGCAGGCTTTTTCACCGGCACATCCAGGGAGCGGTCGAGACGCCCGTCCGGGGTGAAGCGGTGGATTTGCCCGGCGTCGTTGCCGCAGATCCAGTAGCAGCCATCCTGATCGATCGCGGCACCGTCCGGGCGGCCCGGGAAGGCGCGCATGTCGACGAACAGGCGCTTGTTGTGCGGTGTGCCGCTGTCGATGTCGTAGTCGAACACCCAGATCTTCTGCACGTTCGGGTGCGAGTCGGACAGGTACATGCGCGTGCCGTCGGGGCTGAAGGCCAGGCCATTGGGTACGATCATGCCGTCTTGCTGCAGGTGAAGTTGCCCTTCGCCGTCATGCCGGTACAGCGCACCGACATGTGCGCCTTGGGACATGTCCATCAACATGCTGCCGGCCCAGAAGCGGCCCTGGCGGTCACAGCGCCCGTCGTTGAAGCGCATGCCGCCCTGGGCGTGCTCGGCGGCAGTGAGCAAGCGGCTGTCGAGGCGACCATCGGGCTTGGCTTCGAGGCGGAAAATGCCACTTTCCATGCCGGCGACCCAGCCCCCGTCGGTGCGGGCAATGCAGGCGAGCATCTGGTCGCCTTGCCAGCTCTGGTGGACGCCATCCTGCCAGCGGTGCAACTGGCGAGCGGGAATGTCGACCCAGTACAGAGCCTGTTCGATGGGGTGCCAGACGGGGCTTTCGCCGGTGCCGTTGCGGGCGTCGACGATCAGTTCGCAGTTCATGGCGGTGCCTCCTGGCGCTCTACGGGTCAGTTGAACGGTCCGGCCACGGCGAAGGCGCCGCCCTGATAGACCATGCTCGGGTCATCGGCAGCAGGCGCCGGCTGGGCCTGCACCGCTTCGCGGAACACCTCGGAAGTGTCCTTGGGCACATAACCCAGGTGTTCGGCATGGCGGTTGTCCCACCATACGGTGCGGTTGGCGGAGGCACCGTAGACGATGGTGTGGCCGACGTCGGGCGTGAACAGCCCGCGTTCGATCAGTTGCACCAGGTCGTCGTAGCTCAGCCAGGTGCAGAGCATCCGCGGGTTCTGCGGCTGCGGGAAGGACGAGCCGATGCGGATGCTGACGGTTTCTATGCCATAGCGGTCGAAGTAGAAGCTGGCGACATCTTCGCCGTAGCATTTGGACAGGCCGTAGTAGCTGTCGGGCCGGCGCGGCGAGTGGGCGTCGATACGTTCGTCCTGGCGGTAGAAGCCGATGGTGTGGTTGGAGCTGGCGAAGATGATGCGCTTGACCCCATGCTTGCGCGCCGCCTCGTAGACGTGAAACACGCCGCAGATATTGGGGCCGAGGATGTCTTCGAAGGCATGCTCGGTCGATACGCCGCCGAAGTGGATGATGGCGTCGACACCTTCGACCAGTGCATGCACGGCGGCCTTGTCGGCGAGGTCGCAGGTCACCACCTCTTCATGCGGGCCTGCGGCTGGCGCCATTGGGCTGATATCGGAAAGGCGCAAGACCTCGGCGAAGCCTTGCAGGCGTTCGCGAAGGACCTTGCCCAGGCCGCCTGCGGCTCCGGTGAGCAGCAGGCGATTGAGGGGAGTAGTGGTCATGGCCGGCTCTATTTGTTAATTGTTGTAGGTTGTCGTATGACTGCGGTCGATTATCGACAGCGTATTCCGCGGTTGTCAATGGTATTTCTGTGACCTTGCTGGCCACTTCGGGGCGCCTGTCACAGCAACGACAACGGATAGTTGAAGATCAACCGGTTCTCATCGAATTCGTTATTGCTGTAATCACGCCGAATCGACGAGTTGCGCCACTTCACGCTCAGGTCCTTGAAGGGACCGCTCTGAATCACATAGGCCAGCTCCGACTCACGCACCCACTCCTTGCCATCGGTCACCGCCCCGGTATGTACGTCGCGGCCGCTGATGTAGCGGTTCATCAGGGTCAGCCCCGGCACCCCCAAGGTGACGAAGTTGAAGTCATGGCGCACCTGCCAAGAGCGCTCGTTGGCATTGTCGAAGCTGGAGTTGTAGCTGTCGTTGGCCAAGGTCCCGCCGCTGGTACCGTTGACTCGCATCCAGGTGTCGCCATCGACTTTCTGCAGCCCGACCCAGAAGGTGCTGCCGCCATACTTGGCCGAGAACATGCCCGAGTACGTATCGTTGTCCAGCTTGCCGGCCTTTTCCGAGCCGTCTTCGCCACCGTGGAAGTAACCCAGGTTGGCGCCCAAGGTCCAGTTGCCCACCGGCTGGCTGTGGCTCAGTTGCAGGTACTGCTGCTCGTAGACGTCCTTGAGCTGCGCGTTCCACAGCCCGACCAGGGTACGGTCCTGGTTGAACTTGTACTCGCCACCGACGAAATTGAATCGGTCCGAGATTCCACCGCCGTAGCTCATGTCCTCCATGCTGGCATCGTTGCGCGGGCTGTTGCCGCGGAACTGGCCGCCATACAGGGTCAGCCCGGCGATTTCGTTGGAGGTCACCTGGCCGCCGCGGAAAGTCTGCGGCAGCGAGCGGCCATCGTCCGAGCGCAGAATCGGCAGCACCGGCATCCACTCGCCGATCTTCAGTTCGGTCTTCGAGATCCGCGCCTTGCCCGCCACTGCCAGGCGCCCGTAATCATCCGCCGGTCGCCCATCGTCATGCCGCGGCAACAGCGCCGTGCCGTAGGTGCCGCCACCGCCATCGAGCTTCACCGACCACAGCCCCAGCACATCCACGCCAAACCCGATCGGCCCTTGGGTGAAGCCCGAACGTGCATCGAGGATGAAGCTTTGCGTCCATTCCTCGGCCTTGCTCTGCGGGTTGCTCGGGTTGGTGAAGTTGCGGTTGATGTAGAAGTTGCGCAGGCCCAGGGTGGCCTTGCTGTCTTCGACGAAGCCTGCGGCGACGCTGGTGCCTGGCAGGCCGGCAATCACGCCGGCACCGAGCAGGGCAAAGGGAAGGGTCTGGCAGATTTTCATTATTGTTGTGCTCCACAAAAGGGTGTGGCAGCCCGTCCACCGAGCACGCGCAAGCGGCCTGCGGCAGGGGCGGGTAGGTAATGGGCCGGTCAGGGCCGGAAAGGGTGAAACAGGGTTACGGCGTTAGGTGACCGTAGGTAGCAAGAGGAGGGGAGGCGAGAGAAGTGGGTATGGCGTGATGGTGATGAATGTCGACATGGGGTCGTCCGCTGATTGTTGTTTTTGTTATGTGTTGTCGTACAACGTCAGCGATTTTTATCAAGCACTGGCAGCGCTGTCAACGCTTATGAAGGGAGTGAATTCCTCAATTTTCGTTGGTTCATCATTCATTTCTGGCCGTAGAAGCTCTAGCGCGGGCAGCACGCCATTATCCTAGACATACTATGACCTAGGCGCGCCTGGACCGATCAGGTACTGCGCTGGGCCAGCAGCGCCTGGGGGATTTTCAATACAGCCTGGTTAGAGCGGGGTTTCTTGCGCAGCGCCTACCAAGCTGGTCCTGTCCACCTATACCATTCGTAACAATGCGCTTGCGAAGTCGCGGCAAACGGTTCACTGTAATGACATTTGTCATTACCTGGAGTCTTAGCCCATGGCTTCCATCAATGTTCGTGTCGACGATGAGCTGAAGGCTCGCGCCTATCAAGAGTTGGAGCGCTTGGGCGTCACTCCCTCCGAGCTCATGCGGCAAGCCCTGCAATATGTGGCCGAGCGGGGCAAGCTGCCTTTTCGACCCGTGTTGATGACTGAGGAAGACGAAGACCTGATCGCGACGGTGAGCGAGCGGCTAGCCGCCCCGCAACGCGTGAAGGTGAAGTTGGATGACCTATGACCTCGAATTCGATTCACGCGCACTGAAAGAGTGGAAAAAGCTCGGTGATACCGTTCGCCAGCAGTTCAAGAAAAAGCTGGCTGAAATACTGCTCAATCCTCGTGTCGAGGCAAACAGGCTTCATGCCTTGCCAGACTGCTACAAGATCAAGCTGCGAAGCAGCGGCTACCGTTTGGTTTACCAAGTAATCGACAAAGAGATTGTCGTATTCGTCGTGGCAGTTGATCGTCGCGAACGCGATCAGGTTTACTGCAAGGCGGCAGAGCGTCTGGACTGAACACGCATGGCATGCGCGGCGAATTTCCTTCGAAAGCGACAGCCTTGCTCAAATCCAAAGGCCTCGAACGACCCCTGTGGGAGCCGGCTTGCCGGCGATGAGGCCCCAGCAGGCAAAAGACGCTCGCCTTGAATAGCCTGTTCGAGCCCTATCGCCGGCAAGCTGAACTGGTCAACTAATTTTGGACACCGGTTTAGGTTTTATGCCGCTGCCTTCAGCTTTTTCTCCATGGCTACCGGGGTTTCGTAACCGTTGTAGCTGTGGAGGCGCTTCAGGTTGTAGCGCACCAAGTAAGCCTGGATGTCCGCCCGAGCTTGCTCTTCGGTTTCATAGCCCTTAGCAGGGATCCACTCTGATTTCAGGGCCCCGAAGAAACGCTCCATGGCGGCGTTGTCCCAGCACTGTCCGCGATGACTCATGCTCTGGTTCAGGCTGTACTCTTCAAGTGCAGCCCTGAATTTGTGGCTGGTGTACTGACATCCCTGGTCGGAATGAAACATCACGCCTGTCGGTTTGCCACGGGACTCGGCCGCCATGTGCAGTGCGTTACAGGCCAGCCTGGCGTCCGCAATCATCGAAAATGCCCAGCCGACTACACGGCGCGCATAAAGGTCGATCACAGCGGCCAAGTACAGCCAGCGCTTGCCAACCTGGATGTACGTCACGTCTCCACACCAAACCTCGTTGATCGTCGAAACTTTGAAATTTCGCTTCAGCTGATTCTCAGCAATCAATGCTTCCACGCCTGATGAGCGGTACCGGTGCGGCCTACGCTGCCTGCACTTAAGGTTAGCTTCACGCATCAGCGCACGTACTTTGTAACGCCCAATCTTATGGCCGTCGCGTCGTAACTCCTGGGTTAGCGTCCGCGACCCGGCCGAATCGCGAGAGGCTTTGAAGTGGCCTTCCACAGCCGAGCGTAACTGATCCCGTTCAGGATTTTTTCGGGCTTGGCGCTGGCGCCACGCATAGAAACTGCTGCGCTTGACCCCAAGCACGCGACAGCATTCGACAACACCATATTGCTCACTCAGTTCGTTGATCAGCGAGAACGATCTTTGGAGTCCCGAAGCAGGAGAGCACTGGCCTTTTTTAGGATTTCGATATCTCGATCTTTCTGCCGAACCAGTGCCTCAAGCTCTTGGATTCGATGTTGATCCGGGGTAATGGCCTTGGCTCCAGCTGGCACCTGGCCCTCCCGCTCCTTGCGCACCTGTTCGACCCAACGCCGCAGGGCTGTAGGCCCAATCTCAAGCATTTCGCAGACTTCGGGGACTGACTGGCCACCGTCCAGCACCATCTCGGCAGCCCGGACTTTCTGTTCTTTCGAGTATGACTTTCGCACTGATTTTGCCTCCAATTGGGCGCCATCATAGCGCCCTAAGAAGGTGTCCAAAATCATTAGGCCAGTTCAAGCCGGCTCCCACAGGTCCCTCCGCTAGATTCAGGTTCAATGCACTACATCTGCGTGCTGTTTTACCCGTACCGACGTCGGTGCGGTTAGCACCATTTATTACATCCCATGCATCCGGATCGCTCGCTGCGCACATTCTCGCCAGCTCATCTTGCGCTTAACCATCGGCCCAGGCTCTGCCGCTTCCCCGGCCATTACCACAGGCATATCCCGCATCCTCACCCAAGGTTCGCTCTGCCAATAAAGCAATGTCGCCGTCCTGCCGCCAGGCCAGCACATCTGCCCCAGCCTCGGCACGTCATCTTCACTGGCAGCCTGTCGATCACGTAGCACCGCAACCACCTCATGGGTCAGCCACCAGCGTAGATGGCGGTTCTCCGGAATATGGTGATGTGCCAGCAAGGTATAGGCCCCAGTTTCGCTGATCATCGTGGTCATATGGTAATGACCGTAGCGCAGCAACTGCACTGTGCGGTGCTGGTCCGGGTCAAGCTTGCGGATGCAGTGTGCGTCGAAGAAGCGACCCGTCATCCGGCCGAGTTCGTGGGCGCAGAGCCAAGCCTGAGATTCAAGCCAGAGGGTGTGGAGTGGACGGTTGTGGCGGGTGAAGAGGGAGGGGGTGTGAAGGTCAGTCATAGCTGGCCTCCGGTGATCCTTGAGGATTTGAGCGGGCGGGGCGCATGTGCGGAAGGTATGCGAATGATCGCTTTTATGGGCATTTCCTTTACCTCGGTCTGTTGTCAGCTTTCTTAGGGCTGGGTGTCGGGAGCTAAGAAACCTCACACAGCAGGCCGGACATATTTCCCTTGCGGGTTTTGTATTAGCCCACTCCCGACGTAACAGAGTGTTTCACGCAGGCAGCAGTAGACCACATGCATGAAAAAGCCGCATCTGTCGGGAGCGGGCGAGCCGCTGTGTGGAAGCGTTTCTTAGGCGCCGACCATAAGCTAACGGTCCTGTGTGGAAAAACGCAAAATCTTCTTTGTAGGAAATGTCTGAAACTTTAATGAAGGAGCCGGCTATCCGCTTGCAGAGAGCCTGCGCAGCGGGGTCGATCCGGAAGGGTACTCGGCACACTCGCTGCGTAGAGGAATTGCCACCTGGGCGAGTGCAAACCAATGGAGCAGTAAAGCGCTGATGGACTATGTCGGGTGGCGCGATGTCCAGACGGCCACGCGTTATATCGATGGTGACGCGCCGTTTGGCGAATGGGCGCGCTGATCGCTCACGTAGCCTTTCAATTACCCGTTACCGATCGTTAGCGGCCATGGTCAGGATCTATGAAGGGCGTCGGCTATCGACAATTTTCAATAGATGCGACGCCATAATTATCATTTCCCTTGCTTCCGACGCATCCAGGCCTACATGGCGATGACTTTGTGGATTTTTGTAGCTACCGATTGCGCCACACATGAGGCTCATCAATGCTTGCCGCTCACCTGCTTCAGCGGCTGTATCTGTCAATGGACCGCTCTCAGGATGGAAGGCACGGGTGGCGAGCTTGGTTCCCAGGCACTCGTCACCGAGACCGGCCGCTTGGCGAATGGACACTTCAAGTAATTTAAACGCTTCGAAGACGGCTGTATCAAATAGTTCCTGTTTGTAAAGCCGGAGGGCCGTCGGATGAAGCGCGGGATGAATCATTTCCTCGGGAAGTAATCGATCTGCCATCCAGTTTTTGAGCGGAATCGCCTTCTCATAATGGCGTTTTCCCAAGCGCGTCAGGGAAATCCACTGAGCCTCATGATTCGGGTGTTGGCAGATGAAACCGTTGGAGTACAGCCAGCTCCAAGCTTCCGAGCACGCTAACAAGGCCTGCTCACAGCCATCATAATCGGCATGCACGCTGAGAAAAAAATTGTGGGCGCATTCGCTGTCGTGCGGGCGCTGTAGCTTACTTCCGAGCACTTGAAGCACATGCTGGCTCAATTCCAGTAGCGGGGCATCGCATAGCTGTTCAGGTGTCGGGTAGAAATCTTTGAGATGTGCCACAAGCATGCTCCGACCATGTAGATACTTCTAATCTATAGCCGAGATCAGATCACGAATAAAGGCAGCGATATTGTGAGTTCTGCCTTTTCCTCCCGTCGTGATGAGATTGAACTCCGGTGGTAATCGACGGGCTGACATATCCTCAGCGGCAGACAGTGCTGCCCAAAAAACCATGCAATTGTCCCCCACATTGCCTTTAATCCAAGGGCATCCCTGCGACGAGCTGATGTTGCACGAGCGCCCTACACCTATCAGCGCGCAGCCTGGTCCTGAATCACGAAATCATTCAAGAGGGTCAAAAGGTCTGTGTAAGGGTGATAGTGGCGAGGCGATATGCCATCATGTGCGGAGCGCCCTAGTCCTGTTGAGGTTCCTGCAGTGAGACTGCCCATCCTAGCGTCTGACAATATCCGCAATATTGGGGCTCCCGAGTCACCCTATGCGTTCGAGCGGTTTTGTGTCGATGCTTTTCCGCTGGTCCAAGAACACTTCGGCATTGAGAAAAAACCGCAATTCCATAACTGGCTTTCCTCCGGATATGGAAAAAATGGTGATAGCCAATTTGGTGTGGATGTTTTTGATTACTCGTCCTTTGCTACTGGCCAATGCAAAAGTGGCCAAAGTCTGCAGGCGTCTGAGCTGATAGAGGATCTGGAGAAGCTCAAAGGCTTCCCACGGCCCATAAGTGATCATTTTTTTCTATTAGCTACGACCCAAACACCCAAAAAAATTCAAGAGCTGGTAATTGAAAGAAATGAGGAGCTTGACTGGAAGCTCCAGCAATTGGGGCAGGTGCTGCCATCAACACCGTCGATCTTGATGCCGAGGCTGCATGTTCTAAATTGGGAGGAGCTTAAAAGCATTCTGAGTCGGGACTTTTTCCTTGCAGCGAAGTGGGGCTTTCAGCCATATGGGAACCTCTATAAACACCTGAACGAGGTGGACATAAAGGAAGTAGAGAGCGCCGTGATGACGACGAGCTGCTGCATTCCGGCCGGAGGTGGAGGCAAGAGCAGTAGCGTACTGGCCGCCATCTTAAATATTACGGCTCCGCTCAAAACAGAAGATATTAAAAGAATTGGCAGTGAAAACAGAGTTTCTACGTACACGGTATATGGGCTGAATGAATTTCTGAATAACATTCGCAATGCGGTTGCGTATGCGCAGAGCTTCCGAGAAATTGCTCCGAATCTAGGTAGTGCTGATCGGGCTGCTCGACACGAGGCACTCGAAAAGCTTGATAGCTTGGTTGTTCATCAGGGCCGAATTCAGGCTATTAAGTATTTACGCCGTCTGGGGCGCGCGGTTAAAAAACTTTATTCAATTTTAAAAGACCCGGATAGCTTCTTTAACCCACCTGGCGAACCTGTCTTTGATATTTATGGTGCCTTTGTTGACGCGCCGGATGATGAGTCAGTTAGGATCTATAGCTTTGTTTCAGAGTTCGACGACCTTCCGTCGATGCCTACCGAACAGGTTGTCTGGCTTGCGAAATTTATCGGCGATGAAACCGAGAAAGTACGGATGAATGTAACGCTTATCTAAAACGTGGCCGGCGGTATCAATAGACACTGCTGCCAGTAAATTTATGACAGCACACAATCCCTTTTAAAAACGGGGTTATGTGCTGTTGTTGTCTATTGCTGCCATGCGAACGGCCCTAGGGTACATTAAAAATAGGTACAGGGAAATTTTAGTGCTTTCTTAGCCTAAATCGGCAACATCTTGGCCTGCCGCTGAATTGAACGGAATCTTCACACCGATGCTTTAAAAGGCACGCGCGTCAACATGTTATGAACGTAGTTGATCATGGTGGCTGGGCGGAGACAGATTGAATCAATTTTTTTTGTGTAAGAAATCTGGTCGTAGATCATCATCCTCTGCCATAGTCATATAGTGATTAGTCGGGTTTGTAGTGAGAAATAGCCTTTAATTCGGCGTAATCATTTGCGGCTAGCTGAGTACTACGTTCTACCTCCAATAGATAGGCTGCCCGCCGAGCAGTCATTATGGGGGTGTGGAGATCAAAGAAAAGCATTGTATCGTGTCCCTTCTGTGTGAGGCTCTGGACGAGTATTGCCTCGCCTTGGTTGTTTAAAAGAAAGGTTAAGTCATTGGAAGGGGTATCAAAGTAGGGGTGTATAAGGTTGAACTGGCATTCGGCATAATTTGCACTGTAGTGAGTAATTACCTCAGCGGTACCTTTTAATGCGCGATTGCAATAGGCGCAGGCAGCGAAAAGATTTTCGCTGGTGAACATGAATTCTGGCCAGCCACCGTCTTGCTCTTTGTGTACGAAGTGTTCACGGTCTACCAAATTCCGTAAAAGGCTTAGGCCGCAGTATGCACACCTATCTTCTTGAATTTCGACCAGCTGTTTAAGCAGGTTGGCCTTGTAGTTCTTCATTTTGTTTGTTTGCAGGTTCCAATGAATTGCTTGATGAGGCTTTAGTCCATCGAGATAATCAATGGTGGTTTTGTCGAATTTAGGGAGTTGGGTTATATTTAAATACCATTCAGTGATTGGCATCGACGAACTCCGTGATGCTGTCAATGACTTTTTTTAGCGGGTCTGATTCGTTGAATATCAATCGTTCGAATTTGGCTTTAAGGTTTTCGAGCCGCAAATGATCGTCTGTGCTGTTTGCGATTAGATTTAGAGCTTCAGCAAGGTCATTCTCGAATGCAAGATTGCCAATGCTTCGCACATCAAATACGTCATACAGAATATGATCAGCGCTCCAGGCATAGGTGCTGTATTCAACGTTACGGATGCAAAGTTGATCATCTTTTTTCTCAAATACATGAAGCGAACTGGTATCTTGCTCTAGATCTGAGATAATGAAGTGAGAATGTGTGGCAATGATTACGTGGCAGCCTGGGAATGATACGAGCGCGCGCTTCAATAGTCCTACATATCTGATCTGCCACGTTGGATGCAAGCTGATCTCAGGCTCGTCAATGAATATTAGGCTGTTGTCTTTAGCATGGCGGATCAGACTTGAAAATGTGTAGAGAAGCTGCGCCTCCCCGGAGCTTGAGTGCGCAAAGCCGTATGACTCGGTGCTGTCGTACTTTTGCACATTAAGGTCCACATCCGTGATGGCCCCGATACGCCGGAGTACGTTGATTGCATAGTACACGTCACTGTAGTCAGCATTGATGTTTCGTAGATCTACGTCCACTAAATATTTTCGCGGCGTAAACTTGGCCATGGATAGCCCGTCACAAACACGTTGTGCGTCTTCAATGCTAAAACTACGAAACATCTGAACTTGCATTCTCGTGTTTTCACGTGCATACGCGTTTACAGCAGACATCATTGAATCGGGGTGGTTGATGAGTTCTTCAAGTTCCTTGCCATTTTTCGCTCGAAATGTAATTTCGATATTCGTGGAAATCCCCAGGTAACGAAACAGCTCAACAATAGAGTCTTGATGGTCGCGGAGAGAGATATTAAGCAAGTTTTCAATGGTGCGCCGTGATAGGGTCGCCGTCCATGTGGCGTTTGAAGTTTCTCTTACCCCACAGTAACGATAAAAATCATCCTCATCGGTGTCTGCAAAGGGGAATTTGTCGTTGATGGTGGAGCTGATCGCAACCACCCGCGTGGGCAGCGGAAGGTCTTCTGGTGCGACTTTTTCACCGTCTACCGTGACGTCGAGCCCTGCTGGGCCAGAGCGGAGCTGAACAAAGTCTCCGTTAATGTAGTATGAGAATGCCAATGAATCCGTGCTGAATTGCTTCTTCTTTTTTCTGCTAGAAGTGCTTTTCCGGTCGGGGTTTTTGCGTTCCGAGAGCAATCGAAAAGCCTCGATCAACGATACGATGAACCGAGTTTTACCCGTGGCGTTTCCTCCAACGATTACACTTTTGAAAGACTGGCTACCCCCACTATGCCGCGTGCTAAACAATTCGCTACGTGATTTTTCTACTTTTATTAGTCTGAACACGAATGGCTCCAGGGGCCAGTGCAGGGAACGGTGCTAGAGAGTCCGAGGCTGCTACGTAAGCTAGAGAATGTTGACGATGAAAGGGCCACTGCGTGCGACGCAGTAGCCGTCTTTTACTATCAGACATTCCATACTATGGGTGCCTGAATACAATGTGCTTTCACGTTTTTCGAGGCGCCCGCCTTGAACAACGCCTTCTTCAAAACCTCCGCGGAGCCCGCGGAGGCGGACGGCATCTTGTCCGGTGTTCACCACCTGCCAATATACCTTGTAGGGGTACGCCACGCTGGTCTGCGCGTGGAATACGAGACCCGCCTGTTTGGGGAGCGGTAGGTCGTCGCTCCCTACGGTATAAGGCTGAAAACCATGACGCGTGATCGTCATGCCAGTTATCTGAACGGCGCCTCTAGCTAGCTCTCGCCAGACAAGTGGCTTGCGGTGAGGCGCATCCAGGATTTTTCGAAGCTTGCTGTTGACTTGAGTTTTGGCCAAAGCAAATAAACCAGACGATGCTTTTGGTGGGGTGACCGCCTGTTCCACAAGCTGACGCCCCATTCGAGGAGATAGGGCGTCAACGAACGGATCTGCCTCGGTCATGCGTAGCGCTATCTCAAAATCAGCTCTTGCAACAGATAACCACTCGTAGAAGGCCTCCCTTTTCTCAGGCGTTTCCTCCCATTTGTCTGCGAAGTTTTCTCTCGGGTCAGTGGGGTTTTCGATCCAAGACACCCCATCTCGATCCTCGATGAACAAGTGCATTCGAGCTAGAACGCCTTGGAGAGCGCCGCTAATGGAGACCTCTTCGTTATAAGCGTGGGCTGCTAATGTCGTCAGAATGATTGAGATTGGCTTAATGTCGGGTTCATCGCTGAACCGCATATCACGGTGGCGCTTCAGCAATTTGATCGCTGCTTGAAGAGGGGTACGCACGCGGTGCTCGGGAATATCTTCTACCGAGGCGCGTTCATTGAGAGCCATCGCGTGCCGCTTGGCGTTGAAGACCTCACGCATACGTGAGCGGAACCACTCTGAGTAGCCCTTCGGATTGCTTCCTGGCCAATCATCGCTGTAGCGAGCGTAAGCATGATGCTCTCGATCAGTGATGGCCATCGCGTCATCGGCCAACGCATTTCCATGCCCAATAGCTTCTATGAGGCGTCGTTGGCGTGCACCATCCGGCAGAGCAGGCAGTACGTCCATGTGGAACTGGGCGCCATCCGCGTAGTTTAGGGTCCAGCAGCGCCTTGCCTCGTCAGGTGGCGACATGTTCTTAGCGCGGGCGTAGTCTTGCAGCTCTAGTCCCAATAGGGCCTTCAAGCGCTGTTGGGTGTACTCTTCCTTTGACGCCTGAATCTCACAAACGATGTCGAGATCATAATCTTCTTCATCGCTGTGAGGCTTGATCACTGTGCCAAGCCGGAATGAGCCTTGGGGGAAAATGTTTGTTGCATGCTCGGCTAGCCTCGACGCGGGGCGGTCGAGCCATCGACCAACGGACTTGTAGCTCCGCTCGGCAGCCTCATAGCGGCTCACAGGAATTTCCAGAGCGTCGACCAACTCTGTCAGCATTTGATCTGCCTGGCTCGTTGGGGCGACAGGGGCAAAAGTCTCCAGCTTCATGTCTAAGCCCCAAGCGTAGGGGTGATGCCGGGCTCATATCGAGACGGGTTTCTTTGAAGGTTGTATACAGTCATGGGGAGGCTGCCTTTAACCTGGAGACGACCTAGAGCGATAGCGCATGAAACTGGAAGCGTGCCGAAAACGTGAACGTGAGCGCTATGACCATGTACACGTTCCAGGTGGCTCAGCAGGTCTCTGAACGAGCGCATGAAGGTCTCGACGTCTGCCGGCGCTTGGATGATATTTGGCGATACGGTGCTCGAATTGAGCATGTATAGCGGGGCATCCGGAAGGGCTGCGATTACAAGTTCAGGATGGGTAGGGAAGGACATTTCGCAGAGCACAGCAATATTTCCACCGACTTGCTCCTGGGGGCCCGACAAATGACGATATTCGAGCAAGGGCCAGGGCTGGCTACGTTCTTTGGGCCAAGACCACGTCGCTGCGTCGCGGTCATACTGACGGACCTCAATATCGATCGTTTCGCGAAGAGTTTCTCTCCCTGGATTGATTTCCTCCCAGATGGGCTCGAAAACCATAGCTTTCCGCGTATCGGGAATGAGGCTGCCCAACAGAGCCAGCACAGGGATCGGCGCCATGCCGAAGAGACTGAAGTGCTCGACCTCACACAATCGCTTATGCGAGCTTTCCAGTACCTTTGCCTCAAGCTCGCGCCGTACCAGCCTGTTCGCTCTGATCCAAAACTCGGGATCGCTATCCAGCGTTTCGACCTCAAGGAGGCTCAGCAGATTGATGTGGATAGGGTGACTCAATGCCGGTACCAGCCCAGCGTTCACAATGGCCATGTTGATGTCATTGATCACGATTGGCTGTAGCCGTGCATCTCCAACAGCAGCACTGATGTATACCGCTACACTTTGGGGCTTCTTGGCCAAGTCCATGAGGCGTCTTACCAGAGCCTCTTGATCGAGTTTCAATTTCCTCAGAAGGTCAGTGGGGAACAGCTTCTGTCCCCTCTGCTTGTCATCAATGATTTTGTGGCATTGTCGGCACAGCAGAAGGTGGTTTTCGATCTGATCCGCAAGGGCAGCAGACTCATCAGCGGTGCCTCGGACACCGCCCTCTGAAGAGGCCACGATGTGGGCATTCTCGGCCAGGTTGTAGGCTCTCCAGGCCACGGGATCTCGACTCAGATCATCGTTGCAGCGCTGGCATCTACCAGCGGCCCGTCCCCACAACAAGCGCTCGTCGCCTGTCTTAAGGTCACCATTGCGCCCCTTGCTTGGGCTTGTCGTAACGCTATCAGCTGCGGCGTTGTCATCAGGTTCTGGGGCTTTGGCAGATGAGTCTTCCATGCGTAACACCTGGTTTTTTATACATGATGGCGCATGCTAGCATTCCGTGGCTGCCAAGGCTAACCAGACGAAAACGGGTTGGCGATTTGCGACGGCGCTTCGAAGTACTCATTGACGAGCAAGAGCGAGGCCGTGACTTCGAGGAAGTGGCCTACTGCGGCTAGCGTGCACCCTGGCAAAGAGCCAAAGAGGCCTCGGATCCTCACTCACCGCATTTCCATGATTGGAGTGTTCGAGGAACCCAATAGAGGCAGCGCTAATGTTTTTAAATTAGATGGAAGTTTTAATGAATAGTTTGCTTTCTACGATTGAGTCGATTTTTAACGTTGTCCTGAAATTGGGTGGTAGTGCATTAAAGTGTAGTATCGCTATTGGCAGCGTCTGCGTGATTTTCTATGCGCTGCGGATTGGGCACTTTCCAAAAGGATTAACGCTAGGTGATGGACTGCTATTTTTGCTGACGGCCGGTTGCTTTGGTATGGTCTATGCGATGTTTTCAGCTTCTTTAACATCTTTGGGTGTGGCTTTTTCGTATCCGATAAAGCAGGCATGCAAGTTGTTTATCTGGATTGCGTCGTTTTTCAGTCCGGAGATGAAATCAATCAAAATAAAATTGGCTGACTTTCACGTCATGTCATTATTTTTCGCTTTGCCTGCTATTGCTTTTATTTGGGTGTTCGGCGGAAGGGATCCGATGGCGTATCTCAGTTTGTCGTGCTTGTCAGTTTTGATGTACTTCCTTTATTCTGGGGTCAAGACAGTGGAGGCGGATTATCGGAGGCTAGGGCGAGTACTTAATAGTCCGATCGACACTCAGGAAAAAGAGGAGCTAGTGCGACTGGGCAAGGTTGGTAGACTGAAAAATGTCTATATTGCTTTGGTTTGTGCCTTGATTTTTACCCCTCTGGTAACCGGTGGAGTAACCGGTCAGCTTGCTGATGGCGCGATGCGCCTCGCTCAAGTGCGTGTGGAAAAATCGCAGATTTATCTAAAGGCTCCCTATTCAGAATTGCTTCCTTCAAATTTGCTTGATGTGAGCGCAAAAACCGTAGCGGGCTACAAAGCATTTTCCGGTGTTGTAGTTGAGTTCCAGGGTTTTGGAAGCAGCACTGTCATCACATTCAAAGATGGTCAGTCGAAGAGGCAAGTGGATGTGCCGAATGACCACTTGATCGTGGAAAAGGACCGGAAATGATTGATTGGGTTGGCTTGTCTAGGGCTGGGCGAACCAGCCTGGTGCTTCTTCTTGCTGGAAGTGTGTTTCCCCTCATTTAGGGAGAATAACAAGCCGGCCATAGCCAACCCCACTGCTTTATGGGGTTGGCACAGCGTCGACAAATATCAGCTTGATGATACATCGTGCTTCTTGAGTGTCGAACTCTTCGTGTGCGTGTAGCGTTGTCGCTTCAGAAGTCAATCGACGTGGCAGGGGATATGCACGATTGCTGGCTGATTTTGACTGTGGGATGGGAGAGTAACACCCCATGGATAGGCTGGGGTGCATGAACGTTCGTACTGGTAAATAACAGCGGAGGGCAAAAGTCTTCTGTCGTAGATGCGTCCAAGATTGAAGACCACACTGTTCGGGGCAGCGATAACCAAGTGAATGGTTTTCACCCCTTGACCGGCGAGCCCCTTCAGCGCTTGTAGGAATTGTTCAGCAAGGGCACTTTGCTTTTCCACTGACCAGTGAGCATTGGACGATAGTTCGCCCATTTTCATGTGCATGATTGGCAAGTCTGGGAAGGTGGCAGCTATCGCAGGTTCGTCAACCGGATAGGATATCGAAAGTGCGAGCACGGCTTCCTCGGTCGGGGCAGCAAGCGCAGCCACAGTTTGCAGGCGCTGACCATCATCAATACCGCTTTGAATCAGGCGCCACTGGCCTGCGCCTAAGCGGTCCCAGTCAAAGACCTTTATCCCACCCCCTTCATCATCCACCAAGCATCCAGTGAGGAATGTGAACGGCACGGGCATAAGCCCACCGTAGGCAATTTGGATATCATTTTTATTCTGCCCCTCAAGACGTCGAACCAGGTCTCCTCTGCCATCCACCACCTTTTGTAGGGCAATTTCTGGGTGCGTGATGCGTCCTTCCGTAATCCCCTCACGAATATCGACGAGGATGGTGTCAACTGTGCCGCCGACTTTGCTCTTCACCGCAGCATCCAAGGGGCTATCAATCTTGAACAACCCTTTTTGCTCAAGCAAAAGCACGCGTTGGCGGGCTAACTGTTTACGGTCTTGAAGGTTGAGTAGAACTCCTACAATGACCATCAATACACCCACGACGAAGGCGGCGACGGTCATCCAGGCGGCAGGTCCTCCTGTGGTATCGATGTTTGCCTGCAGTTGGGTTGATGCGCTTATGTACCTGATTGTCCCAACCAGGCCACTAGCGAGGGAGGCACCCATAACCACCGTGCCATAGCTGATTAGGCAGATACCAATGTTTTTGGGGCGAACGAACCAGTCGACAATTTTCCGTCCCCAGTTCAGTAATTCTTCCTTAAGCATCCTGAAATCTCGAATTTTGAGTTAGTCGATGTAGAAAATACTGCAGCACGGCATCGTCGAGAATAATCGCGGAAGACACCGAAGAATGCCACTATGATCTGAAAATTTCTCGTGACAGTGAAGGGGAAGGCCGTGGGATGCTAGTATTCGGCTACCGTAAGGTGAACAAATTACTGGGGCATTGCTGGCTGCGTTACGTGAGGAGCAGGTTAGGTTGACATGCTAAGCAAGCTAATGATTGAATGTATTGAACTCATTAATATAGGTATGTGCCATGTCCAGACTCGCTGAATTTCGTGCGCTTGAGCAAAAGCTCGCTGCTCAGTTGGCAGAGCTTGAAAGCTTGAAAAATGACAGTGCGTTGAAGCAGGAAATCGAGTTTGAAGGTAAACTTCGTTCGCTTCTTGGGGAGTATGGTTACAGCTCGCGCGATGTGATTGCGATACTGGATCCTGCCATTAGCGTAGATATTACAGCACGCCCAACGAGTAAAGCTAGAAAGCCGCGGCAGGTGAAAGTGTTTAAGAATCCCCATACCGGGGAGGTGGTTGAGACTAAAGGTGGCAACCATCGGACTCTTAAAGAGTGGAAAACAAAGTATGGTGCGGGCACTGTGGAAGCTTGGATTTCCTAAGCAGCATACGCTACTCGCCAGTTGATGACTCGGTTGTCTCTGCTGGTTGGTAGGGCGAAATTATCAGCCTAGTATCGCTCAGCCTCAAAAAGTGGCAGCAATAACGACGTATAGCAACTCTGTGACAGTAGCTGAAAGATGCAAGGGAGTGGCCTCAAAAGAAAGCACCCTCGCGATCTTTCTGGCTCAAGAGGCTGATGGCTTTCTGGAACTTTTGTCATTTTGGGCAGCAAGGGGGCTCCAAGCAGGTCAGCTGACCGGCCTGCCGTATGTGCGGAGCGTCAAGGCTCCCGCGCCAATCGCAATGCACACGTCGGGGGTCAAGCCCTCAGATAGCCAATTTACAGGAATAGCCATGACCACGGCATACAGAATCGTAATAGAGGACTGGGATGGAGACGGTGCAATCCGGATTCCGGACGTTGCTTTGCAGGAGCTTGGGCTTGACGTCGGTGACTCCCTTTACTTGATAGAAGAGTTTGTTGGTAATAGTCGTTGTTTGGTGCTCTCTAAAACTCCGAAGGTGGCCGATCGTATGGATGAGCTCTTTAGTTCTTGAACCGGATTTTTTAAGTGATGTACCGCTAGCTTTCAACGGTAGGCTCTAATTTAGTTGGTTTCTCGGGCTGTTTTGTGAGGTGGGGATGGGTTTCTTAAACTGGTTATTGAGGCGATCGTCCAGCGAGCCTGTTGCTGACGACACCTTGCGGAGCAAATCGGTTGAACAAAATGTAAGGCAAGAAGTAGAGGTGAAGACGGCACCTAAGCAGGACTTTTCGGAAACCAATAAAACGTTAGCGGCAGTTTGGAATGATGTGGGTGTTGTGGCTTCAACGGTAAAAGCAGGGACAGTACTTTATTCTGGGCTGCGCTCTCGGTCTTCGAGCTCGGATGTGGAATCCCTTATAGCGAAGCAAGGTAGCCTATGGTTGTCGCAGAGTGCATTTTATGCTGCAGAGTACTGCTATCGTGATATGGAAATTACTGCAGTACGGTTCCTGGTCAAGGTGAAGTTGTCACGTGATCTTGAAGTCTTGAGGTTTCCTGATAGTTTTAATCCTGCAGATTCATTTGTTAGATATGAACGGAATGGAGAGTTTTTTTTAGTCGATTATTCGGAGCCTTTGAGGTTGCGGCGAGATGGTGCGCCGGATCATCATATTGTGAAACACTTCAAAGAAATTGCTGAATTTCAGGGGCATGGAGCACATTGCGCCGGGCATGTTCGGTATGCAATAAATGGTGAATTAGGGGCCATGCCTGGCGAGATAATTGAGCTGTTTACAAATGATCTGGCTAGTGTCGAGATACTAGGCTTAATGATCCCTCCTGGCACTAAGAGTGATTTTAAAGGTTTGATTGGTGGGCAGTTATCATCGGCTGGCGAAAAGCTTTTTCCTGACTGATTTCGCTGAAATTATAAGGCGGTCGGTCGGGCGTTTAGTAATTGACTCCAATGGTAGAGAAGCTTTCGGTTAAGGTGGTTGGGTGTTTTGGCACGGTGCTATTTGTACTTCTACTGTCGAGAGCTATGCTCTGCTATCCTTGCCACGCTAAATATCTACTTTTGACGTCAGGAGGAAGCTAATGAGTAGTGAAGAACTGTATATCTCTGTTGATATTGAGGCATCCGGCCCAATTCCTGGTGAGTTTAGTATGTTGTCTCTAGGTGCCTGTGTAGTGGGGCAGGCTGAGCAGGCGATTTATATAGAGCTAAAACCGGATAGCCTAAAGCATGATCCCGAATCCGTTCGCATCACAGGGCTCGATCTTTGTGAGTTAGCTAAAACAGGGCTCCCGCCATGTGATGCAATGCGAAAATTTGATGAGTGGGTCTCGCAAGTCAGCGTTGGTGGTCAAAAGGCGATTTTTGTAGGGCTGAACGCCCCCTTTGACTGGTCGTTTGTGAATTTCTACTTTCACAAATACCTGGGAGAAAATCCATTTGGCTTTGCGGCGCTTGATATCAAGGCATTTTACATGGGGGCTTTCAATCTTCAGTGGGGGCAGACGAAATCTTCGCACATGGCGGCAACGCTGCAGCCTCAGGGCTCTGCTACCCATAATGCTCTGGATGACGCCCGCTATCAGGCAGAGCTGTTCGACTTAATGCTGCGCCGGAGGTCCGCTCAGGAATGATCAACGTTGCTTATTGTTGCCTCGAGGCACGTCCCATTTCTGAATGACCAGGCTTTGATGCCGTCAGGTGCGGTTGACTGGCCGACGATGACAGCAATTGGGTGGGGCAGCTCATTGGAATAGCGCTTCGCGAATTTTGAGAAGCTAGTCATGTCCGTCGGAGAAATTGCTGGGATGGTCTGTGGGTGAGTGTGCCAATAGCCCACAAGCCGCAGTCCTTTGGCATTGGCAGATTCAATCTCTCGTTGGCAGCGTTCGCCATCGAGCTCCAACCATATCCTTCCTGCTCTATCTCTTGGGTGAGGAGGTGTGGCCAATGTCATGATCAGTCCATTTGAGTTCGAAAGATCAACGAACAACTGACCACCTCGCTCAGAGCGCCACAAGCCCTGTCGGTGCTGATCAAAAACAGTGGCAACGCTTTGGGAGACAGACAAATAACTGTTGATTTCAGGCCAACACCAGCTCCATGCAATTGCAGTCATCCCTCTCCACCTTCAGGCGTCGGCCATTCTCGCTCCAGCACAATATGTTGGACCCCATTTTCCAGTTTGGGGCCTTTGTACATGCCTCCGCGATTGACAGCATCTTGGGGCCTATAGATCGTCGTAACCCATGCTTGCTCATTAAGTTGTGCGGTCAAGGACCTCAAAGCCGTTTGCACTACCATGGACGACACGTTCGCCATGCCTGAAGCGCCTCCGGGGATGAAGCTTTGGCCACAGGCCGGGAGAGCGATGACGCCGTCACCTTTTGGCCATTCGGTATATTTGAAGTTGAAGTTACCACTGTCATCGAAGAGATGACGTCCGTCAGACTCGCCTGCAGGAGCCAGCAAAGCGTGGCCAATGAGGGTGTGCGGTTCACTCCATGCCTGCAGTAATCCCCATCGAGTGCCAGCGGATTTTCTTCGCCATAACGCAACCTCGGATGACCAATCGGCGGTAGTGACTATGACCAGGTCGGCGTTTTCGAACAACCCTGGCTTCGAGATAAGCAGCCTTTCCACGAGATCGATGTATGGGAAGACCTTAACGGTCGGTAGATCGCGAGTAATTTTTTCGGCAAGCGCAATGGCTTTCCATTTCCCCAAGTCATCAGCGCCGAGTACGTGGCGTCCTAGGTTGGCTGACTCAAGGACATCAGAGTCGATCAGAACAATCTCGCCGATACCTGACCTTGCCAGCTGTTCGGCAATGGTGCTGCCAAGTGATCCAACGCCAACCATGACGACGCGAGTCTTTTCAAGCTCCACGGCAGTGTCGCTGAGATCGCGTGACAGGATGTCATTGCGGTCAAGAATGTTAATGATGGCACCGCGTATGAGAACGGGAACATGATTTGGCTGATTCTTTCCCGACCATCGACGTGCCGATCGGAAGCCATACCAACGCCCGTGATCTGGCTGCTTACTGTAAGAGCGAACGTCTAGGCAATAAACCGGGGAGCCGTCTGGTCCTGGCAGTTCCAATACGATCCAGCGGTTTGCCAAGGATCCATGGCCTGCGAACCAAGTCAGAAACTTGTTGCAGTCGTCTGGGCTGAGATGTGGAGTCAACCATTCAATTAAACGATCAGCGTCAGGGATGCGCACGCTAGGGAATGTCTGCAGCTTTAGGTAGAAACCAGGTACCGCAGGTGACCGAATTTTTGCGTTAAGTCCAGCGATGCGTCTGAAATGGATTCTTAGTGACTCAATGCTGGTCGCGAGCCATGCAGTGTGATTCCGTCGCGATGGTCGAGGGTCGCTAGTCGCATAAAGCTCTGAGCCTGATTTCGGGCGTTCCAAAAGCAACAGATCCTGGGGAGATACGCCAAGCTGCGTATTCCAGTAGCTGGTGATTTCATTGCGAAACTCGGCATCGCGTACTTCGGGATCTGAACCCTCCATGACGAAATTTAGAATGGTGCTAAAGCGTGAGAGGCTATCCTGCACAACCGTCTCTGGCGTACCAGTAATAGGTTTTTCACGAAACCCATGCAGGCACAGCCCTGACTTCATGGCGTGGGGCCATACAAGCCAAGGGGAAGGCTCCACATTAAGTCTGAGCGACGCGCGTGGGAAATCGCGCGGAAACGCGATACGCAATGTTCTAGGTTTGCCGGTGTAATCAGATGGAATAGGGAAGGAAAAACAGACGACTTCGCCGTCTCGCGTTTTTTCAGGAGTTAGAAGGGCGGCAGCTTCCGTTCCCAAAAGCTCCTTGAGCGCGGAAATACCGCGCTCAACCTCCGGACTATGAGTAGTTGCATCAACCAAGGCGTTCAACGGGCTTCACACTCGCTTGAGGTTTGCTGCTGACTGCAATGCCAGTGAGAGCGGCCAGAGCAACCGAGTTCTGCGTGATGCCTTCCTTGCGTCCGGGCAGAGTCCAGTTTTTTGGAATCTCACGATTCGCTTCGTTGATCAGTTTCTTACCGATACCAAAGCTTGAATTCATTGCTCGAGCGAAAGCTTCTTCAGATTCATGGGTTCTCAACCCCAGCATCATCGATACGGTCGCGCTTGCGTGCCAGTTATAAAACGCTTGGCGATACTTTGCGCCCTCGTCTCGCCGGTTCCATTTTTCAGCGAAATTCTCACCTGAATCTTTGGGGTTCAAGACTTGGTACTGTCCGAACACCTGTGAAACGAAGCCCGGCATTTTTTCCACGATCTTGATAATCGCGTCCAGTGGGCGGAGCGGCGAGAAACGGGATTCTTGTACCACCTGCAAGTAGGCATGTGTTGCAAGCGTGGTAATTACTGCTGAGATCGGGCGGTGGCTTTCATTTCTTGTCTCTATCGCCCACTCATCTCGGTGCCGTTTCAGTAACTTTATCGTCGCGCGCAATGGGTCGTTGTCGTCGTAATCTTGGTAGGTCGGAAGTGGGTCCTGGGTCGCGGAACCTACGACCAAGTCGCGACTGTCCATGGCAAACGCTTCCAACCCTTCTAACGATTTAAGCAAAATGTGTTTGTCAGACGCGTCATTAAGCCAGTTTGCGTATGGAATGGGGCTGCTGGGCTTCCACCCCATTTCCCGATCGGGCACCTCCAGCTTGCCTTCACCTTTGGTTTCGCGATTTCCATTTATCGCGCGTGCCGGGGTCACGTCGATGTGAAAGCCTGGATTCTCGTCGGCGTATACGATACGAATACCACGGCGGAGCTGGACGATTTTCGCTGTGACTCGAGTACCTTCGCTAAAGCGTTTTTCAATTGCGTCAAGTACGATAGTAGCATCTGCGCCACCCGCATTGGGTAGCCAGACAATTGCGTCGGCGTCAATGGTGCCGAGGTCATCAGGCGCATCATCGACAGGGTTGATTGTCGTTTTTAGGCGCATCGAGCCTTGCGGGAAAATATGTGCCTCAGCAAGCAACGGATCGGTCGACGCCGACAGAATTTTTTCCAGCTGGTTGTACCGGCCATCGATAATTTCGTACTGGCTTTTAGTCAGTGAAATGTCGCGAGCGGCACGGAGGAGCAAGTGCTCCCAGCTGAGACGCCTGGTTTTTTCATCTTGAATAGTCATTTCAAGTCTCGTCAGAGAGGGAGCCATTGTTAAGACGAATAGATATTGCCTAATGCTGACCTGAGTCAACTTCTACAGGCATGCCTATTCTGGTTTCGTATAGCACTAGGGCATCTAGCCAAACCCGTGGGGCGAAGGCGTCGCACAAGCTTGCTGAGTAATTTTTTCTTAGCGCTTAAAGCGATTAGTCAACATTTCAGTAAGGCTTAATTGTCAGCGCGATGATATGAGCACGCTGTAGATACTAAGTTCTTTTAGGGGCTGGTGAGCAGTCGTTGATTCGGTGTTCACCATTCCCAGCTAACGTGGCGGCAAATTTTTGACCTGTGCGGGCGTCAAAAATCTTGCAGCCATAAACTCGGTCTTTGAATAGGTGTTATCTGAAGAGGATCTTATGGCTCGATTGAATCACGTTCGTTAGTTAAAGTCAAAGTTGCATCTTAATGGGGTTAAACGTTTCAGCTAAATTAGCTTTTGAAATGAAATCTATATTTTACGGTGCGTAAGTAAAACAGTGGATTCCGCTTCTTGAGCGCGACTGAATGAGTCGCACCCGATAGGGGTGGGTCTCAGGATAGGGTCACTAAATTTGTGACTTCTCGCGTCCGGTGCATAAGGGCGCGGAGGTATTACGTATTTGGTCAGGCTCCTGGCAAGGTAATGGTTTTGCTTGGGCTTTTTCTGCGTGCTTTATATATTGCCTGCAATGCACGTGGGTTGTGTTCCTTACCTTTCCCGTACACGCGATCTTCATAATAGCTGTCATCAGCCGTGTGGTAGATGATCGCATTCGGCACCCCGTTGTCATCGAAGCTTACCTCGAGCTTGATGAGTGCTTCAGTGTGCCAGTGCTTGGATCGGTTAGCGTGTGGAGGGGTTGATATGACAATTTGTTGAATTCGTATTTGCTCATCGCGTTGGCAGCATTCCAGATAATCTAGAAGTGCCCGCGGGGTTGCCAGGAGTATTACGCCGAAGGTTAGCTTGGGGTCCCCTTTCTGCTTAGTGTGAACCTGGAAGAATGTTTCGCTGGTATCAACTCTAGGCCAGCTCTTGTGGCTGGGGTCGACCTTGCCTACAAGAGTGATGACCTCTTCCTGGGGATCTGAAACAAACACGGCGTGAAACCTCGATTAAAACGGATACGGAGTGGGGTAATACTGAGTAATTGAGAGTGCGACAAATTTTCTCATATATGCTGTATGCAGCATAGCGTTTGAGTCCGCATCAGGGCTTTATCGTTCCTTTTGTGGGTAACCAGATGGAACGCAAGTTGGCTTTTGGCTCCGCGCTCAAGGAAGTGCGGGTACGAAAGGAGATCGCACAAGAGCAGCTGGGGGCAAGCCAATCCTTCGTTTCCACAGTTGAGCGTGGCATTCGCAGCCCAACGATTGAGAAAATGGAGGAATTTGCGGAGCGACTAGGGGTGAATCCTGCGACTTTGATTGTGCTGATGCAGGTCGGTCAGGAAGGAGATGTGGACGCGCTTCTGGCTAAAATCCGGGATGAAATCAAAGCGCTTAAGCGGGTGGGTGTCTAGCCATCTTTCAGACTGCGGCAGTGTCCAACGCGAACAACCGTTGCCTTATACGAAAAAGCCACCTTGGCCCTTGCGGCTCAGGTGGCTTTTTTCATTTCATGCGCTTATTTGGTGCGAGGATTCGGAAAATCTGAAATTCGTTCGGTTCTCGCTGAAAAATAAGGCCTCGGACCATCAGTCCCAGCTCAGAGCTCCACCCGTCTGGTACTCGATAACCCGCGTCTCGAAGAAGTTCTTCTCCTTCTTCAAGTCCATGATCTCGCTCATCCATGGGAACGGGTTGGTAGTCCCCGGATACTCTTCCTTCAGACCAATCTGGGTCAGGCGACGGTTGGCGATGAACTTGAGGTAGTCCTCCATCATCGCTGCGTTCATGCCCAGTACGCCGCGTGGCATGGTGTCACGTGCGTATTCGATCTCCAGCTGGGTCCCTTGCAGGATCATCTGGGTCGCTTCTTCCTTCATCGCGGCGTCCCACAGGTGTGGGTTCTCGATCTTGATCTGGTTGATCACGTCGATACCGAAGTTCAGGTGCATCGACTCGTCACGCAGGATGTACTGGAACTGCTCGGCCACGCCGGTCATCTTGTTGCGGCGGCCCATGGACAGGATCTGGGTGAAGCCGCAGTAGAAGAAGATGCCTTCCAGTACGCAGTAGTAGGCGATCAGATTGCGCAGCAGCTCTTTGTCGGTCTCGACGGTGCCGGTGTTGAATTCCGGGTCGGAGATGGCGCGGGTGTACTTCAGGCCCCAGGCGGCTTTCTTCGCGACCGACGGGATCTCGTGGTACATGTTGAAGATCTCGCCTTCATCCATGCCCAGCGACTCGATGCAGTACTGGTAGGCGTGGGTGTGGATCGCCTCTTCGAAGGCCTGGCGCAGGATGTACTGGCGGCACTCCGGGTTGGTGATCAGGCGGTACACGGCCAGTGCCAGGTTGTTGGCAACCAGCGAGTCGGCGGTGGAGAAGAAGCCGAGGTTGCGCATCACGATGCGACGCTCGTCTTCGGTCAGGCCATCTTGGCTCTTCCACAGGGCGATGTCGGCGGTCATGTTGACCTCTTGCGGCATCCAGTGGTTGGCGCAGCCGTCGAGGTACTTCTGCCAGGCCCAGTCGTACTTGAACGGTACCAGTTGGTTGAGGTCGGCGCGGCAGTTGATCATGCGCTTTTCGTCGACCGCGACGCGAGCCGAGGAGCCTTCCAGCTCGGCCAGGCCTTCGGCGATGTCCAGGGCGTCCAAGGCAGCCTTGGCGCGTTTTACCGCGTCGGAGTCGGAAGCGGTGGCAGCGCGAGCTTCCAGGGCGGCGGCACCGCCGGCACTGTCGAGCTTGTCGAGGGTGGCTGCGGCGTTGGCCTGTGCAGGGGTGGCGCCTTTGGCGGCGACTTCGCCGTCTTCCTTATCGAATTCGTCCCAGCTCAGCATGGTCATTTGGCTCCTGCTTGAGGGTTGCTTGGCAACCGGTTGGATATTGAGGTGATGCCGGTACTACGCAAGGCCATCAGGCGTTACGGCGGGCAGTGAGAGCGGGCTCTCGTCACATTTGAAGTTGTTTCGGTCAGCGCTTGTCCTGTCCTCGAACGAGGGGCCAAGGCGCCTGAAAACTGTACGGCAACGATAAAACGTGCGGTCTGGGCAAGCGGTGCTTGCATCTCGCAGTCGATCATTAGCTCAACCCTTTTTGGGGGGGCGAAGTATACCGGAGTTCAGGATGAATCGGGGCGGCGCAGGGGCCAGGCGAAGGTAATTTTTCGACCTGCAGTGCGTGCGTCCGTTCACCTGATGCCTGTAGTTTTTCCTGGGGTGAGAGTCTAGCTCTAAATGAGAGCTGATCCTATATCTTGTGTAGGTTTTTTTTATTGGCACAGCATATGGTGTTTTGATCCGGGTCAGAGCTTGCTGCCCATGTTGCCTGTACAGGCCCTATCGCCGGCAAGCCGGCTCCCACAGGTATAAGGCAAAGCGTGAGAACGGCACAGTACTTGTGGGAGCCGGCTTGCCGGCGATGGGGGCACCGAGTTCCAGTTTCCGCCACCCAAAAAAAATGCCGCCTCAACCACCCGAAGGCAGTTGAGGCAGCATGTTCACCTCAGCGGTGCGAAGGCCTTATTGGCAGGCTTCGCAATCCGGCTCGTCGATGGCGCAAGCCTTCGGTACCGGAGCCGGGCCAGCGGCCTGGGCCGGGGCGCTGTCGCCACCGCTGGACACGGCGTTGAGCTTGCCGGTGTTGATGGTCGACTTCTCGGTGCTGGTCGCGGCCAGGGCACGGAGGTAGTAGGTGGTCTTCAGACCACGGTACCAGGCCATGCGGTAGGTCACGTCCAGCTTCTTGCCCGAAGCGCCGGCGATGTACAGGTTCAGCGACTGGGCCTGGTCGATCCACTTCTGGCGACGGCTTGCTGCATCGACGATCCACTTGGTCTCGACTTCGAACGCGGTGGCGTACAGGTCCTTCAGCTCTTGCGGGATACGCTCGATCTGCTGCACCGAACCGTCGTAGTACTTCAGGTCGTTGATCATGACCGAGTCCCACAGGCCGCGGGCCTTCAGGTCGCGGACCAGGTACGGGTTGATCACGGTGAACTCGCCCGACAGGTTCGATTTCACGTACAGGTTCTGGTAGGTCGGCTCGATGGACTGCGAAACGCCGGTAATGTTGGCGATGGTCGCGGTCGGCGCGATGGCCATGATGTTCGAGTTACGAATGCCTTTCTGTACGCGGGCACGGACCGGCGCCCAGTCCAGGGTCTCTTCCAGGTTGACGTCGATGTACTTCTGGCCACGGGCCTCGATCAGGATCTGTTGCGAATCCAGCGGCAGGATGCCTTTGGACCACAGCGAACCCTGGAAGGTCTCGTAGGCGCCACGCTCGTCGGCCAGGTCGCAGGACGCCTGGATCGCGTAGTAGCTGACGGCTTCCATCGACTTGTCGGCGAACGCCACGGCGGCATCGGAGCCGTATGGGATGTGCTGCAGGTACAGCGCGTCCTGGAAGCCCATGATGCCCAGGCCGACCGGGCGGTGCTTGAAGTTCGAGTTGCGCGCTTGCGGCACCGAGTAGTAGTTGATGTCGATCACGTTGTCGAGCATGCGCACGGCGGTGTTCACGGTGCGTTGCAGCTTGGCGGTGTCCAGCTTGCCGTCGACGATGTGGTTCGGCAGGTTGATCGAGCCCAGGTTGCAGACGGCGATCTCGTCCTTGTTGGTGTTCAAGGTGATCTCGGTGCACAGGTTCGAGCTGTGGACCACGCCCACGTGCTGCTGCGGCGAACGCAGGTTGCACGGGTCCTTGAAGGTCAGCCATGGGTGGCCGGTCTCGAACAGCATCGACAGCATCTTGCGCCACAGGTCTTTGGCCTGGATGGTCTTGAACACCTTGATCTTGTTGTACTCGGTCAGGGCTTCGTAGTACTCGTAGCGCTCTTCGAAGGCCTTGCCGGTCAGGTCGTGCAGGTCTGGCACTTCCGACGGCGAGAACAGGGTCCACTTGCCGTCATCGAAGACGCGCTTCATGAACAGGTCAGGGATCCAGTTGGCGGTGTTCATGTCGTGGGTACGACGGCGGTCATCACCGGTGTTCTTGCGCAGCTCGATGAACTCTTCGATGTCCAGGTGCCAGGTTTCCAGGTAGGCACAGACAGCGCCCTTGCGCTTGCCACCCTGGTTGACCGCCACGGCGGTGTCGTTGACCACTTTCAGGAACGGCACGACGCCCTGGGACTTGCCATTGGTGCCCTTGATGTAGGAGCCCAGTGCACGCACAGGGGTCCAGTCGTTGCCCAGGCCACCGGCGAATTTCGACAGCATGGCGTTGTCGTGGATCGCGTGGTAGATGCCCGACAGGTCGTCCGGCACGGTGGTCAGGTAGCAGCTCGACAGCTGCGGGCGCAGGGTACCGGCGTTGAACAGCGTCGGGGTCGAGGCCATGTAGTCGAAGGACGACAACAGGTTGTAGAACTCGATCGCGCGGGCTTCCTTGTCTTTCTCTTCCAGCGCCAGGCCCATGGCCACACGCATGAAGAACACCTGCGGCAGCTCGAAGCGCACGCCATCCTTGTGGATGAAGTAGCGGTCGTACAGGGTCTGCAGGCCCAGGTAGGTGAATTGCTGGTCGCGCTCGTGGTCGATCGCCTTGCCCAGTTTTGCCAGGTCGAAGTCGGCCAGGGCAGGGTTCAGCAGTTCGAACTCGATACCTTTGGCGACGTAGGCCGGCAGGGCTTTGGCGTACAGGTCGGCCATCTCGTGGTGGGTGGCGCTGTCGGCTACATTCAGGAAGCCCAGGCCTTCGGCGCGCAGGGTGTCCATCAGCAGGCGGGCGGTGACGAACGAGTAGTTCGGCTCACGCTCGACCAGGGTACGGGCGGTCATCACCAGGGCGGTGTTGACGTCCTTGATGGCCACGCCGTCGTACAGGTTCTTCAGGGTTTCGCGCTGGATCAGGTCGCCATCGACTTCGGCCAGGCCTTCGCAGGCTTCGCTGATGATGGTGTTCAGGCGCGCCATGTCCAGCGGCGCCAGGCTGCCGTCGGCCAGGGTGATGCGGATGCTTGGGTGCGGCTCGACCACGGCGTCGGTGTTGGCGCGGGTGGCACGCTCTTTGGCACGCTGGTCGCGGTAGATCACGTAGTCGCGGGCGACTTTCTGCTCGCCGGCACGCATCAGGGCCAGTTCGACCTGGTCCTG
The DNA here is from genome assembly GCF_033095865.1 of Pseudomonas sp. KU43P. NCBI lineage: Bacteria > Pseudomonadati > Pseudomonadota > Gammaproteobacteria > Pseudomonadales > Pseudomonadaceae > Pseudomonas > Pseudomonas sp. KU43P. The sequence continues at coordinate 4,557,842 of NZ_AP019365.1, read as the reverse complement.
GATTTCTTCGATGTGGATGGTGCCACCCGATGGCATGCGACGCTTGAACGTGGCGGTGACCTGCTCGGTCAGGCGCGCGACGGTGTCGTGGATGCGCGACGAGGCAGCGGCGGTGCCGCCTTCAACTGCGAGGAACGCCTTGGTGATGGCCACGGTGATCTTGTCGTCGGTGTAAGGGACGACAGTGCCGTTGCGCTTGATCACGCGCAGTTGGCCCGGAGCGGTGGCAGCCAGATCCTGGTTGGAATCGGCGGCCTGCGGCGCCACGGCCTGCGGGTTCTCGCGAGTTGTGTCGGTTTGCATGGGTGGGTGTCTCCACAGTTTCTATATTGTTCAGGCGCCTTCTGGGCGCCCACCGTTCCGTCCACTTGCTCGATGACCCGGGCGGGGACGCGGCATGCGCGCGCATCCGACCGCTCGGGCGTACCGACTTCGGGACAGACTCAGGAAATGGGGGCAATAAGCTTGCCGCTCCCTGGCCGAAGTCAAAGGCTATGAGCACTGCTGGCAAGCAGGCCCGAAAGCTGTTGTTCTCCAATCTTCCGCTGGAGCGGTTTGGCTGGTGAAACCACTGTTAGTTCAGTAGGAAAAAGCGCTTGAATTTCCGTGCTGAGTTGTGTTTGAGATTTTGGCTCAAACCCAATATCTAGTGGTTTGCTGCATTGGGGATACAAGATAATGCGGTCTTGGGGTCTTTGCAAGGCGGGCGCCTGTGGATAACGTGTGCGTACTTTGTGGGTGAAGAGTGGGTATTCGCTGTAGGCCTTGTTCCAAGAGGTTTGCACTATTTTTCTGCGCCACGCTGCCCCAGGGCAGAATTTTTCGCGGGCGAACCCTAGCACAAGAAACGGTTCAGTTCAGGGGTATTCTGGCCGAGGTTGGCAGTGCTGGGTGCGGGACGTAGTATCCGGGGCGGATGTTGCCTTTTGGTTAAACGGCAACCGTTGCGGCCTCATCGCCGGCAAGCCGACTTCCACAGGCTCGGAGCACCGCCGGACATGTGGGAGCCGGCTCGCCGGCGATGAGGCCGGCACAGGCAAATCAAGAATAACAATGACAGGCAAAGCCATGGACCAACCCGCTCCCCGCATCCTGATCGTCGAAGACGACCAGCGCCTCGCCGAGCTCACCGCCGAGTACCTGCAGGCCAACGGTTTTGAGGTATCGGTGGAAGGCGATGGCGCCCGCGCCGCGCGCCGCATCGTCGACAGCCAGCCGGACCTGGTGATCCTCGACCTGATGCTGCCCGGCGAAGACGGCCTGAGCATCTGTCGCAGGGTGCGCAGCCAATACCCCGGCCCCATCCTCATGCTCACCGCTCGCAGCGACGAGCTCGACCAGGTACAGGGCCTGGACCTGGGCGCCGACGACTATGTCTGCAAGCCCGTGCGCCCACGGCTGTTGCTGGCGCGTATCCAGGCGCTGCTCAGGCGCAGCGAACCACCTCACGGCAAGCCCCAAGACCTCGCTTTCGGCACATTGCGCATCGACCAGCGCCTGCGTGAGGCCTGGCTTGGCGAGCAACCGATCGAGCTGACCGGCGCCGAGTTCGACTTGCTCTGGCTGTTGGCCAGCAACGCCGGGCGGGTCCTGACCCGCGAACAAATCTTCACGGCGCTGCGCGGTGTCGGCTATGACGGTCAGGACCGCTCCATCGATGTGCGGATTTCCAAGATCCGCCCCAAGATCGGCGACGATCCGGTCCATCCTCGGCTGATCAAGACCCTGCGCAGCAAGGGCTACCTGTTCGTCGGCGATGCACCATGAACAACTCGATCTTCCTGCGGGTCTACGGCGGCATGCTGGCCGTGCTGGTGCTGGTGGCCCTGCTCGGCGTGCTCAGCCTGCACCTGGTCAATGAAGTGCGTGCCGCCCAGTACCGCGAGCGCCTGGCCCAGGGTACCTTCAGCCTGATGGCCGACAACCTGGCGCAGCAGAACGAGACCGAGCGCAAACGCTCGCTGCTGATCTGGGAGCGCTTGCTGGGCGTACCGCTGGACCTGCAGCCGATGTCGGCACGCACGCTCGACGGTGGCCAGCGTGCACGCCTGTACCGCAGCCTGGTGGTGGTGGAAAAGTCCGGGCCACATGCCGCGCGGGTGCTGCGCAAGATTGGCCAGGAGGACCTGTTGCTGGTGGCCGAGATCAAGCAGGTCAGCGAACAGCTGGCCCGCGCCACCCTATATCTGCTGGCCGATGAGCTGGTGCGTTACCCGGTGACCGAGCAGCAGCAGCGCCTGGAGGCGCTCAAGCAGAGCAAGGGCTTCGGCTTCGGCGTTGCCTTGCAGCGCCTGGAGCGGGTTGGCGTGGACGATGACCAGCGGCGGCGGGTGGAGGAGGGCGACACGGTCATGGCGCTGGGCAAGGATGGCGACTCGATCCGCGTGTTCGCCGGCTTGCCGGGCTCGCCCTGGGTGCTGGAGATCGGCCCCCTCTACCAGCTCAACCCTTATCCGCCGAAGTTGCTGGTGCTGATTACCTTCCTTGGCTTGTGCCTGATCGGCTGTGTGGTCTATTGGCTGGTGCGCCAACTGGAGCGACGCGTGTCGGGCCTGGAAATGGCCGCCACGCGCATTGCCCAGGGCAGCCTGGAGACGCGCGTGCCTGCAGGTGGCGCCGACTCGGTGGGGCGCCTGGCGGCGGCCTTCAATGGCATGGCCGAACACCTGCAGCGTTCGCTGAACATGCAGCGCGAACTGGTGCGTGCGGTGTCCCATGAACTGCGCACGCCCGTGGCGCGCCTGCGCTTCGGCCTCGAAATGATCGAGAGCGCCCCGACTGAGCAGGCCCGCGCCAAGCACCTGGCGGGCATGGACGACGACATCCAGGACCTCGACAAACTGGTCGACGAGATGCTGACCTACGCGCGTCTGGAGCAGGGTGCGCCGGCGCTGAAGTTCCAGCGGGTCGACCTGGATGCCTTGCTCGACCGGGTGATCGAGGAGCTGGCGCCCCTGAACGCCCAAGTGAGCTTGGTGCGCGGCCCGTGCCAGGTACAAGGCGCTGAAGGTGCCTGGGTAGAGGCGGAGCCACGTTACCTGCATCGGGCTCTGCAGAACCTGGTCGGCAATGCTCTGCGCCATGCCGGTTCCGAGGTTCGCTTGAGCTATCAGGTGGGTCAGCAGCGCTGCCGGATCGATGTGGAAGATGACGGGCCGGGCATTCCCGAAGGCTTCTGGGACCGCATCTTTACTCCCTTCACCCGCCTCGACGACAGCCGCACCCGCGCCTCGGGCGGGCATGGGCTGGGGCTGTCGATCGTGCGGCGGATCATCTACTGGCACGCGGGTCGGGCCACCGTGGGGCGCAGTGACGCCTTGGGCGGAGCCTGCTTCAGCCTGAGCTGGCCACGCGAGCAGACGCCGCGCTGAGGGTCAGACGCTGACCAGGCTGAGCAGGTGGCCATCCTGAATGCAGAACTGCCCTTCCAGTTCGACGCCGTGACGCCATTGGGCTGAAAGATCGGTCAGCAGGCGCAGGCGCGCCAGGCCGTCGTCAGACCATTCCAGGATTTCAGCGTGCTCGAAGTAGAAGCGCTGGCGGGTCAGCGGGTAGAGGGTCTTGAACAGGCTTTCCTTGAGCGAGAAGGTCAGGGTGACTGCGAGGCCCAGTCGGCTGCGGTCCAAGCGTTCGAGCTCGGCCGGGATGAGAATTTCGCCCATCAAGCGTTCAGCCCGGTCGTCGTCGAGCAGCGTTTCCTGATCCAGGCCGATGCCACGGCAGGCGCCATCGGCAGCGACCACGGCAGCGGCCCAGCCTTTGCCGTGGGTGATCGAGCCATGGATGCCAGTCGGCCAGATCGGCGAGCGGTCTTCATGGCTGCCGGGTACATGGTCGCGGCCATCCAGGTGTTGCAGTGCGGCGCGGGCGCAGACGCGGCCGGCCAGGTACTCGGCCTGGCGCTTGGCTACCGAGCGTTGCAGGCTGGCGCTGGGTGTGATGCCGGCGCGCTCGAAGTCATCGCTGGCCAGAAGGGCTGGGTCGAAGGCGCAACTGACCAGTGACGCGCCGGGGAGCGGGCGGGGCAGGGGCCAGTGATGCTGGAGCGGGGCGCAGCAGGAAGGCAATCTGTTCATGTCGGGTATTGTGCCAGCCGTTGCGGCGGTGTGGGAGAGGGGCTGCTGTGCAGCCCAATCGCCGGCAAGCCGGCTCCCACAGGTATCCCACCGCCCTTGAAAGCGGTGCAGTCCCTGTGGGAGCCGGCTTGCCGGCGATTGGGCCACTACTTGAGGTCCTTCTTGAATACCTTCTTGAAGAACGCCTGCATATCTGCCCACGAGCTCTCGTCGGCTGCCTTGTCATAGCCGATATCCGGCCCGCCATGTTCGCCATGGCTCAAGCGGTCGGCATCCGGATTGGTGAAGCCGTGCTTGGCCCCCGGAATGCTGACGAACTGGTAGTCGACCTTGGCCGCGTCCATTTCCGCCTTGAACGCGGCAACCTGCTCATCGTTGACCATGCTGTCGGCCGCGCCGTGCTCGACCAGTATGCTGGCGCGGACCACCCCAGGCTTGGCCGGCGTCTGGGTGGCCAGCGCGCCATGGAAACTCACCACGCCGTCCAGCTTCTTACCGCGCCGTGCCGCGTCTAGCACCACCTTGCCACCAAAGCAGTAGCCGACAGCGCCCAGTTGGTGCTTGTTGACGTTCGGCTGTCTTTTCAGCAGTTCCAGGCCCGCATCGAAACGCGCGGCGGCCTCGGCCGGGTCCTTCATCGCTTCGGCCATGAAGGCCTGGGCATCCTGTGGATGCTCGGTGTGCTTGCCATCACCGTACATGTCGATGGCCAGCGCTTTGTAGCCCAGCGCTGCCAGATCGCGTGCGCGACGTTTGGCGTAGTCGTTTAGGCCCCACCATTCATGCACCACGACGATCCCCGGGCGCTTGTCGTCCAGCGCATCGTCATAGGCGTAGTAGCCGACAAAGCGCTTGCCGTCCTCGTCCTGGTAAGGGATCTCACGGGTCACTACTGCCGCTTGGGCAAGAGCGGCGCTGCACATCAGGGTCAAAGCCAGCAGGGCACGCATGTTGACTACTCCTTGTTTGGCAAACGGTTCGTTCAGCCGCGGTTCAGCCAGGGTTCAGCCGCGGTTCAGGGCACCCTGCTTACTCTAGCCCCCAGACCGAAACAGCGCATTCCAACTGGAGCAAGAACCCATGAAAACCTTCAACACCCTGCTCGCCGCCCTGGCCGTTTGCGCGGCTGGCATGACCACTGCCCAGGCCGATGAAAACTTTGGCAGCCTGACCTACGGCCAGACCAGCGACAAGGTTCGCAAGTCCGGCCTGCTGCAAAGCAACACCGACCACCTGAACGCCGACGGCATCATCGGCAAGGACGACACCTGGGGTGTGCGCCTGGGCCGGATCAACGACCAGGGCCGCTACTACGTGACCTACGACAATGTCTCCGGCGACCACAGCGGGCTCAAGCTGCGCCAGGAAAACCTGCTCGGCAGCTATGACCTGTTCCTGCCGGTGGGGGATACCACCAAGCTGTTCGGCGGTGGCAGCCTGGGCATGACCAAGCTGACCCAGGATTCGCCAGGTGCGAGCCGCGACAGTGATTACGGTTACGCGGTGGGCCTGCAAGCCGGTGTGATCCAGGAACTCACCGACAAGGCCTCGGTGGAGTTGGGCTACCGTTACCTGCAAAGCAATGCGTCGACCGAAGTGGCGCCCAGCGGAGGGCCGAAGGCGGGCACCTTGCGCCTGACCAGCAGTGCCCAGACTTACCTGTCGGCGAACTACAAGTTCTGATGGGTGAGTCGCGTTATCCTCCACTGGCCTCATCCCCGTCTGTGGGAGCCGGCTTGCCGGCGATGAGGCCAGTCCAGGCAATAGATGAAAGGAGCTCTGCATGAAACTTCTGGTGGTCGAGGATGAAGCCCTGTTGCGGCACCACCTCCACACCCGCCTGAGCGAAAGCGGCCATGTGGTCGAAGCCGTGGCCAATGCCGAGGAAGCCCTGTACCAGGCCGAACAATTCCATTTCGACCTGGCCATCGTCGACCTCGGCCTGCCGGGCATGAGCGGCCTGGAACTGATCGGCCGACTGCGCAGCCAGGCCAAGGTCTTTCCCATTCTCATCCTCACCGCCCGTGGCAACTGGCAGGACAAGGTCGAAGGCCTGGCCGCCGGCGCCGACGACTATTTGGTCAAACCTTTCCAGTTCGAAGAGCTCGAAGCCCGGCTCAATGCTTTGCTGCGCCGCTCCAGCGGTTTCACTCAGTCGACCATCGCCGCCGGCCCACTGGTGTTAGACCTCAACCGCAAGCAGGCGACCCTGGATGAGCAGCCCTTGGCGTTGACCGCCTACGAGTACCGCATTCTCGAATACCTCATGCGCCATCACCAGCAGGTGGTGGCCAAGGAGCGGCTGATGGAGCAGCTCTACCCCGGCGACGAAGAGCGCGACCCCAATGTGATAGAGGTGCTGGTCGGGCGCCTGCGCCGCAAGCTTGAAGGTGATAACGGCTTCAAGCCCATCGACACTGTGCGCGGCCTGGGCTACCTGTTTACCGAGCGCTGCCGATGATCCGCTCGCTGCGGGTGCGCCTGATGCTCGCGGCGGCGGTGTTGGCGCTACTGTTCATGCTGGCGCTGCTGCCGGCCCTGCAGAAGGCCTTCAGCCTGGCCTTGCAGGAATCAATCGAGCAACGCCTGGCCTCCGACGTCACCACGCTGATATCGGCGGCGCGCATCGAACATGGCCAGTTGCAGATGCCGGCACTGCTGCCGGACGAACGCTTCAATCTGCCGTACACCGGGTTGCTCGGCTACATCTTCGACCGCGAAGGCAAACTGGTCTGGCGTTCGCGTGCCACCGCCGACCAGAACATCAACTATCAGCCGCGCTACGATGGGCGCGGCAACGAATTTGCCCGTATCCACCAAAGCGACGGCGAAGAATTCTTCGTCTATGACGTCGAGATCAAGCTGCTTGGCGGCCAGAGTGCGGCGTACAGCATCGTCGCTCTGCAACCGGTGCGTGAGTACAAGCAGACCCTCGATGGCCTGCGCGAGAAGCTCTACCTGGGCTTTGGCGCGGCCTTGCTGGCCTTGCTGACGCTGCTGTGGGCCGGCCTGACCTGGGGCCTGCGTTCGCTGCGCCGGCTCAGCCGCGAATTGGACGAAGTGGAGTCGGGTGCGCGCGATGGCCTGAGCGCAGAACACCCCCGCGAGCTGCTGCGCCTGACCGGCTCGCTGAACCGCTTGCTGCGCAGCGAACGCGAACAGCGCCAGCGCTACCGCGATTCGCTGGGCGACCTGGCACACAGCCTGAAAACCCCACTGGCGGTATTGCAGGGGGTAGGCGAAAGCCTGCAGCAGCGCCCTGGGGAGCGTGAACCTGCGCGGGTGCTGCAAAGCCAGATCGAACGCATGAGCCAGCAGATCGACTACCAGCTGCAGCGTGCCAGCCTGCGCAAGAGCGGCCTGGTGCGCCATAGCGTGCCACTGCGGCCGGTGCTGGAAAGCCTGTGCAGCACCCTGGCCAAGGTTTACCGCGACAAGCGTGTCGAAGTCATGCTTGAGGTGCCGGAGCAGGCGCAGGTGCCGATGGAGCAGGGCGCCTTGCTGGAGCTGCTCGGCAACCTGCTGGAGAACGCCTACCGGCTGAGCCTGGGCCAGGTGCGGGTGAGCCTGCAGGAAGCACCGGGGCAGCTGACGATCGGCGTCGAGGATGATGGCCCCGGCGTGCCGGCAGACCAGCGAGAGCGGATTCTGGAGCGCGGTGAGCGGCTGGACCGGCAGCACCCGGGGCAGGGGATCGGCCTGGCGGTGGTCAAGGACATCGTCGATAGCTATGACGCCAAGCTCAGCCTGGGGGATTCTTCGCTGGGCGGCGCCGCCTTCTGCATTACCTTTCATCTTGACTGAAAGGTAGGCAGTACCGGCCTCATCGCCGGCAAGCCGGCTCCCACCGCGTACCTGTGGGAGCCGGCTTGCCGGCGATGAGGCCAATGAAACCTTGGTGGGCGGATTCCCGCCACCACCCCCTGTTCAAATTCCGCCACCGGGCGGAAATCCGCCATCTTCTACCCGCCAATACGCCCCCTCGTTGGGCATTTTCCTCTAGCAAATACGGCCTTTGCACCCTTGGTGGGCATTTTGGCATCGCCCTTGCTATCTCCGTTGACAGAGGCCTGCCCAGGCAGCTCGAACACAACGACAAATCCCTCCGGGTGCAGGAGGGTTAGCGATTCAGGTGCCCAATCACCCTGGGAAGGGTGAAGCCGGCACACTTGAGGAAAATGAGCCATGACGACACGTCAGCCGCTGTACAAATCCCTGTATGTCCAGGTGATCGTCGCGATCACCATCGGTATCCTGCTCGGCCACTTCTACCCGGAAACCGGCGTAGCCCTGAAGCCCTTGGGTGATGGCTTCGTCAAACTGATCAAGATGGTCATCGCTCCGATCATCTTCTGTACCGTGGTCAGCGGCATCGCTGGCATGCAGAGCATGAAGTCGGTCGGCAAGACCGGCGGCTACGCGCTGTTGTACTTCGAAATCGTTTCCACCATCGCCCTGATCATCGGCCTGGTCGTGGTCAACGTGGTCAAGCCGGGCGCCGGCATGCACGTCGATGTCAGCACCCTCAACGCCAGCAGCGTGGCCGCCTACGCCGCCGCCGGCGCACAGCAGACCACTGTCGGCTTCCTGCTCAACATCATCCCCAACACCATCGTCGGCGCCTTCGCCAACGGCGATATCCTGCAGGTGCTGATGTTCTCGGTACTGTTCGGTTTCGCCCTGCACCGCCTGGGCAGCTACGGCAAGCCGGTGCTGGACCTGATCGACCGCTTCGCCCATGTGATGTTCAACATCATCAACATGATCATGAAGCTCGCGCCGATCGGTGCTTTCGGCGCCATGGCCTTCACCATCGGCCAGTACGGTGTGGGTTCGCTGGTGCAACTGGGCTACCTGATGGCCTGCTTCTACATCACCTGCCTGCTGTTCGTCCTGGTGGTGCTGGGTGGCATCTGCCGCGCTCACGGCTTCAGCGTGATCAAGCTGATCCGCTACATCCGTGAAGAGCTGCTGATCGTGCTGGGCACCTCGTCCTCGGAGTCGGCCCTGCCACGCATGCTGGCCAAGATGGAGCGCCTGGGTGCGAAGAAATCGGTGGTTGGCCTGGTCATCCCGACCGGCTACTCGTTCAACCTGGACGGCACCTCGATCTACCTGACCATGGCCGCGGTGTTCATCGCCCAGGCCACCGACACCACCATGGACATCACTCACCAGATCACCCTGCTGCTGGTGCTGCTGGTAGCCTCCAAAGGTGCTGCCGGCGTGACCGGTTCGGGCTTCATCGTCCTCGCTGCCACCCTCTCCGCCGTCGGCCACCTGCCGGTTGCCGGCCTGGCGCTGATCCTGGGTATCGACCGCTTCATGTCCGAGGCCCGCGCCCTGACCAACCTGATCGGCAACGCCGTTGCCACCGTGGTGGTGGCCAAGTGGGTCAAGGAGATGGACAACGACAAGCTCGCTTCGGAGCTGGCTTCCGGTGGTGCACCGCTGGTAGACACCCGTCCGACCGACGACCTGGGCGTGGCTGAAGGCCCGGCTCGCTGAGTGTGATGCAGTCATGAGAAAGGCGACCTTCGGGTCGCCTTTTTTGTGCCTGCTGCGGCCCTATCGCCGGCAAGCCGGCTCCCACAGGTACACCGCTGTATCAAGGCCTGCGGCGTACCTGTGGGAGCCGGCTTGCCGGCGATAGGGCCGGATCATTCAACCCGAGTCTCCCCGCTATACACCAATATCGCCCGACACCGCCGGCACAGATACCGCCGCCCCTGATGCACCAGCTTGTGCCGCTGCGCCGTAAACGGAAAATCACTCTCCGGGCACGGGCACCGGTAGATGTAACGGGTCATCACGCGCCGCTGCACCTCATAGTTGTGACACCGATTGGGCGGCAGCTCATACACCCCCCGCATGATCAGCTGCCACTCCTCGCCATGGGCCTGGATGCGGTCGCCAAACAATTGATGGGCCACCAGGTGCGCAACCTCGTGGGCCACGGTCTGGCGCAGGAAGTCTTCCTGGTTTTCGCGGTACAGCTGCAGGTTGAAGCGCAGCAGGTTCTCGTGCAGGTGGGCGACGCCGGCTTTCTGGCCGCGTAGCTTGAAGCTCACCTGCGGGCGCGGGAAGGGGCGTTTGAAAAAGGCTTCGGCTTGCTGGTAACAGGTTTCGACGCGTTGTTTGAGCAGCTCTGGCATGGCGGGGCAATTCTCCTGACCGGCCATTATGCCGCAACCTCGGCGAGGCTGCCGAGGCCACTGGTCAGCAGGCAGCCAAAGGCCGCCTTGCGGCGGCCCCTGGCTTTGATGCCCCAGTGTTGGTTGGATCTAGTTGGTATACACAGGCCCCACGCCCAAGCCCCAGATGATCACGGTAGCAGCCATGATCGCCACCAGTACCACAAGGCCCACCGCCAGCACCGAGCTGGAGAACAGGAAGCCTTCATCCGATGGAATGTTCATGAAAGTCGGCAGACCGACATACAGCAGGTACACGGTGTAGCAGATGGCCGCAGTGCCCACCAGCATGCCCAGCCACAGGTGCGGGTAGAGCGCCGCCAGGCCGCCAAGGAACAGCGGGGTGGCGGTGTAGGTGGCAAACGCGATGCACTGCGCCAGGGACGGGTTGGCGTCGTAGGTGCGGGCCATCCAGTGAATGAACGCGCCCATCACCGCGACACCGGCGAGCATCGCCAGGTAGGACATGATGCTCATCCATAGCGCGCTTTCCAGGGTCAGCATGACCGCCGGTCGGCCACCGATCACCCAGCCCACCTGGGTCGTGCCGATGAAGGCCGAAATGGCGGGGATCGCCGCCAGGATCAGCGTGTGTGTCAGGTACATGTGGCTGATGCTTTCTTCTTCCCCGCGAATCTCCCGCCATTCCTGGTCAGGATGAGTAAAAAGCCCCACAACGTGATGAATCATGCCTGTCACTCCTCTCGATGTTGCCAATCGCCCCCCAGATGGAGCGCAAGCGGCCCGAGGCCATGGCACCGAAGCAAAGCGGTAATGTGGCCTTATGTCGCAGTATAGGAAGCCGTTCCCAGCATAAAACCAGCTTTTTAGAGCAAATTGCGCTGTAAGGGACGCTGCTGATTACAATGAAGTCTTTATCGGTTAGCCCTACAGCCGCCGTCGGTTTGTGCGTAAAATAGCCGCCTTTTGTCACACCTCGCGGATTCAAGCGCTATGGGCACCCTCTCGGTCAACCAGAACAAACTGCAAAAACGCCTGCGTCGTCTCGCTGGCGAAGCCATCACCGACTACAACATGATCGAGGATGGCGACAAGGTCATGGTCTGCCTGTCCGGCGGCAAGGACAGCTACACCATGCTCGACGTTCTGTTGCACCTGCAGAAGGTGGCGCCGATCTCGTTCGAGATCGTCGCGGTGAACATGGACCAGAAGCAGCCAGGTTTCCCCGAGCATGTGCTGCCGGCCTACCTCAAGGAACTGGGCGTCGAGTACCACATCGTCGAGAAGGACACCTACTCGGTGGTCAAGGAGCTGGTTCCGGAGGGCAAGACCACCTGCTCGCTGTGCTCGCGCCTGCGCCGTGGCACCCTGTACACCTTCGCCGATGAAATCGGCGCGACCAAGATGGCCCTGGGGCACCACCGTGACGACATCGTCGAAACCTTCTTCCTGAACATGTTCTTCAACGGCGCGCTCAAGGGCATGCCGCCCAAGCTGCGTGCCGACGACGGCCGCAACGTGGTGATCCGCCCGTTGGCCTACTGCAGCGAGAAGGACATCCAAGCCTACTCGGACATGAAGGAATTCCCGATCATCCCGTGCAACCTGTGCGGTTCGCAGGAGAACCTGCAGCGCCAGGTGGTCAAGGACATGCTGGTGGAGTGGGAGCGCAAGCACCCGGGCCGTACCGAAAGCATCTTCCGCGCCCTGCAGAACGTGGCCCCGTCGCAGCTGGCCGACCGCAACCTGTTCGACTTCACCAGCCTGAAGATCGACGAGAATGCCACCCCACGCTTCCTCGACGTGCTGAACATCTGAGCCCATGCGCGATTACCAGTGGTTGCATGAGTACTGCCTGAACCGCTTCGGCTCGGCCCAGGCCCTGGAAGCCTTCCTGCCGCAGCCGCGCACCCCGGCGCAGCTGCGCGACATCAGCGACGACCGCTATCTGTCGACCCTGGCCCTGCGCGTGTTCCGCGCAGGCCTCAAGCACAGCCTGGTGGACGCCAAGTGGCCGGCATTCGAGCAGGTGTTCTTCGGCTTCGACCCGGAGAAGGTGGTGCTGATGGGGGCCGAGCACCTGGAGCGGTTGATGCACGATGAGCGCATCATTCGCCACCTGGGCAAGCTCAAGAGCGTGCCGCGCAATGCACAGATGATGCTCGACGTGGCGAAGGAGAAGGGCAGTTTTGGCGCGTTCATCGCCGATTGGCCGGTGGCCGATATCGTCGGGTTGTGGAAGTACCTGGCCAAACATGGCAATCAGATGGGCGGGCTGTCGGCGCCGCGCTTCCTGCGCATGGTGGGCAAGGATACCTTCATCCCTACCGATGACATGGCGGCTGCGTTGATCGCGCAGAAGATCATCGACAAGCCGCCGACCAGCCAGCGGGATCTGGCCTTGGTGCAGCAGGCGTTCAACCAGTGGCACGAAGAGAGCGGGCGACCGCTGTGCCAGTTGTCGGTGATGCTGGCGCATACCGTCAATCATTGAGAATGCCGGGGCCGATGTGCGGCCCAATCGCCGGCAAGCCGGCTCCCACAGTGAGAGCACCGCTGGACCTGTGGGGGCTGGCTTGTCGTGGCGACGAACCGCAGCGATTGGGCTGCGCAGCAGCCCCTGATTTCAGCTCCCTTCGCCCGCCACGCGCCGCTCATGCTGGAACTTCCAACGCACATAAAGCAGCCCACTGACAAACAACCCGAGGCTGACCAGCACCTCAACCCAGCCAAACACGGCCCGCGTCGGGTCGAAAGCCGCCAGTACGCCCTTGATGAAGTAGATATTCACCACAAAGCAGGTCCAGGCATGCGCCCGTGCACTGCCCATCAGCATGCCCGGCAGCAGCAACAGCAACGGCACCAGCTCGATGGCCAGGATAACCCCGACCCGCGCCCCGTGCAGGTTGGCGAACCACACATTGTTCACCACCAACAACACGATCAGGCCAAAGAAGCAGGCCAGGCTCAGCGCCCGTGTCAGGCGCACACGCGGCTCAAGCCACGCCAGTGGCGGCAACACCTTGGGTTTTCTCGCCACGTCAGGCCTCCAGGGCCTTGGCCGTGGTCGCCAGGCGTTGGCCAAGGGCGCGGCACAGGGCGATTTCATGCGGGTCGAGCTCACGCTTGCCGTCGGCACCGGCATGATGGCTGGCGCCGTAAGGGGTGCCGCCGCCGCGGGTTTCGAGCAGGGCCGACTCGCTGTACGGCAGGCCCATCACCAGCATGCCGTGGTGCATCAGAGGCAGCATCATCGACAACAAGGTGGTTTCCTGACCGCCGTGCAGGCTGGCAGTGGAGGTGAACACCGCAGCGGGCTTGCCCACCAGTTCGCCGCCCAGCCACAGGCTGCTGGTGCCATCGAGGAAGTACTTGAGCGGCGCGGCCATGTTGCCGAAGCGGGTCGGGCTGCCCAGCACCAGGCCGGCGCAGTGGCGCAGGTCGTCGAGGGTGGCGTAAAGCGCCCCGCTTGCCGGTATGTCCGGGGCAACGGCTTCGCACTCGGTGGAAATCGCCGGCACCGTGCGCAGACGTGCTTCCATGCCGGCCAGCTCGATCCCGCGGGCGATATGCCGGGCCATCTCGCTGGTCGAGCCGTGGCGGCTGTAATACAGCACCAGGATGTACGGCGCGCTCACGGCAGGATCTCCAGCACCTTCTCCGGTGGACGGCCAATCACCGCCTTGTCACCGGCCACCAGGATCGGTCGTTCGATCAGCTTGGGGTGCTTGGCCATGGCTTCGATCAGTTGCGCGTCGCTGAGCGCCGGGTTGGCCAGTTCGAGGGCCTTGTATTCGTCTTCGCCGGTACGCAGCAGCTGGCGCGGGGCGATGCCCAGCTTGCCGAGCAGTGCCTTGAGCGTGGCGGCATCGGGTGGAGTTTCCAGGTAACGCACGATGGTCGGTGTCAGGCCCCGCTGTTCGAGCAGTTCCAGCGCGCCGCGGGATTTCGAGCAGCGCGGGTTATGATAGAGCGTCAGGTCAGTCATGTCGGGTCGCATCCAGCTGGGTGTGGCGGCTATTCTAACCGCAGCGACTGACCCATTTGCTCGAAAACTTGAGAAGGATTGACCCATGGCAAGGCGTTTGGCAGCAGTACTGGCCATCACCGCGAGCCTGTTGCTCGGTGGTTGCGGTGCCGACTACGGCGTGGACCAACACGGTAAGACGGTAAAGGCCGAGCAGCTCGACGGGCACTGGTTGGTGCTCAACTACTGGGCCGAGTGGTGTGGCCCGTGCCGTACCGAGATTCCAGAATTGAACACTGCGGCCAAGCAATGGGAGGCCGAGGGGATCAAGGTCGTCGGAGTGAACTTCGACGGCCTGCAGGGGCAGGAGTTGAAGCAGGCGGCCGAAACGCTGGGTATCGGCTTCACCGTGCTGGCGCAGGACCCGGCCGAGCGCTACGACCTGCCGCGTAGCGAGGCGCTGCCGGTGACCTACATCATCGATGACAAGGGTAAGGTGCGTGAGCAGTTGCTGGGCGAGCAGACCCTGGAAGGGCTGAACGCCAAGATCAAGGCGCTGAAAGGGGCTTGATTCAGGGCTGTACCGGCCTCATCGCCGGCAAGCCGGCTCCCACAGGCACTCCACTGTTCTCCAGGTCAGTGGTTTACCTGTGGGAGCCGGCTTGCCGGCGATAGGGCCGGTACAGCCAATAGAGAATCAGCCTTCCTCAGGCCAGAACCGCAGGGGCTTGCCCTCGGCCGGCCAGAAGCGCATCTGCTCGACCGGCGACACGTCCCAACGCTCTACTGTCTCCAGTGCCTGCAAGAAGCGCTTTTCCTGCTCCATCAACGCCGGCGCGCACAGTTTGCGGGTCTTGCCGACCTTGCCGAAGCTCAGGTGTTCGCCGTCCAGCGTATACGGCGCAAACCAATGGTTGCAGCCGGCATTGCCATAGGCGCGGCCATCGCTGGCCAAGGTCAGGGTCAGGTGGCTGTAGTCGATCAGCGGACGTTCACCGATCCACTCCAGCACATAGCTGCGTTCCTGTTGCAGCTTCGAAGGTTCGGCGGCGCAACCCAGCAGGGCGCTGGCAACCAGCACGCCGGACAACACATTCTTCACGCGGCGCTCTCCTGGCATTGCGGGCACAGGTGCTTGTCGCCACGGCTGGCCCAGCCCAGCTCGGTGATGCGCGCAGTGGCGGCAGGCTGGCGGGCTTTCTTGCCCAGCTTGGCATCCACGGCAAACTCGAAGTCCAGCACTGCGTCGCAGCTGTCGCACTCGACCTGCCAGGTGAGGATCTCCAGTTCGTTGAACACCGGGCCGCTGGCCACCGCTACCCACTGGCCGCGCGGGTTGATCAGGTGGCGCACGCTTTCAACGGTCAGGCGCATGGCCAGGTCCTTGCTGCCCTTGAGTGTCACCAGCAGGGTGTCGCCTTTGTGCATCGAGCCGCCGTTGCCGGTCACCTGGTAGCGGCCCGGCACCAGCGCACGGCACTCGATCAGGGTATGTTGCGGGTTGAAAAGGGTGTAGCGGAAATCGTGCTCGACCATGGGTCCTCCAGAAATGCCGCGTATCCTAGCATTAACCTGAGACCTGATTCTGCGGTTTGCCCGCCGCCCAGCGGATGATGTTGTCCAGGGTGGTGGCAGCGATCGCATCCAGCGCTTCGCGGGTCAGGAACGCCTGGTGCGCGGTGATGATCACGTTGGGGAAGGTCAGCAAGCGCGCCAGCACATCGTCCTGCAGCGGCAGGTCGGAGCGGTCCTCGAAGAACAGCTGCGCTTCCTCTTCATAGACGTCCAGGCCCAGGTAGCCAAGCTGTCCGCTTTTCAGTGCATCGATCAGCGCCGGGGTGTCGACCAGCGCGCCGCGGCCCGTATTGATCAGCATGGCGCCAGGCTGCAGCTCGGCCAGGCTCTGGGCATTGATCAGGTGCTTGGTGTGCTCGGTCAGCGGGCAATGCAGGCTGATGATGCACGCCTCGCGCAGCAGTTCGGGCAGGTCCAGGTAGCGGGCGCCCAGCGCCAGCAGTTCCGGGTTGGGGTAGGGGTCGTAGGCCAGCAGTTGGCAGCCGAAACCGGCCATGATGCGAGCAAAGGCGACGCCGATCTGGCCCGTACCGACCACGCCCACGATCTTGCCATGCAGGTCGAAACCGGTCAGGCCATGCAGGGTGAAGTCGCCCTCGCGGGTGCGGTTGTAGGCGCGGTGCAGCCGGCGGTTCAGGGCCAGGATCAGCGCCACGGCATGTTCGGCCACGGCATGCGGCGAATAGGCCGGCACCCTTACTACCGCCAGGCCCAGGCGTTGCGCGGCGGCCAGGTCGACGTGGTTGTAGCCGGCCGAGCGCAGGGCGATCAGGCGCGTACCACCGGCGGCCAGGCGCTGCAGGACCTGAGCGTCGAGTTCGTCATTGATGAAAGCGCACACCACATCGAAGCCCTGGGCCAGGGCGGCGGTGTCGAGGGTCAGGCGGGCGGGCTGGAAGTGCAGCTCCAGGGCCAGGTCGCGGGCGGCCTGGGTAAAGCTTTCCTGATCGTAGTGCTGGCTGCTGAACAACAGGGCGCGCATGGTCGGGCTTCCTATTCCGGGTTGTGGGGATTGTAGTCACCCGCCGAGCAGGGATCTTGATCTGCGCCGGCGTTAGGGCCCTTGAGCTCAGGCGCTGAGCCGCGCCTGGGCCGCCAGCCGGCAGATCGCCCCGTCCAGTTCATCCAACGCCTGTTGCGCCTGCGGATGGTCCTGCTTGAGCATGGTTTCGCTGCGTTGGCACGCTGCGCGCAGTTGCGGCACACCGCAATACCGCGAGGCACCGTTGAGCCTGTGCACCTGCTCAATCAGCACTGTGCGGTCCTCTGACTCGCGCGCGGCGCGGATCGCCTCGCGGTCGCTGTCCAGCGATGCCAGCAGCATGGAGAGCATGTCGGCGGCCAGATCCGGCTTGCCGGCGGCCAGGCGAAGCCCCTCGTCCGGGTCGAGCACCAGCAGTTCGTGCCCCTCGGCCTGCTGGTCCTCGATGCGTTCCACAGGCGCGGCACCCAGGTTCAGCCCGGTCCACTTCATCACCACCTGGGCAAGCTGGCGTTCACTGATCGGTTTGGTCAGGTAGTCGTCCATGCCGCTGTGCAGCAAGGCGCGTTTCTCGTTGGCCATGGCGTGGGCGGTGAGGGCGACGATCGGCAGCGGATTGCCACTCTGGGTGTTTTCCCACAGGCGGATCTGTTCGGTACAGGCACGCCCATCCATCCCTGGCATCTGCACGTCCATCAGCACCAGGTCGAAGCGCTCGCTTTGCACGGCCTGCAGCGCGGCATGGCCGTTGTCGACCGCCAGCACGTCGGCACCCAGGTCTTCGAGCAGGGTCTGCACCAGCAACAGGTTGGCGGCATTGTCATCGACGCAGAGGATCTTCGCCTGGCGCTCGCCATGACGGCCCGGGCCAGGTTCGCCAAGCGGGCGACGCGGATGCACCAGCTCCAGCAGCAGGCGGCGCAGCTTGCGCGTGCAGGTCGGCTTGGACAGCAACTGGCCGTGGCCATTGGGCAGGTACGGGTGGTACAGCGCCTGCTCGGTGGTCGGGCATAGCACCACGCATTGGCAGTGGAAACGCTCCAGTTGCTGGTGGTAGTTACCCAACTGCTCCGGCGAGAGGGTGCCCAGGTTCGCGCCAAACACCGCGAACTCGAACGGCATGCCGGCCTGGAAGCCCGCCTGCACGCCTTGCAGCAGTTGTTCGTAGGAGGCGAACAGGCTCACGCTCAGGCCACAATCTTCGAGCTGGTGTTCCAGGGCCTGGCGAGCCAGCTCGTGGCCGTCGACAACGGCGGCGCGACGGCCCAACAGGGGTTGCAGGGGCTGCTCTTCGATATCGTCATGGGCCTTGGGCAGGCTCAGGCTGATCCAGAACAGCGAGCCTTCGCCCGGCGTGCTGTCGACCCCGATCTCGCCGCCCATCTGCTCGATCAGGCGCTTGGAGATGACCAGGCCCAGGCCGGTGCCCCCCGGTTGCCGGGCCAGCGAGTTGTCGGCCTGGCTGAAGGCCTGGAACAGCGTGCGCACATCCTGCGGTGACAGGCCGATACCTGTGTCCTGCACGCTGATGCGCAGCTGCGCGCTGTCTTCCTGTTCGTCTTCGAGCATCGCGCGCACGACGATGGTGCCTTCGCGGGTGAACTTGATGGCGTTGCTCACCAGGTTGGTGAGGATCTGCTTGAGCCGCAGCGGGTCGCCGATCAGCGACGACGGCGTGTCGCGGTAGATCAGGCTAAGCAGCTCGAGCTGCTTGGCATGGGCGGCGGGGGCGAGGATGGTCAGGGTGTCTTGGACCAGGTCGCGCAGGTTGAACGGGATGCTGTCTAGCACCAGCTTGCCGGCCTCGATCTTGGAGAAGTCGAGGATCTCGTTGATGATCCCCAGCAGGTTGTCGGCAGACTTTTCGATGGTGCTGAGGTAGTCGAGCTGGCGCGGCGTCAGCTCGCTTTTCTGCAACAGGTGGGTGAATCCGAGGATGCCGTTGAGCGGGGTGCGGATCTCGTGGCTCATGTTGGCCAGGAACTCCGACTTGATGCGGCTGGCCTCCAGGGCTTCCTTGCGCGCCATGTCCAGTTCGATGTTCTGGATTTCGATGGTTTCCAGGTTCTGGCGCACGTCCTCGGTTGCCTGGTCGATGCTGTGCTGCAACTCTTCGTGGGCGCTGTGCAGGGTCTCGGCCATGCGGTTGATGCCGCGCGCCAGTTCGTCCAGTTCGTGGCTGCCCATGGCCGGCAGGCGCTCTTCGAGGTGGCCGTCCTTGAGCTGGTTGACCGCGTGTTTGATGCGCGCGATCGGGTCGTTGATGGTGCGGCTCATGCGCATTGCCAGGAGGGCGCTAAGGCCCAGGCAGACGAGAATCAGCAGCACGCTGGTGAACAAGTTGCGGTAACCGCGCAGCAAGGTACCGTCGTGGGACAGTTCGATTTCGACCCAGCCCAGCAGGCGCTCGGATTCCGCCGGCACGGCATCGGTGGCCAGGTCACGGTGATGGCCGAACACTGGCATCAGGTAGCGGGTGGCGTCGTTGCCACTGCGTTGCAACAGCTGGGTTCCGGTGCCGCCACTGGGCGGCCGGTTGATCATGCTGGGGCCGGCATGGGCCAGACGGCTGCGGTCCGGGGCGAGAAACGCCACGGCGCGCACATCGGCCTGCTCCAGGGTTTGCGCGGCAATCCGCTCAAGCTGTGCGGGCGTCTGCCGGGCAAGGGCAGGGGCGGCCAGCGGCGCCAGTTGCTCGGCAATCATCTTGCCGCGCTGAAGTAGCTGGGTACGCAACTCATTTTGCTGCAACCAGGTGAAATAGCAGCCCAGCACCAAGGCCATCAGGCAGGCTGGCAGCAGTGCCAGCAGTAGAACCCGGCTGCGGATTCCCAAACGATCGAGCACACCAGCCTCCTGTCCTGTGCCTGTACGCCGTGGCTTGCGCCACGAACCAAAGCGGAAAGTTACTCCGCCTGCGGCTCGATTGCACTCCTTTGCCGGCGATTTCGCTGCGGCGTGATGGCATTGGTCGTGGGATGGTTGCCTAGATCGGTAGCATGCTCAATAATTGCGCGCAATTGAGAATGCATGGCAGTTGCTAATGAATCCCGTAGCTATTCACTCCTCCAGCATCTTGGCCATTGAGGACGACCCAGTGCTGGGCGCCTATCTGCATGAAGAGTTGCAGCGTGGCGGCTTCCAGGTGACCTGGTGCCGAAACGGGCTCGACGGCCTGGAAACGGCCGGTCGGGAGGTCTTCGACGTGGTGCTGATGGATATCCTGCTGCCTGGGCTCAACGGCCTGGATGCTCTGGCACAGTTACGCCGGTGCAGTACTACGCCGGTCATCCTGATGTCGGCGCTGGGCGCCGAGGCCGACCGGATCAGTGGCTTCCAGCGCGGCGCCGATGACTACCTGCCCAAGCCCTTCAGCATGGCCGAGCTGCAGGTGCGCATCGAGGCGATTCTGCGCCGCGTCGCCCTTGAGCGTCGCCATCAGCCCGCGCTGGAGCAGGCCACCGGCGAGCTGCGTTTCGACGATAGCCTGTGCGATGTAAGCCTGGGCGGCCAGCATGCAGGTCTCACACCGAGCGAGTACCGCCTGCTCGACACGCTCAACCGCAATTTCGACGAGGTGATGAGCAAACCCTTCCTTTATCAGCAGGTGCTGCAGCGCGGCTATTCTCGTCATGACCGCAGCCTGGACATGCATGTCAGCCAGATCCGCCGCAAACTCAAGGCGATCGGCTACCACGAGCGGCAGATCCGCACCGTCTGGGGCAAGGGCTACGTGCTCAGCGTCGGCGAGGCGGAGTGAGCGATGCCCGATCGCCATTCGCTGTTCTGGAAACTGACCATCCTGCTGGTGGGTTTCTGCCTGTTGATGATCGGCCTGAGCTACACCTGGGGCCGTCACATGGAAACCCAAAATGCCTTTCTCGCCGAGCCCGCCCGCCAAGTGCTGCGCGGCTATGCCAGCGAGGCCGAACAGGCCTGGCGCAGCGGCGGGCAAGGCGGGCTGGACCGGTGGCTGGCAGACATGCACGAGCGCGAGCAGGGCTGGGTGGGCGTGCTCGATATCAACTTGCGCCCTTTGAACAGCGCCACCCTGGGCCCGGAGATCATGCAGCGACTTACCCGCCTGCGCGGCGTCGACTGGCCCATGAGCCGGCGCAGCATCGACCAACCCTGGTTGCGCATTCCGTTTCCCGGGGCGCCGGAGCAGGGCATGCTGGTCATCGAGCTGCCGACCCGCTTCACCCCTGGGCAATACCAGATGGCCTGGCGCATCGTTACCAACGGCATCATTCCTGGCCTGTTCACCTTGCTGCTGTGCATCGGCCTATACCGCATGCTGATCGTGCCGCTCAACCAGTTGCGCGAGCAGGCCAACGCCTGGCGCGCCGACCAGCTATCGGCTCGCCTGGACTCGCGCACCATCGCCCGGCATGACGAGCTGGGCGAGCTGGCCCGTGCCTTCGACCAGATGGCCGAGCGGCTGCAGGGGACGGTGGCCATGCAGCAACAACTGCTGCGGGATTTGTCCCATGAAATGCGCACGCCCCTGAGCCGCTTGCGCGTGGCCTGTGACGGTGAAACCGATCTGCAGAGGTTGCGTGAACGGTTGGGCCGCGAGGTCGACTGCATGCAGCAGCTGGTCGAGAACACCCTGCAACTGGCCTGGCAGGACGCCGAGCGAGCGCCGATGAACCTTGAGCCGATTCAGTTGCAGGCGTTGTGGGAGCTATTGGTCGAAGACGCGAGCTATGAAAGCGGCTGGCCACCGGAGCGTCTGCGTTGCGAGCTGCCGGTCGACTGCTGGGTACAGGGCAACCTCAACCACCTGGCCCAGGCCGTGGAGAACATGCTGCGCAATGCCATCCGCCATTCACCGGGAAGCGGCGTGGTGCGCCTGGGCGGGCAGCGTGAGGGGAGTTATTGGCGGTTGTGGCTGGAGGACGAGGGTGGCGGTGTGGCCGAGGAAGACCTGGAGCGGATCTTCGCGCCGTTTTCCCGCCTAGATGGCTCGCGCCCGGGGGATGGTGGGTTCGGCTTAGGCTTGAGCATTGCCCGCAGTGCGATCCAGCGCCAGGGCGGCACCCTGTGGGCCGATAACGGCAAGCGCGGGCTGCGCCTGTGCATGCGCCTGCCAGCTCATGGGGCAGGTACTAGCAATACAAGGCTATATAGCTTGTAGCTATACCGACCACAGATTGCGTGATATGGCGGCGAAGGGTTTGCCGGTATGATAGGCGCCCCTGCCGTCCGGATTGTGAAATACACCATGACCTTGCAGTACCCAACCATCGCCGATTGCGTCGGCAATACGCCCCTGGTTCGCCTGCAGCGCATCGCTGGAGAAACCAGCAATACCCTCCTGCTCAAGCTCGAAGGTAACAATCCCGCCGGCTCGGTGAAGGACCGCCCGGCACTGTCGATGATCACCCGCGCCGAACTGCGTGGCCAGATCAAGCCCGGCGACACCCTGATCGAAGCCACCTCCGGCAATACCGGCATTGCCCTGGCGATGGCGGCGGCGATCAAGGGTTACAAGATGATCCTCATCATGCCCGACAACTCCACCGCCGAGCGCAAGGCTGCCATGACCGCTTATGGCGCCGAGCTGATCCTGGTGACCAAGGAGGAGGGCATGGAAGGCGCCCGTGACTTGGCCGAGAAGCTGCAGGCCGAAGGCCGCGGCCTGGTCCTCGACCAGTTCGCCAATGGCGACAATCCGATCGCCCATTACAACAGTACCGGCCCGGAGATCTGGCAGCAGACCCAGGGCACGATCACCCATTTCGTCAGCTCCATGGGCACCACCGGTACCATCATGGGCTGCTCGCAGTACCTCAAGGAGCAGAATCCGTCGGTGCAGATCGTCGGCCTGCAGCCGATGGAAGGCTCGGCGATTCCCGGCATTCGCCGCTGGCCCGAGCAATACCTGCCGAAGATCTTCGACGCCACCCGTGTCGACCGCGTGATGGACATGTCCCAGCAAGAAGCCGAGGACACCACCCGTCGCCTTGCCCGTGAAGAGGGCATTTTCTGCGGCGTGTCTTCCGGTGGTGCGGTAGCGGCCATGCTGCGCCTGTCTCGAGAAGTGGAAAACGCCGTGATGGTCGCGATCATCTGTGACCGCGGCGACCGTTACCTGTCCACCGGCCTGTTCGACCCGAGCTAATGTCCAGAAAGAAAAGCAACAGCGGCCTGCGCTTTCAGCCGGCCGGCGGTAACCGCACCCCTCAGGTCCCCGTGGGCAAGAAACAGCGCCTGGAAATCGAGCGCCTGGCCGGTGACGGCCGCGGCATCGCCTTCCTCGAAGGGCGCACCTGGTTCGTCAGTGGAGCCCTGGCCGGCGAGTCGGTCGAGGCGCGCGTGCTCAACGCCCGCGGCAAGGTGGTCGAGGCGCGCCTGGAGCGGATCCTGCAGGCCAGCCCCGAGCGCCGCGAGGCGCCGTGCCGTCATTACGAACGCTGCGGTGGCTGCAACCTGCAGCACTTGCCCCACGAGGCCCAGCTGGCACTCAAGCAACGTACCTTGGCCGAACAGCTGCAGCGGGTTGCCGGTGTGCAGCCCGAGGAATGGGCCGCCCCCTTGAGCGGGCCGGAATTCGGCTACCGGCGCCGGGCGCGGGTAGCGGTGCGCTGGGATGTCAAAGCGCGGCAGCTGGAAGTGGGCTTCCGTGCCGAAGCCAGCCAGGACATTGTTTCCATCGATGACTGCGCAGTGCTGGTACAGCCCTTGCAATCTATTCTTCGCCACTTGCCGACCGTGCTGCGTTCGCTGAGCAAGCCGCAGGCGATCGGCCATGTGGAGTTGTTCAGCGGCACTGCCGAGGCGGTGCTGGTGCGCCACGTGATGCCACTGCCAGCGGATGACCTGGCGCGCCTGCAGGCGTTCTGCCATGAAGCCGATGCGCAGCTCTGGCTGCAAGGCGAAGGCGAGCCGGCACCGGTGGATGCCGAGGCGAAACTGGGCTTTGCCCTGGCGCCCTGGCAACTGGAACTGGCCTGGCGCCCTGGCGACTTCGTCCAGGTCAACGCCCAGGTCAACACGGCGATGATCGAGCAGGCCCTGGCCTGGCTCGCACCGCAAGCCGACGAGCGCGTGCTGGACCTGTTCTGCGGCCTGGGCAACTTCGCTCTGCCGCTGGCTCGCCAGGCGCGTGAAGTGGTGGCCGTGGAAGGTGTACAGGCCATGGTCGATCGGGCCGAGGCCAATGCCAGAAACAACAATGTGCATAACGCACGGTTTTTTCAGGCCGATTTATCGCAGCCTTTGGCGGGCGCCGGATGGGCCGCCGAGGGCTTTTCTGCGGTACTCTTGGATCCACCGCGCGACGGTGCGTTCGAGGTGGTGCAAGGCATCGCACGCCTCAAGGCCGAACGGTTGGTCTACGTATCGTGCAACCCGGCCACGCTGGCGCGAGACGCCCAGGTGCTGGTCGGCCAGGGGTACCGGTTAAAAAGGGCCGGGATTCTCGACATGTTTCCTCAGACGGCGCATGTCGAGGCCATGGCGTTATTCGAAGCGGGCTAGCCACACACTGGCGCCCCTTGGTGCGGTTTCCATGGAATGGAAGCCACACGGTGATAGCCAGCGCACCCGTGTAGTGCGCTGTATGGAAAGGTAAAACAAAGATGGTACAGGTGAGAGTGCACCAGCCGGTCAACACCGACGGCAGTATCAATCTCGAAGCATGGCTGGATCATGTGGTGAGCGTCGATTCGGCATTGGATCGCGTGGCACTCAAGGAGGCCTGCGAGTTCGCCCAGGAGATCGAGAAAAAGGGCAACCCCGCCAAGCATTCATGGGCCGACGGTACCTCCAGTTTCCAGGCTGGCCTGGAAATCGCCGAAATCCTCGCCGACCTCAAGCTCGACCAGGACTCTCTGGTGGCGGCGGTCATCTATCGTTCGGTGCGTGAGGGCAAGGTGACCCTGGCCGAGGTCGGCCAGCGTTTCGGCCCGGTGGTGTCCAAGTTGATCGACGGCGTGCTGCGCATGGCCGCCATCAGCGCCAGCCTCAGCCCGCGCCAGTCGCTGGTGCTCGGTTCCCAGGCGCAGGTCGAGAACCTGCGCAAGATGCTCGTGGCCATGGTCGACGACGTGCGCGTGGCACTGATCAAGCTGGCCGAGCGCACCTGCGCGATCCGTGCGGTGAAGTCCGCCGATGACGAAAAGCGCCTGCGCGTGGCACGTGAAGTGTTCGACATCTACGCACCGTTGGCTCACCGCCTGGGCATCGGCCATATCAAGTGGGAGCTGGAGGATCTGTCCTTCCGCTACCTCGAGCCCGATCAGTACAAGCAGATCGCCAAGCTGCTGCACGAGCGCCGGCTGGACCGTGAGCGGTTCATCAGCGACGTGATGAACCAGCTGCAGAACGAACTGCTGGCCACCGGCGTCAACGCCGACATCAGCGGCCGGGCCAAACATATCTATTCGATCTGGCGCAAGATGCAGCGCAAGGGCCTGGAATTCAGCCAGATCTACGACGTGCGTGCGGTACGCGTGCTGGTGCCCGAAGTACGCGATTGCTACACCGCGCTGGGTATCGTCCACACCCTGTGGCGGCACATCCCCAAGGAATTCGACGACTACATCGCCAACCCCAAGGAAAACGGCTACCGCTCGCTGCACACGGCGGTGATCGGCCCCGAGGGCAAGGTGCTGGAAGTGCAGATCCGAACCCACGGCATGCACGAGGAAGCCGAGCTCGGCGTCTGCGCCCACTGGCGCTACAAGGGCACCGACGTCAAGCCCAGCTCCAACCACTACGAAGAGAAGATCTCCTGGCTGCGCCAGGTGCTCGAATGGCACGAAGAACTGGGCGACATCGGTGGCCTGGCCGAGCAACTGCGGGTTGATATCGAACCTGACCGGGTCTATGTGTTCACCCCGGACGGCCACGCCATCGACCTGCCCAAGGGCGCCACGCCGCTGGACTTCGCTTACCGCGTGCACACGGAGATCGGCCACAACTGCCGTGGCGCCAAGATCAACGGGCGCATCGTACCGCTCAACTACAGCCTGCAGACCGGCGAGCAGGTGGAGATCATCACCAGCAAGCACGGCAACCCGAGCCGCGACTGGCTGAACTCCAACCTCGGCTACGTCACCACCTCGCGGGCGCGGGCCAAGATTGTCCACTGGTTCAAGCTGCAGGCTCGCGACCAGAACGTCGCCGCCGGCAAGACCTTGCTCGAGCGCGAGCTCAGCCGCCTGGGCCTGCCCCAGGTGGACTTCGAGCGACTGGCCGAGAAGACCAACGTCAAGACCGCCGAGGACATGTTCGCCTCGCTCGGTGCCGGCGATCTGCGCCTGGCGCACTTGGTCAACGCCGCCCAGCAGTTGCTCGAACCCGAGCGCATCGAGCAGATCGAGCTGGTGCCGCGCAAGCCGACCGGTCCGCGTACCGGCAAGCGTGGCGATATCCAGATCCAGGGGGTGGGCAACCTGCTGACGCAGATGGCCGGTTGCTGCCAGCCGCTGCCGGGCGATGCCATCGTCGGCTACATCACCCAGGGCCGTGGCGTGAGCATTCATCGCCAGGACTGCGCCTCGGTGCTGCAGCTGGCGGGGCGCGAGCCGGAGCGGATGATCCAGGTGAGCTGGGGGCCGATACCGGTGCAGACCTACCCGGTCGATATCGTCATCCGTGCCTACGACCGCCCAGGCTTGCTGCGTGACGTGTCGCAGGTGCTGCTCAACGAGAAGATCAACGTGCTGGCGGTGAACACCCGCTCGAACAAGGAAGACAACACCGCGCTGATGTCGCTGACCATCGAGATTCCAGGCCTGGATGCGCTGGGGCGCCTGCTGGGCAGGATCTCGCAGTTGCCGAACATCATCGAGACGCGGCGTAATCGTACCCCTTGAACATCTGCACTGGGGCCGCTGGGCGGCCCATCGCCGGCAAGCCGGCTCCCACAGGTACTGCACTGGACTCATGCACAGTGAAGTCCCCGTGGGAGCCGGCTTGCCGGCGATCGGGGGCAAAGCCACCGCCTAGGAACAAATGCCAATGACCTACACCCTCGAAGACCTGCTGCACCTCATGGCCCGCCTGCGCGACCCGCAATACGGTTGCCCATGGGATCTCAAGCAGAACTACGCCAGCATCGTCCCGCACACCCTCGAGGAAGCCTACGAAGTCGCCGACACCATCGAGCGCGGTGATTTCGAGCACCTGCAGGGCGAGCTCGGCGATCTGCTGTTCCAGGTGGTCTACTACAGCCAGTTGGCGCGGGAGGAGGGGCGGTTCGAGTTCGATGGCGTGGTCGATGCCATCACCCGCAAGCTCATCCGCCGCCACCCGCACGTATTCCCCACCGGTGAGCTGTACGCGCCACTGGATACCCCCAGCCTGAGCGAGGCTGAGGTCAAGTCGCGCTGGGAAGAGATCAAGGCCGAGGAGCGTGCCGAAAAGAGCGGGCCAGATCAGCTGTCGCTGCTCGATGATGTGCCTGCAACCTTGCCGGCCTTGTCGCGGGCAGCCAAACTGCAGAAGCGTGCGGCTACCGTGGGTTTCGACTGGCCCGAGGCACTGCCGGTGCTCGACAAGGTCCGCGAGGAACTCGACGAAGTACTGCAGGCCATGGCCGACGGCGATGCGCAAGCCCTCGAGGATGAAGTCGGCGACCTGCTGTTCGCTGCTGTGAACCTGGCTCGCCACCTCAAGCAGGACCCGGAAAACGCCCTGCGCCGCGCCAACCGCAAGTTCGAGCGGCGTTTCCGCTTCATCGAACAGGCATTGCGCGACAGCGGTCGGCCCATTGAAGAATGTAACCTTGACGAACTGGACGCCCTCTGGGGGGAAGCCAAACGTCAGGAAAAGAACCTGCCCAGCTGCGGCTGAGCGGCTGCATAAGTGAGTGAACATCCATGAGTCTTTCCCTTCGCGATCAATTGCTCAAGGCCGGTCTGGTCAACCAGAAACAGGTCTCCCAGGCCAACAAGGCCGAGAAGAAACAGAAACGCCTGGAGCACAAAGGCCAGGTCGAAGTCGACGACAGCCAGCAACGCTTGGCCAAGGAAGCCATGGCCGAGAAGGCCAAGCGTGACCAGGAGCTGAACCGCCAGCAGCAGGAAAAGGCCGAGCAGAAAGCCCGTGCCGCGCAGGTCAAGCAGTTGATCGAGGCGACCCGCCTGCCCAAGCTGAACACCGAGGACTACTACAACTTCGTCGATGACAAGAAGGTCAAGCGCATCGCCGTCAACGCCTTGATGCGCAGCAAGCTGAGCAACGGTGCGCTGGCGATCGTCGCTCATGGCGGCGGTTACGAGGTGATCCCGCGCGAAGCGGCGGTAAAGATCCAGGAGCGCGACCCCAGCCGTATCCTGCTGCTCAATACCCACGTCGAGGAAGCGGATGAGGACGATCCGTATGCGGCCTACAAGATCCCGGACGATCTGATGTGGTAAGTACTGGAAAGCCCCGCCTAGGCGGGGCTTTTTCATGGAAGACGGGTCATTGCGTGGCGCGCTGGGATTCCAGCTCTTCGAGCTCTACGCGGTACTGGTGAGCTTCGTGTTCATTGTGGAACATGCCGACCAGCAGGCCCTGCTGATGCACATCCCAGATCCGCACGCCAGCGGCCAGGCCTTCGTGGGACATTTTCGATTCGTCACGTTCGGTTACTTGAACAGTCATCGGTAAACTCCACTGCTAGGGTTGGTTGCGACACTGTGTCGCACACCCCTTTTATAGAGTTTGTTAGCAGGCTAAGTAAATAAAACAGCGATGAAACAAGTTTCATGTAGAGCCGGGGCCCATTAAAAAGAAACCCCGCACAAGGCGGGGTTTCAGATGAAGCAGGCAGATGCGGCTCAGTTACCCTTCACCGTCTTGCCATCGACCGTGCCATCCTGCAGCACGATCACGTATTCCTTGCCATCGGTCTCGACCTGGCGCAATTGCACCAGCAGGTAGTCCCAGTCCTTGGCGAACCACAGCTCGGTGATGCGTTTGCTCTGGCTCGGGTCGCGCACGCGCTCGACCTTCACGGCATCGACCTGGCCGGTCTTGGTGGTGACTTTCTCGGTGCCCAGCACGCGGAAGTCGTAGGTGTCGATCTCGTCACCGTCGACCACCTGGTAGGTCATGCTTTTCTTGCCGGCGGCCACGTCATGTTGCAGGGCCAGCTGGTAGGACGATTTGTCCAGCACGCCACGGTTGAGCGGCAGGCTGATCGCGTCGCCACGGTCGCTGCCGGTCACTTTCTTGGCATTCCAGTCGAAGGTCAGGTCGACCTTCTTGGCCTTGCCCAGGCCACCGCGCTCGAAGTGGTACTTCTGCGGCAGCAGGGTGTCGTTGTCCAGGCGCAGGTTGCTTTGCTCGGTGAGGCTGGCAATCATCATGGAAGCCTTGAAGTTAAGGTCCCACGTGCCATTGGCATTTTTTACCAGGCTGCGTTCGGCAGTACCACTCATGGGCAGTTGCTTCCAGTCGGCGGTGTAGCTGGCCGAGAACGGCTTCAGGTCGGCTGCCTGGAGGGGCAGGGCGAGCACGGCGAGAGCCAAAAGCAGGGCACGACGCATAAATTCTCCTAGGGTCGGATCAAATGACCACTGGCCGGCAAGGGCTGGCCATCCAGTAACGCACCCTGTTCACCCAGGCGCAAGCGCCCCTCGGCAAACCAGTGCACCGCCAGCGGGTAGATCTGGTGTTCCTGATGGTGTACCCGCTGCGCCAGGCTTTCGGCGTTATCGCCTGACACTACCGGTACCACAGCCTGTACGACCAGAGGCCCGCCATCGAGTTCCTCGGTGACGAAGTGTACGCTGCAGCCATGCTCGGCGTCGCCCGCTTCCAGCGCCCGTCGATGGGTATGCAGCCCTTTGTACTTGGGCAGCAGCGACGGGTGGATGTTGAGCAGGCGGCCTTGGTAGTGGCGCACGAAACCGCCACTGAGGATACGCATGAAGCCGGCCAGTACCACAAGGTCGGGATCGAAGCCGTCGATGCGCGCCATCAGCGCGGTGTCGAAGGCTTCCCGGCCGTCGAAGCCTGTGTGGTCCAGCACTGCAGTGGCGATGCCGGCCTCGGCAGCCCGTTGCAGGCCGTAGGCATCGGCGCGGTTGGAAATCACCGCGGCGATGCGTACTGGGCTGGCGTCACCATGGCAACTGTCGATCAGGGCTTGCAGGTTGCTGCCGGAACCCGACAGCAGTACCACGACATTGCAGGGCGAGCTCGGCATCAGTGTGCCTTGAGGTTCTGCAGCTCGACCTGAGCAGCGCCTTCGGCGGCCTGTTCGATGCGGCCGATGACCCACGGTTGTTCGCCTTCGGCGCGCAAGACGTTGAGGGCGGCTTCTACCTGGTCCTGGGCTACGCAGATGACCATGCCGACGCCGCAGTTCAGCACGCGGTGCATTTCGTGCTCATCGACGTTGCCTTTTTCCTGCAGGAAGTCGAATACCGCCGGGCGCTGCCAGCTGGCCACGTCGATCACGGCCTGGGCATTGTCCGGCAGTACGCGCGGGATGTTGTCCAGCAGGCCGCCACCGGTGATGTGGGCCATGGCCTTGACCGCGCCGGTCTGCTTGATCAGTTGCAGCAGTGGCTTGACGTAGATGCGGGTCGGCGCCATCAGCAGGTCGGCCAGCGGCTTGCCGCCGAGCTGGGTATTCTCGATGTCGGTGCCGGATACTTCGAGGATCTTGCGGATCAGCGAGTAGCCGTTGGAGTGCGGGCCGGAGGACGGCAGAGCGATCAGCGCGTCGCCGGTGGCAACCTTGGAGCCGTCGATGATTTCGGCCTTTTCCACCACGCCGACGCAGAAGCCGGCCAGGTCGTAGTCTTCGCCTTCGTACATGCCAGGCATTTCGGCGGTTTCGCCGCCGACCAGGGAGCAGCCAGCCAGTTCACAGCCGGCGCCGATGCCGGTGACCACGGTGGCAGCAACGTCGACGTTCAGCTTGCCGGTGGCGTAGTAGTCGAGGAAGAACAGCGGTTCGGCGCCGCAGACCACCAGGTCGTTGACGCACATGGCGACCAGGTCCTGGCCGATGCTGTCGTGCTTGTTCAGGTTCAGCGCCAGGCGCAGCTTGGTGCCGACGCCGTCGGTGCCGGAGACCAGCACTGGCTGTTTGTAGCCGGCCGGGATCTCGCAGAGGGCGCCGAAGCCGCCCAGGCCACCCATGACTTCAGGGCGTGCGGTGCGTTTTGCCACGCCCTTGATGCGTTCGACCAGTGCTTCGCCGGCGTCGATGTCTACACCGGCGTCCTTGTAGCTCAGGGAGGGTTGCTTGCTCATTGATCCAGGCCTTTAAGAGGGAGGGATTCGTAAAAACGACCGTGACGGCCAAGGCCGGCTGGGAAGCGGCGGCTGCCTGAAACGTCAGAGGTCTGTGAAGGCGCGCGATTTTATCAGGGTTGCCGGGCAGCGGCCATCCTCAGGCCGACGGGCAGGGCAGGAAAAGGTGAAAATCATGGCAAAGCCGAGCGGCCTGTGGGAGCCGGCTTGCCGGCGATAGGGCCCGAACAGGCTGCCCAGGGCGACAGTGTTGTGCCTGTACCGGCCCCATCGCCGGCAAGCCGGCTCCCACACAGATCGCGCAAGCAGCCTATATAAGGTAAAGGGAGCACTTTGCCTTCAGCAATGGTCCCACCCTGCGCTACGCTCACGTTGCTCCGTGTTATCTGGACAGGAATCCTGCATGCGACTTCTCAACTATCTGGCAGCGGGTTGTCTTGCCCTTGCCAGCTTCGCCGCCCAAGCCGAAAACGTTTCCGGCCTCTACCAGGTGCGTGAAGCCGTCGAAGGGCAGGGCGCCGAAGCCCGTACCGCCGCCACCGCCAAGGCGCTTGATACCCTGGTGTTGCGCTTGACCGGCGACCCCAAGGCGGCGCAGAGCCCGGCGCTGGCCGAGCTGCGCAAAGACCCGCGACAAATCATCAACCAGGTCGGTACCGACGCCGGCCCGCCGGAATCGGTCATGGTCGAGTTCGACCCGGGCAGCACTGAGCGAGCCTTGCGCAAGGCCGGCCTGGCGTTGTGGGGCAGCAACCGGCCGTCGATTCTCGGCTGGTGGCTCAACGACAATGCCGAAGGCAGCAACCTGGTCGGTGATGGCCAGGCCAGCGCCCAACCCCTGCGCCGCGCCGCCCAGCACCGTGGCCTGCCGCTGCGGTTGCCATTGGCCGACCTGCAGGAGCAATTGGTGGCCAACGCCAAGCAACTGGAAGGCAGCGACCCCGCGCCGCTGCGCGAGGCCGCCGAGCGATACGGTGCCGACGCCCTGTTGGCGGTGCACGCCCAGGAAGCCGACGGCAAGTGGCAAGGCAAGTGGCAGCTTTGGCTGGGCAAGCAACACGAGCAGGGTAATGCCGAAGGCGCCGACCAGGCCGCTCTGGCCGACGCCGTCATGCTGGCCGTGAGCACCCGCTTGGCGCCGCGCTACGTGACCCGCCCAGGCGCCAGCAGTCAGTTGCAGCTGCAGGTGCAGGGCATGAACCTGCAGCGTTATGCCGAACTCGGCCGCGTACTTGAACCCTACGGCCCGCGCCTGAAATTGGCCGATGGCAAGACCCTGACCTATGACGTCACTGCCGATCGCGAACAACTGCGCGCCCAGCTCGGCCTGGCCAAGCTGCAGGAAGTACCGGCCGAGCAGGCACCCACCACGGCGGCGACTCCGGCCCCCGGTACTGCCCCATCGACGGGCCAGCCCGCCGCCACCCCGCCCGTAGCCAAGCCGTTCGACGGCTTGAGCTTCCGCTGGTAAGGAGTGACGAACATGCTCGATAGCCGTCGTTGGATCTGGTTGGGCGCGGCCCTGCTGATTGCCGTGCTCCTCTACAGCCTGCACAACATTCTTTCGCCGTTTCTCATAGGCATCCTGCTGGCCTACCTGGCCGACCCACTGGTCGACCGCCTTGAGCGTCTGGGGCTTTCACGCACCTGGGGCGTGGTGGTGGTGTTCAGCCTCTTCACCCTCATCTTGCTGGCCTTGCTGCTGGTGCTGGTGCCCATGTTGGCCAAGCAGTTGCTGCGCCTCTATGAACTGGCGCCGCAGATGCTCGACTGGCTGCAGCATGTGGCGCTGCCGTGGGTGCAGCATCGTCTGGGCCTGGCTGACGGCTTCTGGAAATTCGACAAGATCAAGGCCGCCATCGGCGAGCACATGGGTCAGACCACCGACATCGTCGGCGTCGTACTGTCCCAGGCCACCGCATCGAGCCTGGCGCTGATGGCCTGGCTGGCCAACCTGGTGCTGATCCCGGTGGTGGGCTTCTACCTGCTGCGCGACTGGGATGTGATGATGGCCAAGCTGCGCAGCCTGCTGCCGCGACAGCGTGAGTCGCAGGTGGTGGGCCTGGCTGGCGAATGTCACGAAGTACTGGGAGCGTTCGTGCGTGGTCAATTGATGGTGATGCTGGCCCTGGGGGTTATCTATTCCGCCGGCCTGATGCTGGTGGGGCTGGAACTTGGGTTGCTGATCGGCATGCTCGCCGGCCTGGCCGCCATCGTGCCATACATGGGCTTCATCATCGGTATCGGCGCGGCGCTGGTCGCCGGGCTGTTTCAGTTTGGCGGCGATCTGTACCCGATGCTGGGCATCGTTGCAGTGTTCATGGTCGGGCAGGCGCTGGAAGGCATGGTGCTGACGCCGCTGCTGGTGGGCGACCGAATCGGCCTGCATCCGGTGGCGGTGATCTTCGCCATCCTCGCCGGCGGTGAGCTGTTCGGGTTTACCGGCGTGTTGCTGGCGTTGCCGGTGGCGGCGGTGATCATGGTGCTGCTGCGGCATGTGCATGACCTGTACAAAGAGTCGGACATGTATGCCGGGGATATCGACCCTGAGTTGTGACAGCGGGGGCTGCAGAGCAGCCTCATGCAGCGCAACTCGTTGATTTTGCTTGTGCTATGTGCCTGCGCGATTGTGCCCACCCGCATTGCGGGTATAGACTTTGCACACCGTTCATTTAAGGCCCCCTGTGGTCCTCCCGACCGCCCGCCAGCATGAAACCACCGATCCAGTTGCCCTTGGGTGTGCGTCTGCGCGATGACGCCACCTTCATCAACTACTACCCGGGCGCCAATGCCGCGGCATTGGGCTATGTCGAGCGGCTTTGCGAAGCCGACGCCGGCTGGACCGAAAGCCTCATCTACCTGTGGGGCAAGCAGGGGGTCGGCCGCAGCCACCTGTTGCAGGCCGCCACCCACCGGTTCCAGCAGCGCGGCGAACCCGCCGTGTACCTGCCGCTGGCACAACTGCTCGACCGTGGCGTGGAACTGCTCGACTACTTGGCGCAGTACGAACTGGTGTGCATCGACGACCTGCACGTAATCGCCGGCAAGGCGGACTGGGAGGAAGCCATGTTCCACCTGTTCAACCGCCTGCGCGACAGCGGCCGGCGCCTGTTGCTGGCGGCCTCAGCCTCGCCGCGTGAACTGCCGATCAAGCTGCCTGACCTCAAGTCGCGCCTGACCCTGGCGCTGGTATTCCAGATGCGTGGGCTGTCCGATGAAGACAAGCTGCGCGCCCTGCAGCTGCGTGCCTCGCGCCGTGGCCTGCACCTGACCGATGAGGTCGGCCATTTCATCCTCACCCGCGGCACCCGCAGCATGAGCGCGCTGTTCGACCTGCTCGAGCGCCTTGATCAGGCTTCCTTGCAAGCACAACGCAAGCTGACGATCCCGTTCCTGAAGGAAACGCTCGGCTGGTAAGCCCCGTGTTTACTGGGCTTTGAGTGGCAAAACGAAAAAGTCACATCTTTTTCGATAAAATTTGCAAATGGTCCCGATAGAAGGCATAGTTTCCCCCTTCTAAAGGATTACAGACACGGTCGTGCCCATGCTCAAGCGCTTCGCACCCCTCGTGCCACTCGCACTCGTGACCCTGTTGATTGGCTGCGCGGCCCAAGGCCCGGTTTCCCAGCCCCAGGATCACACCCCAGTCGCCAGCCAGATGGCGATCAAGGCCAAGGCTTCCCCTTCGTCGGTGTTCGGTGAAGAAGAGCAGGCTACCGAAGATGACCTGGAGGCCTTCTCCAGCAGCAAGCCATACCAACTGCCGGTTCTGGCCGACAGTATCCTCGAGCGCGGCATGTCGTTGATCGGCACCCGCTACCGCTTTGGCGGCACCACCGAGGCTGGCTTTGATTGCAGTGGTTTCATCGGCTACCTGTTCCGCGAAGAGGCCGGTATGAACCTGCCGCGTTCGACCCGCGAAATGATCAACGTCGACGCGCCCAAGGTAGCCCGCAACAAGCTCAAGCCAGGTGACCTGCTGTTCTTCAGCACCAACGGTCGTGGCCGTGTCAGCCATGCTGGCATCTACCTGGGTGACAACCAGTTCATTCATTCCAGCAGCCGCCGCAGCGGTGGCGTGCGCATCGACAGCCTCGGTGACCGCTACTGGAGCAAGACCTTCATCGAAGCCAAGCGTGCCTTGGCCATGGCGCCGACCAGCAATATCGCGCGCAACTGATATCAAAATGCTATATCCTGCCACGGCGGCGATGCTTGAAAAGCTCGCCGCCGTGCGCGTTTACAGAAAGCGTCTAATCTAAATTCTCAACTCTTTCGGCTGCGGCCGTACGGTCTCAGACAGGATGTTCTGGCCATGGCGATAATGGCGCGTTTCGCATTCTTTTCTCTGGTGGCATTGCTGGCCGCCTGTTCCAGCCGTGCGCCCGCACCGGCCCCTGTGGTTCAGCCACAAACCTCCTACGCCTCGACCACGGCTTCGCCGGTTGCCGACGATGTCCTGATCCGCGCGATCGGCCTGGTAGGCACGCCTTATCGCTGGGGCGGTAATACCCCGGATTCAGGTTTCGATTGCAGTGGCCTGATCGGTTACGTCTACCGTGATGCCGCCGGCATCAGCCTGCCGCGCTCTACCCGCGAGATGATCGTCATGCGCGCACCGACCGTGGCCGTCAATGCGCTGCAATCCGGTGACCTGGTGTTCTTCGCCACCAGCGGTGGCTCGCAGGTCAGCCATGCCGGCATCTACGTGGGCGAGGGGCGTTTCGTGCATGCGCCGTCGGCTGGCGGCACGGTACGCCTGGACTACCTGTCCAACAGCTACTGGGCCAAGGCCTACTTGCAAGCCAAGCGTGTACTGCCGCCTGAACACCTGGCTCAGAACCCCTGACCGCTGGGCAGACTGAAGGCGCGGCGGGCCGCTACCGCGCCTTGCTCACTCGCCACACCACATTCCCCACATCATCGGCCACCAGCACGGCGCCGTGCTGATCGCTGGCTACGCCCACCGGGCGCCCCTTGGCGTTGCCTTGCTCATCGAGAAAACCGGTGAGCAAGTCCACGGGTTTGCCCGTTGGCTTGCCGCTGTCATCGAATGGCACGAAGATCACCTTGTAGCCACTGTGCGGCTTGCGGTTCCACGAACCGTGCTGGCCTATGATCGCACCATGCTGGAAGGGCGCTGGCAGAGCGCCTTGCTCGGTGAACATCAACCCCAGCGACGCGGTGTGCGGGCCAACTGCATAGTCTGGCACCAGCGCCTGAGCGACTTTCTGCGGGTTCTGAGGTGTTACGCGTTCGTCCACGTGCTGCCCGTAGTAGCTATAGGGCCAGCCATAGAAACCACCGTCCCTGACCGAGGTGATGTAGTCGGGGACCAGGTCGCTGCCGATCTCGTCGCGCTCGTTGACGGCCGTCCACAACGCGCCGCTGTGGGGTTCCCAGGCCAAACCGTTGGGGTTGCGCAGCCCTGAGGCATAGATCCGGTGCTGGCCGCTGGCCGGGTCCACTTCCCAGATCGCTGCGCGGCCCTGCTCCTGGTCCATGCCGTTTTCACCCACATTGCTGTTCGACCCCACGGTGACGTACAGCTTGTTGCCGGCGGGGTTGGCGATCACGTTCTTGGTCCAGTGGTGATTGAGTGGCCCCCCTGGCAAATCGACGACCTTATGGCCCTGTTCGCGAATCTGCATCGCGCCTGATTCGTAGTGAAAGCGCAGCAACTGGTCGGTATCGGCGACATAGAAGTCCTTGCCCACCAGCACCATGCCGAACGGCGAATTGAGGCCCTCGATGAAGGTGCTGCGTATTTCCGCAACACCGTCGTGGTCGGCATCGCGCAGCAGGGTGATGCGATTGGGGCTGGGC
The DNA here is from genome assembly GCF_033095865.1 of Pseudomonas sp. KU43P. Lineage (NCBI taxonomy): Bacteria > Pseudomonadati > Pseudomonadota > Gammaproteobacteria > Pseudomonadales > Pseudomonadaceae > Pseudomonas > Pseudomonas sp. KU43P. The sequence continues at coordinate 4,521,053 of NZ_AP019365.1, read as the reverse complement.
ACGGCGGCACCTGCACGCTTCATCGCCATGCCCATGGCCCAGCCACGGATGCCCTTGCCATCCTCCGGCTTGGGCGGGGCGTTGGTTTCGGCCACCAGGACATCGCCATTGGGCAGCACATAGAGCCAGCGCGGGTGATCCAGGCCTGTGGCAAAGGGCATTACCTGAGTGCCTTTGGCGGCGATGGGTTTACCGCCTTGCGCCCAGCCTGTGGCAGGGGCGATGTTCACGGTGGGGATCAGTGAGCTGGCGGGTGGCGGCAACTGCGGGGCAGGGCCTGTGCCATCGATGACCTCCAGGTGGGCGGTGTCGCCACAACCTGCAAGGCAGGCGCCCAATACCCACGGTAGGACAACCCCTTTGCGGTTCATAGTGCGCAGGCCTCCGGCAATGGTCCTTGAGTATTGTGAACCCAATCCACGAAGGAGGTTCAGGCCAGAACCCAGGCATATCCCTGTACCACCTGGCAGCCGTTGGCATCGCGATCATGGCCGTTCCTCAAAACACCCAGGAACGATCATGAACGACTACAACCTGCTCATGCAGCGCACGCTACAAATGCTCAAGGCCGGACGCCCGCTTGCCCAGCTGGTGGATCAGGTACTGGACGCGTACCCGGACCCGTACACCTTGGCGCTCGACCAGGCCCGCCAGATTCTGTTCAAACATACTCGGCGGCATTGGGACCCGCAGCAGGTCTGGTGGCATCAGTTCAATGGGGGCGCTAGCAGCAACCGTAGTTTCAATGGCTGGCAGCACAGCGGGCCGCCAGGCAAGTCGATGCGCTTGCCCGAACTGATGCTGAGCCGTTTCGACCTGGGTTTTCAGGTCGCCAGCGACGAGCTGGATGTTTACGGGGGCTTCTATCGACAGGGGCCGAAGGCGGCCTTCTATGACGAGCACAACGAAGTGCCCATGCTTGCTCGCGATGTGCAGCAGGACTTCTGGGCATTGGATTTTTCCGCGGTCTACCGCAGCAAGGTCAATGCCTTCTGGGAAGCTCGCGGCGATGATTTTCGTGTGGTCGCCAAGGTCAACTGGCTGGGCCAGTGTGCCAAAGCCCTGCAGGCCGGGTATATCACCCAGGCCGATGCAACAGGGCTGCGGACCATGGTGTGCGCCGAACTTCGAGCGCCTGAGTGCTTGCCGACGCTTGACCTGCTGCGCCAAGGGAGTGGTGCCAATACGCTAAGAGTGAGACGGCTGGCGTGGCGAGAGCAGCAAGCCGCATTTATGTATGTGCTAGGCGCCAGCGATGGCCGTGCCGTGCTCTACAGGCCATGGGCTGACGATGCTATGCGTGGATTCAGTTCGGTCGAAGCGTTGGGGCAATGGCTGCGCGATGATCTGCAACACCCGCAAGGCCTTGCGCCCTACGTTACAGCCGCCACGGCGGAATCAAGCGAACAGGAGCAAATGCGCACCCTGTTGCACCAGGTGGCCCAAAGCGCCAACGGCCATGCTGCCCTGGCATTGCTGAAACCTCTGCGATACTCCGTCCGTGGAGACGTGTTCGAGCATTTCGCGGACATCTCGAAGCGCCAGATGCAGCAGGATGCCGCGACACTGGTGGACAACGCCGATCTACGCAAGGCCATGTTCAAAGGTTACCTGGGTGCGTTCCTCAAAGTGTTCAGCCCCATGATACCGCTCGGCTGGCCTGTGTCGCTGCTGGTGCTGGGGGCTAGCCTGGCGCGGGTCGGCCTGGATATCGACGAGGCGGTGCGGGCGACCAGTGCCGGGCGGCGCAAGGCAGCTCTGCGCGAAGCCATGCTGGATTCGCTCTTCGCTGCGCTGAACATGGTGGATCTGGCCTTCCAATCGAGCTTCGCGCTATTGGCCTACCGCACACCGTTCCATGAGCTTGAGGCGCCGCTGCAGCAGTGGCAGGCCTCCACCGAGGCGATGCCGGAATTGCAGCCGGTCCAGGCCAATGTGGTGCTCGATGCCATGCAGCCGGGCAGTGGAGCGCTCCAGGGAATCAGGGTCGACACCCAAGGCGCCTGTTGGATTGACCTCCAAGGCATGCCCTACCGGGTGCGCTACAGCACCGAACTTTCCTGCTGGCTGATCGTGCCGCCCGATAACCCGTTCGCCTTCGCCCCGCTGCGCCCGGTTCGGCTGGGGGCTGGTGGCGACTGGGAGTTGCTCGAGCCTCTTGGGCTCAAAGGTGGCACTCCACCCGAGCCCGGTGCGGTGATGAGCACCGAGCGTTCGCCGTTCTGGGACGAATACATGAACACCGATCCGGTACGCAAACAGTCATTGTCCAACCATGCACTGGAACGACAATGCGCGCTGCTGGACGGTGCGGAATTTCCTGTTCTGCCGGATGAGCAAGAAGCTCTCCTGGACGAGAACTCATTCGAGTATGTCGATGAAGACGGCAAACGGGCCTATATCTACCGGCACGAAGGTGATTACAAATGCCATGTCGTCAGGCTCTACACCGAGGAGGGGACCCAGGCCAATTCACTGCTGCGCCGGGGCGAGCGCGTTATCGGTTTCATGGATGACGACGACTATCTGCTATTGCTGGCCGATACGCTCGACGAGCTGCCGGAGGGCAATGAGGTGGCGCTCTACCGTGGCGGCTACGGCGGGCGCGGCACCAGCGGCGCGCACTTTCGCAATCAGACGCTGAAGGTTGGCGACGTGCTGGTCAACACGGACATGTCATCTTTCACCGAGAACCCCTACATCATCCGGGAGTTCGCGGCAAACAAGGACCAGGCATCGGCCCTCGGCCGGGAGGGCGTGTTCGATGACACCTCGGTGGTGTTCGAGCTGCCGGCCGGGAGCTACATGGGTGGCACGCCTATCGCGCCGTTGTCGGTGACATCCGATGAAGCCGAGACGCTGTTCCAGCCCGGGCATTACTTTCGCATCGACAAGCTCGTGCAGGTCGAGGGTGACGACTTCCGTTTTGTCCATGTGTCGCTCAGCCAGACCAGCAAACCTGCAACCGGCCCCGTCTATGACCTGCGTACCGGTGAGCTGTTCGACCGGGCGCAATACCTGGCGCGTGTGCAGAGCGAGAAGCTGGTAGCGCGTTTTTTCCCTTGAACTGATGCGAGAGCGAGTATCGACAAGCTGGAGCAGGTCTACGGCGAACACTACCGCGCACGCTCCAGGACGCCGGCACTGGTCGAGCGCTTCTTTCCCGAATAGCGTGCCGTAAGCGCGCGGGGTGAGTGGGCGCAACGCCAATTCGCCCCGCGTCGATTGACGCTCCCGGTGCAACCCTCTAACCTTCGCGGCGTGTTTCAGGTGCCCTGCCAGCCCAGTCTGGGCAGGGTGAAACTGGGAAGCCGGTGGGCGCCAGCAAGGCGCGAATCCGGCGCTGCCCCCGCAACGGTAGGTGAGTAGAAGGCCGCGCAGGGCCACTGGATGCCAGCATCCGGGAAGGCGCGCAGGCCTGGGCCAAGGCCCGCTCACAAGCCCGGAGACCGGCCTGATACTGCCAACGGCATCACGGAGGGTGATGCGCGGTGCACCGTGGCGTCCGGCCATGGCCCCTGCGCGTTCTCCGTCTGCCCGCCTATCGACCTGTCGCCGCCGCTCGCGTGGCGTCAGCCTGCGGAGAACCCCATGAGCGAACCCACCGACCGCGACGAACGCCACCTGGCGCGCATGCAGCGCAAGAAGGCGATCATCGACGAGCGCATTGCCAACTCCCCCAACGAATGCGGCCTGCTGCTGGTACTGACCGGCAATGGCAAGGGCAAGAGCAGCTCGGCTTTCGGTATGCTCGCCCGCGCCCTGGGCCATGGCATGCAGTGCGGCGTGGTGCAGTTCATCAAGGGCCGCAACAGCACCGGCGAGGAGCTGTTCTTCCGGCGTTTCCCCGAGCAGGTGCGCTACCACGTGATGGGCGAGGGCTTCACTTGGGAAACCCAGGACCGCCAGCGCGACATCGCTGCCGCCGAAGCGGCCTGGGCCGTCTCGCGCCAGTTGCTGCAGGACCCGTCGGTGCAGTTCGTGGTGCTCGATGAACTGAACATCGCCCTCAAGCATGGCTACCTGGATCTCGATCAGGTGCTAGGTGACATCCAGGCTCGGCCGCCGATGCAGCATGTGATCGTCACAGGCCGCGCGGCCAAGCCCGAGATGATCGAGCTGGCCGATACCGTCACCGAGATGGGCATGCTCAAGCATGCCTTCCAGGCCGGTATCCGCGCTCAGAAAGGCGTGGAACTGTGAGCCAGCCCCGCCAATGCCCGGCCGTATTGATCGCGGCGCCAGCCTCCGGCCAGGGCAAGACCACCGTCACCGCAGCCCTCGCGCGGCTGCACCGCAACCTCGGGCGCAAGGTGCGGGTGTTCAAGTGCGGGCCTGACTTTCTCGACCCCATGATCCTCGAGCGGGCCAGCGGTGCGCCGGTGTATCAGCTTGACCTGTGGATGATCGGCGCGCAGGAAAGCCGGCGCCTGCTGTGGGAAGCGGCAGGCGAGGCCGACCTGATCCTCATCGAAGGGGTGATGGGCCTGTTCGACGGTACGCCCTCGAGCGCCGACCTGGCACGCCACTTCGGCGTTCCTGTGCTGGCGGTAATCGATGGCACGGCCATGGCCCAGACCTTTGGCGCCCTGGCCCTGGGCCTGGCGCGCTACCAGGCTGACCTGCCGTTCGCCGGCGTGCTGGCCAATCGTGTTGGCAGCTTGCGTCATGCGCAACTGCTGGAAGGCAGCCTGACCGAGGGCCTGCGCTGGTATGGCGGCCTGTCCCGCGAGCGCGGCATCGAGTTGCCCAGCCGCCATCTGGGCCTGGTGCAGGCCAGCGAGCTGAATGACCTGGATGCGCGCCTGGACGCTGCGGCCGATGCCTTGGGCGCCAGTTGCGACGCGGCCTTGCCACCGCCGGTGAGCTTTGCCGAACCCGAGCCGCAAGCCGGCGCTGTATCGCTGGCCGGTGTGCGCATCGGCGTGGCGCGAGACGAAGCGTTCGCCTTCACCTATGGCGCCAACCTCGACCTGCTGCGCAAGCTCGGCGCGCAGCTTGAGTTCTTCTCGCCCATTCATGATCGGGCACTGCCGCAGGTGGACAGCCTGTATCTGCCTGGCGGTTACCCGGAGCTGCACCACCATGCGCTGGCCGCCAACCTGCCGATGTGCGAGGCGATTCGTGCCCACCATGACGCCGGCAAACCCTTGCTCGCCGAATGTGGCGGCATGCTTTACCTGCTCGATGGGTTGACCGATGTGGCCGGCGAACGCGCCGAACTGCTTGGCTTGCTGAAAGGGGAGGCGACCATGCAGAAGCGCCTGGCGGCCCTCGCCCTGCAAGCGGTGGAGTTGCCGGAAGGGACCCTGCGTGGCCACACCTACCATCACTCCTTGACCAGCACCGAACTGGAGCCGATCGCCCGTGGCCTGAGCCCCAACGGTGGGCGTGGCAACGAGGCGGTGTATCGCCTGGGTCGGCTGACGGCGTCCTATGTGCACTTCTATTTCCCTTCCAACCCCGATGCGACGGCGGCGCTGCTGCAACCATGAGCGAACACGCTTTCAGCGCCGCCGAGCGCGCCGCGATCTACAGGGCGATCGGCGAGCGCCGCGACATGCGCCACTTCGCCGGCGGCACGGTAGCCCCCGAGTTGCTGGGCCGCTTGCTCGCCGCTGCACACCAGGCGCCCAGTGTCGGCCTGATGCAGCCCTGGCGCTTCATCCGAATCACCCAGCGTGACCTGCGCCAGCGCATCCAGGCGCTGGTCGAGCAGGAGCGGGCGCGCACGGCCCAAGCCCTCGGCGAGCGCTCCGACGACTTCATGAAACTCAAAGTCGAAGGCATTAACGACTGCGCCGAAGTGCTGGTGGCGGCTTTGATGGACAACCGCGAGCCGCACATTTTCGGCCGCCGCACCCTGCCCGAGATGGACCTCGCTTCACTCGCCTGCGCCATCCAGAACCTGTGGCTGGCAGCGCGGGCCGAAGGGTTGGGCATGGGCTGGGTATCGCTGTTCGACCCCCTGGCGCTGGCCGAACTGCTCGGCATGCCTGCCGGGGCCAAGCCGGTGGCGGTGCTGTGCCTGGGGCCGGTGACCGCGTTCTACCCAGCGCCCATGCTGGCGTTGGAACACTGGGCCGAAGAGCGACCCCTGAGTGAAATGCTGTACGAAAACCAATGGGGGGATCGCCCATGAGCGTGGCTTTGCTGACCGCAGCCGGAGTGGCCCTGGATGCCTTGCTGGGCGAGCCGCAACGGCGCCACCCGCTGGTGGCTTTCGGTAACCTGGCATCGAGCCTGGAGCGGCGGTTGAATGCCGGCGGCCGCGGCTGGCGCAGCCATGGCGTGAGCGCCTGGTTCCTGGCCGTGGTGCCCTTGACCCTGGTGGCCTTGATCCTGTCCTGGCTGCCCTATATCGGCTGGCTGGTGGACGTGCTGGCGCTGTATTGCGCGCTGGGCCTGCGCAGCCTCGGCGAACACGTGCTGCCAGTGGCCACCGCCTTGCGTCAGGGCGACCTGGAAGAAGCTCGGCGGCGAGTCGGCTACCTGGTCAGCCGCGAAACCCGTGAGCTGGATGAGCCTGCCGTGGCCAGGGCGGCCACGGAATCGGTGCTGGAGAACGGCAGCGATGCGGTGTTCGCCGCTTTGTTCTGGTTCATTGTCGCCGGCGCGCCTGGCGTGGTGCTGTATCGCCTGAGCAATACGCTGGATGCCATGTGGGGTTACCGCAACGAGCGTTTCGAGCGCTTTGGCTGGTGCGCGGCACGCATCGATGATGTGCTCAACTATATGCCTGCCAGGCTGGTGGCCCTGACCTATGCACTGCTCGGCAAGACCCGCCTGGCGCTGGCCTGCTGGCGCAAACAGGCGCCCTTGTGGGACAGCCCCAATGCCGGCCCGGTCATGGCAGCAGGCGCCGGTGCGCTGGCGGTCGAACTCGGTGGCCCGGCGGTGTACCACGGCGAGCTGCACGAGCGGCCGCGCCTGGGCGAAGGCCCGATGGCCGATGCCGATGCCATCGAGCGCGGCTGGAGCCTGGTGCAGCGCGGCGTGTGGCTTTGGCTGCTGCTGATTTGCCTAGGAGCGTACCTCAATGCTTGAACACGGTGGCCGCCTGCTGCGGGCGATACGGCAATACGGCATTGCCCGTGAAGACTGGCTCGACCTGTCCAGTGGCATCGCGCCCTGGCCCTTCCAGATCCCTGCAATTCCCGTCGACGCCTGGGCGCGGTTGCCAGAAACGGACGACGGCCTGGAAGCTGCGGCATGCCGTTATTACGGCGCCCACCAGGTGCTGGCGGTGGCCGGCTCCCAGGCGGCGATTCAGGCCTTGCCGCACTTGCGCCCGAGCGGGCGGGTCGGCGTGCTGTCTCCGTGCTATGCCGAGCATCCGCAAGCCTGGCGACGCGCAGGACACAGCCTGATCGAACTGCAGGACACCGACGTGGAGGCCGCCCTCGACAGCCTCGACGTACTGGTTCTGGTCAACCCCAACAATCCCACGGGCCTGCGCATATCCCGCGAGCAGCTGCTGCACTGGCATGCTCGCCTGGCTGCACGGGGCGGCTGGCTGTTGGTCGACGAAGCGTTCGTGGACAACACCCCCGAACACAGCGTGGTCGACTGCGCCGATCGCCCCGGCCTGATCGTGCTGCGCTCGTTCGGCAAGTTCTTTGGCCTGGCCGGTGTGCGGCTGGGCTGCGTGGCAGCGGAGCTGCCGCTGTTGCAGCGCCTGGCCGACAGGCTCGGGCCGTGGACTGTCAGTGGCCCTGCGCGGGCTGTGGCCCAGGCGTGCTTCGCCGATGAGCCCGCCCATCGGGCGCAGATCGCCCGCTGCGCCCAGGCCAGCCAACGCTTGGCCTCGCTGTTGGTCGACAACGGCCTGGCGCTCAGCGGCGGTTGCGACCTGTTCCAGTACGTGCGTAGCGAACAGGCTGCGCACCTGCACGACTTTCTCGCCCGTCGCGGCATCCTGGTCCGCCTGTTCGAGCAGCCTGCTGCCGTGCGCCTGGGCCTGCCTGCCTGCGAAGCAGGCGAACAGCGCCTGGCTGACGCTCTGGCTGCTTATCACAAGGAAACGGCATGACCACCCTCATGGTGCAAGGCACCACCTCCGATGCCGGCAAGAGCACGCTGGTCACCGCCCTGTGCCGCTGGCTGCTGCGCCAGCGTATCGGCGTGGTGCCGTTCAAACCTCAGAACATGGCGCTCAACAGCGCGGTGACCGCCGACGGGGGTGAAATCGGCCGGGCCCAGGCGGTGCAGGCCCAGGCTTGCCGGCTGGCGCCCCATACCGACATGAACCCGGTGCTGCTCAAACCCAACAGTGACACTGGTGCCCAGGTGATCATCCATGGCCGCGCGGTCACCAGCATGAATGCGGTGGCTTATCACGACTACAAGGTGATCGCCATGCAGGCGGTGCTGGCCTCGCACCAGCGGCTGTGTGCTGCCTACCCAGTGGTGATGGTCGAAGGGGCGGGCTCGCCGGCCGAGATCAACCTGCGCGCAGGCGATATCGCCAACATGGGCTTTGCCGAGGCGGTCGACTGCCCGGTGATCCTGGTTGCCGATATCAACCGTGGTGGCGTGTTCGCTCACCTGGTCGGCACCCTGGAGCTGCTGTCGCCGAGCGAGCAGGCGCGGGTCAAGGGCTTCGTCATCAATCGCTTTCGCGGCGACATCGCCCTGTTGCAGCCCGGCCTGGACTGGCTGGAGGCGCGCACCGGCAAACCGGTGCTCGGTGTGTTGCCCTATGTCACCGACCTGCATCTGGAGGCCGAAGACGGCATCGACGTGCGCCAAGGCAGCAAACATGCACGCGTGCTCAAGGTGATCGTCCCCGTGCTGCCACGTATCAGCAACCACACCGATTTCGACCCCCTGCGCCTGCACCCGCAGGTGGACCTGCAGTTCATCGGCCCCGGCCAGCCGATTCCGCCGGCCGACCTGATCATCCTGCCCGGTTCCAAGAGCGTGCGCGGCGATCTGGCGCAACTGCGCGAGCGTGGTTGGGACACGGCCATTGCCCGGCACCTGCGCTACGGCGGCAAACTGATCGGCATCTGCGGGGGGCTGCAGATGCTTGGCCGCGACGTGCACGACCCGCTCGGCCTGGAAGGTCCGGCCGGCTCCAGCCCGGGGCTGGGGCTGCTCGATTACGCCACGGTGCTCGAAGCCGACAAGCAACTGCGCAATGTCACCGGCACCCTGAGCCTGGAGCGTTCGCCCGTGGCCGGCTATGAAATTCATGCCGGCGTCACCACTGGCGCCGCACTGGAGCATCCTGCCGTGCAACTTGCCGACGGCCGCGCCGACGGCGCGATCAGCGCTGATGGCCAGATCCTCGCCACCTACCTGCACGGCCTGTTCGAAGGCAGCCAATCATGCGCCGCGCTGCTGCGCTGGGCAGGCCTGGAAGACGTGCAGGCCGTCGATTACGAAGCCCTGCGCGAGCGAGACATCGAACGCCTGGCCGATCTGGTGGAGCAACACCTGGATACCGACCTCCTGCGCCGACTGTGTGGAGTCGCCTGACATGCTCAACCTGATTCTCGGCGGCGCTCGTTCGGGCAAGAGCCGTCTGGCCGAAAAACTGGCCAGCGACAGCGGCCTGCCGGTCACCTACGTCGCCACCAGCCAGCCCCTGGACGGTGAAATGAGCGATCGCGTGCGCCTGCACCGGCAACGCCGGCCGGCCGACTGGGGGCTGATCGAAGAGCCCCTGGCGCTGGCCGCCGTGCTGCGCGCCGAAGCCGCCGAAGGCCGCTGCCTGCTGGTGGATTGCCTGACCCTGTGGCTGACCAACCTGCTGATGCTCGAAGACGCGCAGCGCCTGGCCGAAGAGCGCGATGCGCTGCTGGACTGCCTGGCGCAGTTGCCCGGCACGGTCATCCTGGTCAGCAACGAAACCGGCCTGGGCGTGGTGCCCATGGGCGAACTTACCCGCCGTTACGTCGACCTGGCCGGCTGGCTGCACCAGGCCGTGGCCGAACGTTGCCAGCGCGTGGTCCTGACCGTCGCTGGCCTGCCTCTCATGCTCAAAGGACCTGCACTATGAACCAACCCTGGTGGCGTGACGCCTGCCAACCGCTCGACAACGCCGCCATGGACCAGGCCCGCGCCCGTCAGCAGCAGCTGACCAAACCCGCCGGTTCGCTCGGTCAGCTCGAGAGCCTGGCGGTGACACTGGCCGGGCTGCAAGGGTGTGAACGGCCGGCCTTGGACCAGGTCGCCATCACCATTTTTGCCGGTGACCATGGGGTGGTCGAGGAGGGCATCTCGGCCTACCCGCAGTCGGTGACCGGGCAGATGCTGCGCAACTTTGTGAGTGGCGGTGCGGCGATCAGCGTGCTGGCGCGTCAGCTGCAAGCCAGCCTCGAAGTGGTCGACCTCGGTACTGTCGACCCGCATTTGCAATTGGCAGGCGTGCGCCACTTGCGCCTGGGCGCCGGCACGGCCAACTTCGCCCGCCAGCCAGCGATGACCGGTGAGCAGCTGCAGGCGGCTCTGCAAGCGGGCCGAGACAGCGTATTGCGTGCAGCGCAACGCGGTGCGCAACTGTTTATCGGTGGCGAGATGGGCATTGGCAACACCACGGCTGCCGCAGCCCTGGCCAGCACCTTGCTGGGCTGCCCGGCCCGCGACCTCAGTGGCCCTGGCACTGGCCTGGACGCGGCGGGAGTACGGCACAAGGCTGAGGTGATCGAGCGTGCTCTGGTGCTGCACGGCCTGCGTGCCGACCAGCCCGAACAGGCACTGGCTTGCGTGGGTGGGTTCGAGATCGCGGCATTGGCGGGTGCCTACCTGGCCTGTGCACAGCAGGGCATCGCTGTGCTGGTGGACGGCTTCATCTGCACTGTCGCTGCGCTGGTAGCCGTGCGCCTCAACCCGCAATGCCGTGACTGGCTGCTGTTCGCCCATCAGGGCGCAGAGCCTGGCCACAATGCCTTGCTGGCTGCCCTTGACGCCGAACCGCTGTTGGCACTGGGCCTGCGCCTGGGTGAGGGTAGCGGGGCGGCGCTGGCCGTGCCGTTGCTGCGGCTGGCTTGTGCCCTGCACGGGCAGATGGCGACCTTCGCTGAAGCGGCGGTGGCGGACCGCCCGGCATGATCCTGGACCTGCTGCGCCACGGTGAAACCGAGCACGGCGGTGGCCTGCGTGGCAGCCTCGACGACGCCCTGACCGAAAAAGGCTGGGCGCAGATGCGCGAAGCCGTGTTCGCTGGCGGGCCTTGGCAGGTGCTGGTCAGCTCGCCATTGCAGCGCTGCGCGCGGTTTGCCGACGAACTGGGGGCGCACCTTGGCCTGCCGGTGCAGCGTGAAGCTGACTTGCAGGAGCTGCATTTCGGCGAGTGGGAAGGGCGCAGTGCCCTGCAGATCATGGAAACCCAGGCAGACGAGCTCGGGCGCTTCTGGGCTGACCCTTATGCCTATACGCCGCCTGCTGGCGAGCCCGTCAGTACCTTTGCCGAACGCGTCCTGGCCGGCATCGAGCGCTTGCGCGTGCAACATGCAGGCAAGCGAGTGTTGCTGGTCACCCATGGCGGCGTCATGCGTCTGCTGCTGGCACGGGCCCGTGGTTTGCCCAGGGAGCAGTTGCTCCAGGTCGAAGTGGGCCATGGCGCGTTGGTGCAATTGGATTTAAGCGGCGAGCTGCTGCAGGAGGTGCGCTGAGATGTTGCCCTTCTGGATCGCCTTGCAGTTCCTGAGCAGCCTGCCGGTACGTTTGCCGGGCATGCCCGCGCCTCGGGAGATGGGGTGCTCGTTGCTCTTTTACCCCTTGGTGGGGTTGCTGTTCGGCTTACTGTTGTGGCTCGCCAGCAATCTGCTGCAGGGCACACCGGCGCCTTTGCACGCAGCCTTGCTGCTGTCGCTGTGGGTCCTGCTCAGTGGCGCCTTGCACCTGGACGGCCTGGCAGACAGCGCCGATGCCTGGCTGGGCGGGTTCGGCGACCGCGAGCGCACGCTGCAGATCATGAAAGACCCGCGCAGCGGGCCGATTGCTGTGGTGACCTTGGTGTTGGTGTTGTTGCTGAAGTTCTGCGCCTTGTGGGCACTGGTCGAGCGTGGCGCAGGTGCATGGCTGGTGCTGGCGCCGGTGGTGGGGCGAGCGGCGATGCTTGGGTTGTTCCTGAGCACCCCCTACGTGCGCAAGGGTGGCCTGGGGCAAGCCTTGTCCGAGCACCTCCCACGGCAAGCCGCGGCTTGGGTGCTGCTGGCCAGCCTGGCGGGGTGCCTGATGCTGGGTGGTTGGGGCGCAGGCTGGGCAATGCTGGCGGCGCTTGGCGCGTTCTGCGGGTTGCGACGGCTGATGTGCCAGCGCCTGGGCGGTACCACCGGCGACACGGCTGGAGCGTTGCTGGAGTTGCTGGAACTGACGGTACTGCTGGGGCTCGCGATCTGAAACTTCTTGCAACATCCACATTGCGGGTATATACACGTATCCATGTTGACCAGTGAATGCATCTGTACCCATCTGCGTCGTGCCGCCCGCGGGGTGAGCCGGCATTACGACGAGGCCCTTGCCGGCTTCGGCATCAATGTCGCCCAGTTTTCCTTGCTGCGCCATCTGCAGCGGCTCGATCGACCCAGCATTACCACCCTGGCTGAAGCCATGGGCCTGGAGCGCAGCACCCTGGGCCGTAATTTGCGGGTGCTGGAGGCTGATGGCCTGGTGGCCTTGGCCGACGGTGACGACCAGCGCAACCGCGTGGTCCTGTTGACCGGAGCAGGGGAGGCGCGCCTTCGGCTTGCCCATCCGGCGTGGGAGCATGCGCAACAGACGCTGGTGGAGCAATTGGGCGAAGGGCAACGTGATGAACTGGTGCGCTTGCTGGAGCGGTTGGCCTGATCAACCTTGATCAAACGCGGGTATATACCCGTACAAACTTGCGATGTGCTGGAGATAACGACAATGACTTCGGTGTGGCGAACCAGCGGGTGGGTTCTGGCGGGGGCGGCATTGATCCTCGCGCTGTCACTGGGTGTCCGGCACGGCTTCGGCCTGTTCCTGGCGCCGATGAGTGCCGATTTTGGCTGGGGGCGCGAGGTATTCGCTTTCGCCATTGCCCTGCAGAACCTGATCTGGGGCCTGGCCCAACCCTTTGCCGGTGCCCTGGCTGATCGCCTGGGTGCTGCGCGGGTGGTGGTCATCGGCGGCATCCTCTATGCCGCGGGCCTGTTGTTGATGAGCACGGCCGATTCGGCCTGGTCGCTGTCGCTCAGCGCCGGCCTGTTGATTGGTATCGGCCTGTCGGGCACCTCGTTCTCGGTGATTCTGGGTGTGGTCGGCCGCGCCGTCCCGCCAGAGAAACGCAGCATGGCCATGGGGATCGCCAGCGCTGCCGGCTCGTTTGGCCAGTTCGCCATGCTGCCTGGCACCCTCGGCCTGATCGAATGGTTGGGTTGGTCGGCCGCGTTGCTGGTGCTGGGCCTGCTGGTCGCATTGATCGTGCCCTTCGTTGGCCTGTTGCGAGACCGTCCACTGCCCAGCCACGGTGGGGAACAGACGCTGGGGCAGGCCCTGCGCGAGGCGTGCTCGCATTCGGGCTTCTGGCTGCTGGCGCTGGGCTTTTTCGTCTGTGGTTTCCAGGTGGTATTCATTGGCGTGCACCTGCCGGCCTACCTGGTCGACCAGCATCTGCCGGCGACCACTGGCACCACGGTGCTGGCGCTGGTTGGGCTGTTCAATATCGTGGGCACCTACACGGCTGGCTGGCTTGGGGGGCGCATGTCGAAACCACGCCTGCTGACTGCCTTGTACTTGCTGCGGGCGGTGGTGATCGGCTTGTTCCTGTGGATGCCGGTGAGTACGGTGAGTGCTTACCTGTTCGGTATCGCCATGGGGCTGCTGTGGCTGTCTACCGTGCCGTTGACCAACGGTACCGTGGCCACGGTATTCGGTGTGCGCAACTTGTCGATGCTCGGTGGCATCGTGTTTCTTTTCCACCAGTTGGGCGCGTTCCTGGGCGGCTGGCTGGGTGGTGTGGTGTACGATCAGACCGGGAACTATGACCTGGTCTGGCAGATCTCGATTCTGCTCAGCTTGCTGGCGGCTGCACTCAACTGGACGGTACGTGAACGCCCGGTAGCGCGCCTGCAGGTGCAAGCCGCATGAACCGTTACCTGGCCCGCAGCCTGCTGCTGGTGGCCGGGGGGTTGGCCCTGGCGCTGGTGTGGTGGGGTTGGCACCGGGGTGGGTTGGCGTTGATGCAACTGGGCATGGGTGTTTGTTAAGCGCTACCCTGCAAGTTCAAGGATTGTCTTGCGGGAGAAACTGACGATGCGTGCACATTGGTTGACGATACCGTTGCTGGCGTTGCTGGCGGCCTCTTCGAGTTGGGCTGCCGAGTGCCCGGCGCTGTTGGAGGGTAGCTTGCCCGAGTTGCGTGGCAAGGAGCAGGTCGACCTGTGCCAGCGCTTTGCGGGCAAGCCGTTGGTGGTGGTCAACACGGCCAGCTATTGCGGTTTTGCGCCGCAGTTCGAGGGGCTTGAGGCGACCTATAAGGAATATCACGCGCAGGGGCTGGAAATGCTTGGGGTGCCTTCGAATGATTTCAAGCAGGAAGATGCCGACGCGCAGAAGACTGCGAAGGTCTGCTACGCCAATTATGGTGTGACCTTCACGATGACCAAGGCACAGGCTGTGCGGGGCAAGGATGCTATTCCGCTGTTCGTGGAGCTGGCACATCAGAGCAGCGCGCCGAAGTGGAACTTCTACAAGTATGTGGTCGATCGCAAGGGCAAGGTGATCGGCAACTTCTCCAGCCTCACAAAGCCTGATGATCCGGCTTTCCGGTCAGCCATCGAAAAGGCCATCGCCTCCCACCCTTGAGCCCCCAGGCGGCTTTTGCTGTTTTTGCTCTTGGCTCTTGGCTCTTGCTCTTGCTCCTAGTGCGCGCAAGTTCAGACGCAGCAGATTGCGACTTCAGGAGGCCGAACGGAGGTCATGCGGAGGGAGGCGACGGGCATGGATGCCCGTCGAGCGCTGAGGCCCCATGGATGGGGCCTGCAGCGCGTACTCCCGGGAGCATGACCGGAGAGAGGGGACCCCGAAGCGAAGCGTAGGGGCCGGATGATGGGAGCGTGTACGGGTCACCCTCATGGGTTACAGAAAAGTACACTCACATAGGTAACACCTTGAGTGTCACATAGCCGTCGATAGCATCTCGCTCATCGATACGACCGAGGATGATTGGACCGAAAATGACATCCCACGCCCCATCGCCGATCAGCTCCAGCCCAATGAGCTGATGCTTGAGCACATAGCCAACATAAATCCTCAAACCCCGCCGATTCAAGATGCCACAGCTGTCCGCTGGGTAGCATTCAATGTGACTTGGATAGGCCATTTCAGGCAATTTTTCAGGATACGGGCGCGGTGAGGGCATATAGCAGGATGCAGGCGTTTTCTGTTTCAGCGCTTCGTGCAAACGCTCGTGATTGTAATGCTGCACGAATCGATCAAAGTGCTGCTGTTGAGCTTCCCATGCTACCGCTGGTGGCGCTGGAAGAGTGCTCTTAAGAGTTCGATGCATACGTTCATGCCGACCATTTTGCTCAGGCCTGCCGGGTGCGATTCGTTCAGGAATGATGCCTAGGCGCAGCCACCAGATAGATAACTGGGAAAGGCCTGCACGCCCTTTGCTGGCAAACGGTACGCCATTGTCGGTTCGAATACGCTCGGGTAAGCCATTTTCACGGAACACCTTGGTAAATACCGCCTGAGTTTCCTGAAAGTTGGTGTTGGGCATGCTGTGGCACGCGAGCAAGAAGCGGCTGGCGTGGTCCATGATCGTCAGCGGATAGCACCACACTCCAGCACCCGTCAGATATTGCCCCTTGTAGTCGGCGCTAAAGAGCTGGTTGGGCGTCTCTGCTTTCTCAAGGGGCTTGGGGTAAACCGCCACTCGCTGACGCAGGCGGCGCGGCTTTACGAGTTCTGCTTGCTTCAGGACGTTGTAGATCGTCGTCTTCGACGGGGGCACCTGATCTGGAAATCGTACCTGTAAAGCAGCCTGGATTTTCTTGGGCCCAGGTTCTGTCTCACCCCGGCCACGCAGCTCAATGATTGCCTCACGGACGGTATGAGGGATGCCGCCGTCTTGAGTCAATCGGCGACGGCTGTGCTCCTCCAGCCCTGCCGGGCCTTCCTTTTCATACCGCTCGATCCACTTGTAGCCGGTCTTCCGGCTTATTTCATAAGCCTGGCACAGGGCGCTGAAGCTGGGCGGCCCCTTGAGATAGTCAGCGATGAAAAGCAATTTCAGGTCCATAGGTGTTAGCTCTCGCCAAGGCATGGTCAGATCCTCGAAAACCGACCTTGCCAGTTAAAAACTGTCACCTATGTGAGTGAACTGATTTGTAACCCATGTGGGTGAGTCATACCAGCGGGCGGTTTTTGCTTACTTTTTGCCAAGACAAAAAGTAAGCCGCCGTAAGGGCGGAAGGGTGATTGTGCGCCACCTTGGCAAATGGATATTCACTCGTTTTAAAAGCCAAAAGCTTCGCGCGGTGGTTCTGATGTACGCGTACATATCCGAAATCAATAGCGACTCATACTCACCTTTCCGCCCTTACGGCGGGTTACTTTTTGTCTTGGCAAAAAGTAACCATGGGCCTGCTCCCATCATCCGGCCCCTGCGCTTCGCTCCGGGGTTCCCTCGTTACGGCCTTGCTCCCGGGAGTACGCGCTGCAGGCCCCATCCATGGGGCCTCAGCGCTCGACGGGCATCCATGCCCGTCGCCTCCCTCCGCAAGGCCTCCGCTTGGCCTCCTGAAGTCGCGATCTGTGGTGTCTGAACTTGCGCGCACTAAGATCAAAAGCAAAGGCAAAGGCAACAGTCGAAAGTGGGAGTTGGTTTTTTAGTGAGGGTGCACTGTTAACGCCACCAGTCGAACCACGACGGGCCTGACCATCAGCACACAAACGAACGCCACGGGCATCGCCAATTGGTACGCCTTGATCACATTGCTCAAATAGTGTGCGTCCACGCCAGCATTGGCGGCTGTGATCACGAAGCACATCAGCAATGCCATGATCGACGACATGTAGAACGCAAAAACGTAAGGCGTGGCGCTGTGCCGTAACTTGCGCCGGCTAGGCGAGTGGGAGAGGTTGCTCATGCGAACTCCTGAAAAATGACCGGAGGCGCAGGTTAGCAACGCAATGGCCGATGCCTGTAGACCGGTAAAGGTGAGTTCTTTATAAAGAGATTCTTACGAATCGAAGGCCTCGCCATGGACCTGCTCAACGCCATTCGCAGCTTCATCAAGGTGGTAGAAGCCGGCAGCATCGCCGCAGGAGCCCGTAACCTCGGCCTCAGCCCGGCAGCAGTCAGCCAGAACCTCGCACGGCTCGAAAGCCACCTGCAGGTACGCCTGCTCAGCCGCACCACCCGAAGCATGGCCCTGACCCCAGCCGGTGCGCTGTACTACGAACGTGTCCGGCATGTAGAACGTGACCTGCTCCACGCCGAGCAAGCCATCACCACGCCTGACAGCGAACCACAAGGCCGCTTGTGCATCGCCTCGACCTCCGCCTTCGGCCGCCACGTGCTGGCGCCATTGATACCGGCCTTCAGCGCCCGCTACCCATTGGTTTCGATAGAATTGGTAACGACTGATCGACGCGTCAATCACGCCCGTGAAGACGTCGACATCAGCCTGCGTATCACCCCGCAACTCGAAGATCACCTGCTGGCGCGACACATCGCACGCATCCCGTTCATCTGCTGCGCATCCCCAGGCTACCTCGCACAGGCGGGCCTGCCAGCCACCCCCGAGGCATTGCGCGAGCACCGCTGCCTGGTGTTCCGCTACCCGGTGGATGGTCGATTCCTGCGCTGGGGCTTCATGCGTGATGGCCTGCGATTCGATGCGGAATTCGGCACGGTACTGATCAGCGACGACATCGATGCCCTGACCCAGATGGCGCTCAACGATGGCGGCATCACCCGCCTTGCCGAGTTCGTGGTGAAGCCCCACTTGGCTACAGGCGCATTGGTACCCTTGTTCGAGTACAGCGAGCATGGGCAGGCCTACGCCCAGACCGAACCGATGGATATCTACCTGTGCCTGGCAGACCGTTTTGCCCTGACACCAAAGGTCCGCGCCTTCATGGACTACCTGCGTGACGCACTGGGCGACACCTGGCAGGTCCAGGCGTGAAAAAACCGCCACGAGGGCGGTTTTTCACGAAGCTGGTACGAATCAGAAGCGGTAGGTGAGGGAAGCACCAATACCGTGAGCGCTGTTCTCGTACTTGGCCTGGTAGCTGCCTTTCAAGGCACCTTCGGTCGGCGAGCTTGGCTGGTTGTTGACCTTGGTGTCTTCTTCCCACAGGTAGGAATAGGCAACATCAATGGTCATGTCGTCGTTCGGGCTCCAGCCGGCACCAAAGCTGACCGCTTTGCGGTCGCCGGTAGGAATGCGCGGCGAACGGTCGTGGTTGTTGGTAGGCGACTGGTCGACGGAGAAGCCTGCGCGCAGTGTCCACTCCTTGTTCACCTTATAGGCGGCACCAATGGCGTGAGCCCAGGTGTCATGCCAGTTCTGCTCTTCGGTGATGGTCTGCAGCGGGTAACCTGCCGGCGCATCGTTCTTGACGGTGATGTTTTCCAGGCGGCTCCAACGGGTCCAGGTGCTACCCGCATACAGCGTCCAGTTGTCATCGAGCTCGTGAGTGACCGAGAGGTCCACGGACTCCGGCGTCTTGATCTTCAGGCTGGCGTCAAATTTGCCGCTCAGGCCGAGCGCCGGAATCGGGTAGGAAACTCGTGTATCGCCTTCGAGCTTGTAGTCGACCATGGAGTGGTAAGTCAGACCAAGGCGGGTACGGTCGGTGGCTTGAACCAGAACACCGATGTTGTAACCGATAGCAGTGTCGTCGCCTTTGATCTTGACTTCACCATCCGGGCCGTTAGGGCCCAGGAAGGCCTTGCTGGCCAGGTTCGAGCCCAGTTCACCCTTGATACGGTTGATGGTGGGGCCGAAACCGATCGATACCTTGTCGTTGAATGCGTAGCTGATGGTTGGCTGGAAGGTCACAACCTCGACCTTGCTCTTCTTGCCCCAGTAGCGTGCGGCGTCATCGCTGCCGTAGTCGGTAATCAGGCCGTATGGCACGTAAACGCCGAAACCTACACTCCAGTGGTCGTCGATCGGCTTCACGTAGTAGCCCATCGGCACGCCAACGTTCGGCACCATATCTCCGTCGGTTTCCCCCCCGAAATTGCTACCGGGACCCGAGATATCGGTTTTCGCGATGACGGCTGCGCCACCCACGGTGACCTGTTCGCGCTTCAGGCGCGACATGCCGGCAGGGTTGCCATACACGGTGCTGGCGTCTTCGGCAGAAGATGAACGACCCGCAAAACCGGTACCCATGCCGCTGATGCTCTGTTCGTTGAGGGCAAAGCCGGCAGCGAACAGTTGGCTGGAAGCGAGGGCAACGGCTACGCCGAGGGAGGTTTTGAGCATTGCTTTTTTCATTATTAGAAACTCCTTGGGATCTCCGGGGCGAAAAGCTACCAACAAATCACGCGCCGCGCTATAGCCTGAATCACAGGAGATAGAGCGGTTTTGTAGGACAATCCGACCAAAATTCCTTTTTTTCCGGTAAAACTGTAGGACACGTCTCAAGATGCCTCTGGCAATTTCCGAGTAATGCACATATGCCAGGCCTGGGTGAAGTCGCGTAGGCGACCTTGCGGATGAAAGATCTGACGCCAGATGCGCGCCTGGCCCAAGAGGTCATCGGCGGCAGGCAGCTCGGTAGCCTGGGCTTCGATGAGCATCCAGGCAATAGCGGTGGAGTAGCGCAGGTTGACCGTGAGTTCCAGGTGCGGGCCCCCGAGGAAGGCGTGCTGGCTGGCCAGGCCGCGTACCAGGCTTGCCAGCTCGGGGTCACGGGCGAGGAAATCGTCCCATACCGCCTGGTGTCGGCTTTCGCCAATGCGATAAAGGCCGTGGCCGCGGCGGTCGTGCAAGGCCGAGCCGAGCGCCGACTGGCTGGCCGCAATGCCCAATAAAAGGGCTTCGGCACTGGCGCAATGACGATTCAGGTAGACCAGGGTTGGTCGGATCACATACTGACACAATTCATTCGCCGCGATACCCATGATGCCCTCGAGCAGTAAAGGGCCGACGGGCGCTGGAGCTTGGCAGCTGGTGAATGATCAGGCCCGCCGGAAGCGGTTCGGACCGCTCGAGTTGAAGTGTAGTGTGATAAGCGTGATGTAAAGAGCTGTTTTTAAATCGATTGCTGCCTGAGGTTCTAACCCATATGCCTTGCGGCAATTAGGCCAAGAACGATCAGGCAGCTTGCCTGGCGCGGCATTCAGCTCATGAATGCCAGCGTATTCGCCGCTCACGCGGTGAGCGACTGGCGCGTCCGGGCGATCACCGCTTGCAGTGGCTCCGAACGGCTGTACTGCTCGGGGTACAGGCGTTCGGTGTGGCAGGCGACGCCGTGTTCGTCTACCAAGGTGAAGCTGAAGTTGCCCTTGCGTGGGGCAGTGATAAGGCACTTCAACGGGGAGAAGGCCTGGGAGAGGGTGCCAATGGCAGCCTGAATCTGATGATGAGTTTGCATATTGTTGGAGGTTCCTGCTTTAAACACGGGCTTATGATCCGTGCATGATAGAAACGTTCCAGTGACGCCTTTATTAAGGGACGAACGAACCTGACTGGAACAGGGCAGCCAGAGAGAGCGCAATCAAATGTGGGCGCTTGGGCTGACTGGTAGGTACTTCAGAGGGCAGGCAGCATTCCGGGGCCAAGGTTCTAGGCCGTTCGGAATGGAATCCTGATCAATCTGTCACGTGATTCGTGCTTGAACAGCGCTGGGCTGGCGAGTGAATCATCGAAAGGGCCGGTCCTGGTTTCAGCAGTGATGCTCTTGGGGGGAGCAAGGGCTGCAAGGACGCTTCTGGCCAGAATTGACTTTCAGCTTGGTACTAACGAGGCGCACCTTACCGGAACGTTTGGGGCTTTGCAAGCCTTTCCAGGTTTCTTCAGGCGAGCCGCGCAGTATGGCGCTTCTTTGGCGTCGTGGGAAGAGGGGAAAATCGCCCGCAAATGGCCTGATGTGCCGATTTCGTGCATCCGATTGCGGGTTTTTGGTGCACTTGTGCACATTCGAGGCATGACTTGTAACAGCCTGGCAACAGCCCTGAAGACACTCGCCAATGCCTTGACTGGCCACTTAAGTCAATGAAAAAAAACACTAATTTTTACTGGTGAAAAAATCGTCAGTTTGAGCGCAAGCCCCATTTCATAGGGGTTTGCAGGGTCCTTTAGGGGGTTGTCCACCGAGTTATCCACAGGAACTGTGGATTGTCCCGAGCGCTTGCTCTAGGACGGGCGTGCCAGCAAATCAGGGAACTGTCTGACAATCGTCGGGCACCTGTCGACTCCTCAGTCAGCTGTTTGAAAACGTCAAGAAATGATCGGTGAATTTTTTTTTCAATACTCCAGAAATCGGAAGGTCATGCACCCAAAAAAAGGGTAGAGTGGCGCGCCTTTCGAGTTGCCCTCTCTGTTGCTCATGAAGTTTCGCGGTAAACACCTCGCCAGCCCTGACGTTTCGACGTCTGCTCTCACGACCAAACGCTTTTCATTGAAAGTGGCCCTTTGGCTGCTCGACAGCCCGCGCCTGGGCGACAAGCCTCAGGTCAAGCACCTGGCCGGCCGCTTGCTAAAGCAACCGGCGCGTCAGGGTGTGGTGGAGGCTCAGAGCCGGTTGGGGCAGATGCTGTGTCGAGACTGCGGCAATGCCCGCGACCGGCGCATCGGCCATGACCTGCTGCGCCAGGCGGCGCGGGCCGGGGACCGTCGGGCGCAGCTGGAGTACGCACGATTGTGCCAGGCCAGTGCGCCGGAGCAGGCACCCGACCAGGCAGGCTGATAAGCTGCACTCAATTTGCAACAGATCGATCGGGGTAAGCATGGCAGTGGATCTGACCAGCATTCTGCTGGGCTTGGTAGCAGGCGCCTTGCCGTGCTTGGGGTGGGTCATGCATGTGCAACGCCGCCAGGGCACCCGGCAAGGCGAACGCGCCTTGCTCGAAGAGCGCCTCAATGGCGCCCTGTTGGCCCAGGCAGGCCTGCAGGCGCAGCTTGAGGCATGCCGCGACGAGGTCAGCGACCTGAGCGAAGCCAATACCGTCAAGCAGACCCAGCTCGCCGCCCAGGGGCGTGAGCTGGAACTGCTGCAGATCGACCGCGACAACGCCCGCGATGCCGCCCACGCCTGGCACCTGGAACGTGCCAGCCGCGAAACCGAACTGCGCCGCCTGGAGGCCCAGACCGCGCGCCTGGAAGCCGAACTGCGCGAGCAGCAAGACAGCCACCAGCAGCGTCTGGAAGACCTGCAGGAAGCCCGCGATACCCTGCGCGCACAGTTCGCCGATCTGGCCACGAAAATCTTCGATGAGCGCGAGCAGCGTTTCGCCCAGACCAGCCAGCAGCATCTTGGCCAGTTGCTTGACCCGCTCAAGGAACGCATCCAGGCCTTTGAAAAGCGCGTCGAGGAAAGCTACCAGCAAGAGGCCCGCGAGCGGTTCTCCCTGGGCAAGGAGCTGGAACGCCTGCAGCAGCTCAACCTGCGCCTGTCCGACGAAGCCACCAACCTCACCCAGGCACTCAAGGGCCAGAAGACCCAGGGCAACTGGGGCGAACTGATCCTTGAGCGGGTGCTGGAACATGCGGGCCTTGAGAAGGGCCGCGAGTACCAGACCCAGGTCAGCCTGAAGAGCGCCGACGGCGAGCGTTTCCAGCCCGACGTGCTGATCATGCTGCCCGGCGACAAGCAGGTGGTGGTCGATGCCAAGGTCAGCCTTACCGCCTACCAGCAATTTGTCAGCAGCAATGACGAGAATGCCCTCAAACAGCACGTTCAGTCGCTGCGCAGCCACGTCAAAGGCTTGTCGAGCAAGGACTACAACCGCCTCGAAGGCCTGCACAGCCTGGATTTCGTGCTGCTGTTCGTGCCCATCGAGGCAGCATTTTCGGCGGCCCTGCAGGCCGAGCCGAACCTGTTCCAGGAAGCCTTCGACCGGCAGATCGTCATCGTCAGCCCGACCACCTTGCTGGCCACCTTGCGGGTGATCGACAGCCTGTGGAAGCAGGAGCGCCAGGGCCAGAACGCCCGCGAGATCGCCGAGCGCGCCGGCTGGCTGTACGACAAGTTCGTGCTGTTCATCCAGGACCTGGACGAGCTGGGCAGCCGCCTGCAGCAGGTCGACAAGGCCTACGCCGCAGCGCGCAACAAGTTGTGCGAAGGGCGTGGCAACCTGGTCAGCCGCAGCGAGCAGCTCAAGCTGCTCGGCGCCCGGGCCAGCAAGAGCCTGCCGGCCGACTTGCTGGAGCGGGCGTTGTCCGACGACGCACTGGCGGATGCAGTGCTTACTGCACCAGGCTCAGATGGCGATTGAGCAGGGCGCGCAGGGCCGCCGGCTTGACTGGCTTGGCCAGGTAATCCAGGCCCGCGGCATGCACTGTGGCCAGGGTTTCCTTGCTGCCGTCGGCACTGATCACAACGCCGGGTACCGGTTCACCCAGGCGTGCCCGTAGCCAGCCCATCAGCTCGGTGCCGGTTTCGCCGTCATCCAGGTGGTAGTCCACCAGCGCCAGGTGCGGGCGCATGCCCTTGGCCAGCAGCGCTTCGCATTCGGCGCGGTTGCGCGCCGTCCATACCTGGCAACCCCAGCGGCTGAGCAGGCTGTTCATGCCGATCAGGATGCTGTCTTCGTTGTCGATGCACAGCACCTGCAGGCCGGCCAGCGGCTGGCTGGCCTGTTCGACCGGCGCGCTTGGCACCGCGGCGGCCTGGCGGGCGATCGGCACGTTGACGCGAAACACCGTACCCTTGCCCGGCCATGAGCGTACTTCGAGACGATGGCCCAGCACCCGGCACAAGCCGTCGGCGATCGCCAGGCCCAGGCCCAGGCCCTTTTCGGCGCGGGTCTGGTGGCTGTCCAGGCGTTTGAACTCCTGAAAGATCACTTGCAGCTTGTCGTCGGCGATACCCGGGCCACGGTCCCAGACTTCCAGCCACAGGTGCTCGCCCTGGCGGCGCACGCCCAGCAGGATCGGGCTCTTGCCGTAGCGCAAGGCGTTGGTGAGGAAGTTCTGCAGCACTCGGCGCAGCAGTTTCATGTCGCTGTCGATGCGCAGGCGGCTGCCACGCAGGCGGAATTCCAGGCCTTTCTCCGCCGCCAGCACTTTGAACTCGGCGCCCAGCGTGTCGAACAGGTCGTTGAGGGCGAATGGCTTGGCATCCGGAGTGATCTTGCCGTTTTCCAGGCGCGAGATATCGAGCAGGTCGCTGATCAGCTCTTCGGCCGAGCGCAGCGAGCTGTCCATGTGCTGGACCAGTTGCTGGGCTTCTTCGTTCATGCCTTCGGCCTGCTGCGAGAGGGCGGCGGAGAACAGCCGTGCGGCATTGAGCGGTTGCATCAAGTCGTGGCTGACCGCCGCCAGGAAGCGCGTCTTGGACTTGCTGACAGCCTCGGCCTGGCTCTTGGCCTCCGACAGTGCCTGATTGAGCTGCGACAGCTCGTGGGTACGTTCGGCCACGCGCTGCTCCAAGCCTTCGTTGGAATCGCGCAGGGCCTGTTCGGCCTCGCGGAACGGGGTGATGTCGGTGAAGCTCATGACGAAACCGCCACCGGGCATCGGGTTGCCGATCAGCTCGATCACCCGGCCATTGGGGAATAGCCGCTCCGAGGAGTGCGCCCGGCCCTGACGCATCCAATGCAGGCGCCGGGCCACGTGCACCTGGGCTTCGCCTGGGCCGCACAGGCCGCGTTCGGCGTTGTAGCGGATGATGTCAGCGATCGGCCGGCCGACGCTGATCAGCCCGTCAGGGTAGTTGAACAGCTCCAGGTAACGGCGGTTCCAGGCCACCAGGTGCAGGTTCTGGTCGACCACGCTGATGCCCTGGTTGATGTTCTCGATGGCCCCTTGCAGCAGTGCGCGGTTGAACTGCAGCACCTCGCTGGCCTCGTCGGCGATGCGCACCACATCTTCAAGCTGCATGTCGCGGCCTTCGATCGCCGCCTTGACCACGGCGCGGGTCGAGGAGGTGCCCAGCACGCCGGCGAGTAGCCGCTCGGTGTGCTCGATCCAGTCGCCGTCGGCGTTCTGGTTGGGGTTGAAGCCCTTGCCCTGGCGGTAGGCGAAGCGGATGAAGCTCTGGCGTGCGCGCTCTTCACCGACGAAGCGCGAGGCGAGGGTCAGCAGGTCGTCGATCTGCACCGCCAGCAGCGGTTTGCTGCTCGGCCGGGCGCTGGTCTGCTGGCCAATGAAGCGGCCGGCCTGCCAGTGCTCCGACACGCGGGTGCGCGACAGCATCGAAACCCAGGCGAACAGCGTGAAGTTGCCGGCCAGCGACAGCACCACACCTTGGGTAAGGGGCGTGATGGGCAGGTTCAGCGGGTTGCCGTGCAGCCAGGCCAGGCCGGGGAACAGCTGCAGTGACCAGCCCAGGCTGTGCGCGGTGATTGGCAGCACCAGTGTATAGAACCAGAGGAAGATGCCTGCCGCGAGGCCTGCGAACACGCCACGGCGGTTGGCTTGCTTCCAGTACAGCGCCCCGAGCATGGCCGGAGTGAGCTGGGTGACGGCGGCGAAGGCGATCTGGCCGATGGTCGCCAGGCTCGCCGTGGAGCCGAGCAGGCGATAGCTGACGTAGGCCAGTAGCAGGATGACCACGATGGTCACCCGGCGCACCGACAGCATCCAGTGGCGGAAGGCCTCGAACGGTCGTTCGGCATTGTTGCGGCGCAGCAGCCACGGCAACAGCATGTCGTTGGACACCATGGTCGACAGCGCCACGGCCTCGACGATGACCATGCCGGTGGCAGCCGAGGCACCGCCAATGAAGGCCAGTAGCGCCAGGCTCGGGTGCGCTTCGGCCAGCGGCAGGCTGATCACGAAGGAGTCGGAAATCACCGTGCCGGGCAGCAGCATCTGCCCGGCCAGGGCGATGGGCACCACGAACAGCGCGGCCAGCGCCAGGTACATCGGGAATACCCAGCGCGCCAGGCGCATGTCCTGGGGTTCGATGTTCTCCACCACGGTGACGTGGAACTGCCGCGGCAAGCAGATGATCGCCATCATGGCCACGGCGGTCTGCACCACCATCGACGGCCAGTTGATGGTCTCCTGCCAGTAGCTGTCGAGCTGTACCGACTGGCGGGCCTGGGTGAACAGGTCGTCAAAGCCGTCGTACAGGTTGAACACCACGAACACGCCGACGGCGAGGAACGCCAGCAGCTTGATCATCGATTCGAAGGCAATCGCCAGGACCATGCCCCGGTGGTGTTCGGTGACGTCCAGGCTGCGCGTACCGAAGACGATGGCGAACAGTGCCAGCACCAGCGACACCACCAGCGCGGTGTCCTGTACTCGGGTGCCGGTGGCATCGGCATTGGCGCCGATCAGCAGATTGACGCCCAGCACGATGCCTTTGAGCTGCAGGGCGATGTAGGGCAGTACCCCGACCAGGCAGATCAGTGCCACCACCACGGCCAGAGTCTGCGACTTGCCGTAGCGTGCGGCGATGAAGTCGGCGATCGAGGTGATGTTCTGCTGCTTGCTGATCAGCACCATCTTCTGCAGCACCCAGGGCGCGAAGATCAGCAGCAGGATCGGGCCCAGGTAGATCGGCAGGAACGCCCAGAGCTGTTCGGCGGCCTGGCCGACCGCGCCGAAAAAGGTCCAGCTGGTGCAGTACACCGCCAGTGACAGGCTGTACACCCACGCACGCAGGCGCGGCGGCAACGGTGTGCTGCGGCGGTCGCCGTAGAAGGCGATGGCGAACATGATGGCCATATAGGCCAGGGCGACCACGGCGATCAGCCCGCTGGACAACGACATGAAAACTCCGGAGCAAAAAAGGTAACGCGGTCCCGATCAGTCAGTCTGGCACGCGGGCGCCGGTTCGTCAGTGCCGACGATGGTAGCAGTGGCGAGTCGTCGCAGTCTGTACCGGCCTCATCGCCGGCAAGCCGGCTCCCACAGGTACCCCACTCCAACTCAATGTGGGAGCCGGCTTGCCGGCGATAGGGCCGGTGCAGTCGACATCAGTCCTTGCGGGTACCCAGCCAATAGAACACCCCCGCCAGGATCACCGACATCACCAGCAGGTAGAAGATCACCCCCGGCCACCACTGCCCGAGGGCGAACCCGACCATCACCGGCCCCAGCGCCGCGCCCAGGTTGGACAGGTTCTGCGCCCCGTAATACACCCCGCGCAGGTGTTCCGGCGCAATCAGGTCGATGAACATGTACTCCGCTGGGATCACGATGATCTCGCCCAGGGTGAACACCAGCATGGCCAGGCACCAGGCCAGCACCGACCCCGCCAGCGAAAAGCCCAGCAACCCGGCAATGAACAGGGCCATGCCAGCCAGCAGCCAGGGCATCAGCCGCTGACGACTGATGCGCCTGCCGATCATGTACTGCAGGGCGATCACCGTCACGGCATTGGTGGTCACCAGGTAGCCTACCAGCCGCGCCGCCTCGCTGGCGCTGGTGGTCACCACCAGGTACTGCGACAGGTAGGCAGTGAACTGGCCGAACACCACGGCGCTGAGCACGCCGCCCAGGGTGAAGCACACCAGCCGCCGGTCGCCTGCCAGGCCCAGCGCCACCTGGACGAATCCCGCGCCCGTTTGCGCTGGCAGAGTCTGTAACGCGCGATCGCCCAGGCGCCAGTAGGCCAGGCACATGCCCAGGCCGATCAGTGCGGAGGCGACGAAGGGCAGGTGGTCGTCCAGCTCCAGCATGGCAACGCCCAGCAGCGGGCCAACGGCATAGCCGACATTGCTCAAGGTGTACTTGATGGCGAACACCTCGGCGCGCCGCTCCACCGGCAGCAGGGCACAGAAGCCGGCCTTGGCGGCGATGTCGACCACGGCCAGGGTCAGGTTGATCAGTACCAGGCACAGGAAGAACAGCAGCGCCGAACGGCTGGCGATGGCGGCGATGAAAGCCAGGGCGAACAGCAGCGTACTGGCGCTGATCAAGGTGTGGTTGTGCAAGGTATCGACCAGGTGCCCGCCATAGAGGCTGAGCAGCGAGGCGACGATCAGCGCGCCACCGATCAGCAAGCCGATGTGGCCGACCGAGAGCTGGAAGTTGTCGGCCAGATAGACCACCAGGTAGGGCAGGGTGAGGGCGCGGGCGAGGGTCAGGATGAAGGTGGCCAGCAGCAGTAGGCGCACGGGGCCAGGGTAGTGCTTGAGGGCGGCGAGCATTGCCACGTCCTTGTCATGGGCGGTTGCCAGGGGGCAAGCATAGGAGAGTCGGCGCCAGGTGTCGCCTGTGCAGCATTGACAGCCTGCGATCCAGCGGGAATGCTTTCGGGCACCTTCACATATAGATGTTTGCATGACAACTCGAGAGCGGCCCATGCCCCAACTGTCCGGTGACGCCAGACTTCCACGCTACCAATTGCTGCGTGATCACCTGCTCGCCCAGATCGCCAACAACCGCTGGCGCCCGGGCGAGGCCATCGCCACCGAGGCCGCCCTGGCCAGCGAATTCGAAATGTCCGTCGGCACTGTCCGCAAGGCCGTCGATGCGCTGGTTGCCGAAGGCGTGCTGGAGCGTCAGCAGGGCCGTGGTACGTTCATTCGGCGGCCGCAGTTCCATTCCTCGTTGTTCCGTTTCTTCCGCTTCGAGACCGCCAATGGTGAGCGGGTAATGCCCGACAGCCGCATTCTCTGCGTCGAGCCGGTGCCTGCACCCTCGGCAGCCGCCCACGCGCTGGGCGTGCCGGTGGGCGCTGATGCCATCCGCATCCTGCGCATTCGCCTGCTCGGCGCGCAGCCAGTGTTGGCTGAAGAAATCTGGCTGCCGCGCCACCTGTTCCAGCCATTGCTGGAAGTGGAGCTGAACCAGAAAGGGCCGCTGCTTTACCCCATCTACGAAGAACTGTGCGGCCAGGTAGTTGCCTTTGCCGAAGAGGTCCTTACCGCCGAAGCGGCGGATGAAGCCCATGCGCAGCTCTTGCAACTGCCTGTCGACAGCCCCGTGGTCGTCATCGAGCGCCTGGCCCGCGACTACGCGGGCAAGCCGCTGGAATGGCGTCGTTCGCGCGGCCATGCCCAGCACTTTCGCTACCGCGTCGACATCCGCTAACCCCTCCCGACAGCGTGCGCCCTGTTGAACGGGGCGCATGTGATCTCGTACCCCTCATCAACAGTGGATTGACAGCCCTGGTCGGCTGAATATAAGGTCATATATTCATATATATGACTAAATGTCTTGATAAAAACCGCGACGCACGACGCCGCCATAACAATCGACCAGGGTGATCGTTTCATGACCAGCCCCCATCTGCCAGCCATTACCGGCATCGATACCCATGCCCATATCTTTCGCCAGGACCTGCCGATGGTCCCGAACCGCCGTTACAGTCCGGCCTATGACGGTCTGATCGAGCAGTACCTGGCTCATCTGGACCGTTTCGGGCTGTCCCATGGCGTGCTTATCCAGCCCAGCTTCCTGGGTACCGACAACCGCTACATGCTCCAGGCCCTGCGCCGCCATCCCGAGCGCTTGCGCGCCGTGGTGGTGGTGGATGCCAGCATCAGCGACCAGGCGCTGGACGCGCTGGCCGAAGCCGGCGTGGTCGGCATTCGCCTGAACCTGGTGGGCAAGCAGCTTGCCGACTATGCCGGCCCTGAGTGGACGGCACTGTTCAAACGCCTGGCCGTGCGCGGTTGGCAGGTGGAGATTCAACGCGGTTTCGACGATCTGGCCCTGATCGTACCGGCCATTCTTGCTTGCGGTGTGGATGTGGTGGTCGACCACTTCGGCCTACCTGCCGGCGGCATCGACCCACGCAATGACAGCCACCGCACCTTCCTTCACTTGCTTGCCGAGCCAAAGCTGTGGCTGAAGTTGTCCGCGGCCTATCGCAGCCAGTCCGATCTGGCCAAGGGCTCAGTGCTGCTGGCCCAGCTGCGTGAGGCAGCCGGTGGGCTCGAACGTTTCCTGTGGGGCAGCGATTGGCCTCATACCCAGTACGAGCAGCAGACCGGCTACGCCGAGCAGTACGCCTTCTTCGAGGCATTGCTGCCTGACCCCGGCGAGCGCGCCCAGGTGCTGCGCGACAACCCTGCAAAGCTGTTCGGCTTCGACCGTTCCCGCTGATAATCCGATAACAACAACAGGACACTTTCACCATGATGAGCATGCTCGTCGTCGCGGCCATCGTTGCCGCCGTGGCCCTCGGCTACAAGACCAAGGTCAACATCGGCCTGTTCGCCATTGCCTTTGCCTACCTGATCGGCTGTTTCGGCATGGGCCTGAGCCCGTCGGAAGTCGTTGGCATGTGGCCCTTGAAGATCTTCTTCGTGATCTTCTCGGTCTGCCTGTTCTACAGCTTCGCCACCGTCAACGGCACCTTGGAGAAACTGGCAGAGCACCTGATCTACCGTTGCCGTGCGGTACCGCAACTGCTGCCATTCGCGGTGTTCTTCGCGGCCACTGTCATCGCAGCCATGGGGGCGGGCTACTACACCGTGCTGGCCTTCATGGCGCCCATCACCCTGCTGCTGTGCGAGCGTACCGGCATGAGCCTGATCGTCGGCGGCATGGCGGTGAACTACGGCGCACTGAGCGGCGCCAACTTCATGTCCAGCCAAAGCGGCATCATCTTCCGTGGTTTGATGACCAATGCCGGCGTGACTGACAACCAGGCCTTCATCAACGCCACTGGCATCTTCGTCAGTACCTTGTTGATCCCGCTGCTGGTGATTTCTGTGTTCGTCTTCCTCACCGGCCATGGCCGTGCGCTGAAAGCCTCGGCTTTCAGCGCCAGCGCTCCGGCACCGCTCAACAGCCAGCAGAAAACGACCTTGTGGCTGACCTTGGCGATGATGCTCATCGTGTTGGCCGCACCGGTGGCGAGCATCCTCCTGCCGGGCAACGCCACTGCGGCATTCATCAACGCGAAGATGGACATCGGGTTGATCGCCAGCATTTTCTCGGTCATCGCCTTGCTGCTGAAGCTGGGTGACGAGCGCAAGGCCATGGCCACCGTGCCCTGGGGCACGCTGATCATGATCTGCGGCGTGGGCATGCTGATTTCCGTGGCGATCAAGGCCGGTACCATCGACATTCTCGCGTCGTGGATCGGCAGCAGCATTCCGCCCATCCTGGTGCCCGTGGTGTTCGGCGCCGTTGCGGCGTTCATGTCGATCTTCTCCAGCACCCTCGGTGTGGTGACGCCGGCACTGTTCCCGATGGTGTTGCCGATTGCCAACAGCATGGGCATCGAACCGATGATCCTGTTCATTGCCATCGTTGCTGGTGCCCAAGCCACCTCGATCTCGCCATTCTCCTCGGGAGGCAGCCTGATCCTGGGATCCTGCAGCAATGAACAGCATCGGGTTTCACTGTTCCCGCAGTTGCTGTTCAAGGCGGCGCCCATCGGCTTCGTCGCGGCGCTGGCGTTCAATGTGGTGCTGACGTTCGTACTCTGAACCTGAGCTGAACACAAAAAAACCGCAGCCTGGCTGCGGTTTTTTTGTGTTCCCGTTATCCGTTAAACGCGGAACCGGCTGATCATCTGCTGCAACTGCCCGCCCAGTCGAGCCAGCTCAACGCTGGACGCCGAAGTCTGCTGGCTGGCCTCGGCCGTCTGTTCGGAAATGTCCCGCACCGCCACCACGCTGCGGCTGATCTCCTCGGCCACGGCGCTCTGTTGTTCCGAGGCCGCGGCAATCTGCTGGTTCATCAATTCGATCGCCGACACACGCTGAGTAATGCCTTCCAGGGCGACCCCCGCCTCTCGCACCAGGGCCACGCTGCTCTGGGTCAGGCTCTGGCTTTCTTCCATCAGTTCGCTCACCGAACGCGTACCGTCCTCCAGGCTGCCAATCGCCGATTCGATTTCCAGCGTCGATGCCTGGGTACGTTGCGCCAGGCTGCGCACTTCATCCGCCACCACGGCAAAACCACGCCCGGCTTCGCCGGCGCGGGCTGCTTCGATCGCGGCATTGAGTGCCAGCAGGTTGGTCTGCTCGGCCACCGCCTTGATCACGTCCATGACCTTACCGATGCGCTGGCTCTCGCTGCGCAGGGCGTCCATCGCCTCACCGGTGGCGTCCACCTGGCTGGCCAGCCGGCCGATCTGCGCCACGGCGCGGTTGACCACGCTGTCGCCTGCGCGGGCTTCATCGTCGGTGGCGCTGGCGGCTTGCGAGGCTTCAACGGCATTGCGCGCCACTTCATGCACGGTGGCGGCCATTTCCTGCATGGCGGTGGCCACCTGGTCGGTTTCCACTTTCTGATTGTTGGCACCGGCGCTGGTCTGTTCGGTAATCGCCGACAGCTCCTCCGTGGCGCTGGCAATCTGCGCAATGCCGTCGCGCACCTGGGCGATCAGTTCACGCAGGTTTCGGGTCATGCCTTGCAGGGCGTTCTGCAACTGGCCCACTTCGTCGCGGCGGGGGCTGGCGGGTTGTTCGCCGAGGTCGCCATCGGCGACCTGCTGCATGGCACGTAGGGCCTGGTGCAGCGGGCCGCTGATCTGCCGGGCGATGAGGGTGGCCGCAAGGATGCCCAGCAACAATGCCAGCAAGGTGGTGATGATCTGCAGGTTCCTGGCGAACTGGCTGTCGTTGGTCACCGACACGGCCTGGGCATCGAGCAGTTGGCCGATCAGGCCGTTGAGGGTAGCGATATCCCCGGCCATGGCATTGCGGTAACCCACCAGCTTGCTGACCTCGCGACGGAAAGTCTCGACCGCCTCGGCGTAGGCACGAATCTGGTGTTCAAGGACGTCGAACTGTGCGCTGTGGCTGCCATTGAACCTGGCCACCAGGGCAGGCAGGTCGTTCACGGTGGTGGCGATCTGCGCGTTCATCAGCTGTTCGGTGTCGGCGTTGGTGTTGCCGGTGTAGCCACGCACGTGGTAACGCAGCAGGATGAGGTTCTCGCGGACCTGATTGATGGCTTCGCTGCGCACGAAACGTTGCTCGGCATCGGGCAGGGCGCGTACCTGCTTGCGGATCTCGTCGATGCTGGCGAACGACCTTGTGGCCAGAATCCCCATTTCCTTTTGTGCCGTGCGCATCTTCTGATAGGCCTGGAAGCTCTGCGCCTGGTTGCCGGCATAGGCCTGCAGGGTCTGCTCGGCCTGGCCGACCAGGGCCTGGCTCTGCGGCTTGACCAGCACACCACGCAGCCTGGCCAGCGGCGCCTGGAATGCTTCCAGGGCAACCTGCAGCGCCGAGGCCTCGGTCTCCCCGCCATTGGCCATGGCATGGCGCAAGCGCGCCTCGCGCAGGTCGCCGAGGGCGTCGTTGAGGCGCGACACCTCGCTGACCACCTCGCTGCGCCGCACCAGGCTGCCCAGCCCGTTCCAGCCGATCAGCGATTGGGCCAGCGTCAGGCCCAGCACAAGGCCGAAACCGAGGAAAAGCTTGTGGGCGATCCTGAGGTCGCCGAACCAGGTAGACATAAACTGCAGAGCTCCTTTTCTTGTGCGTTGGAGGAGACCGAAGGTCTGTTCCTTTTATTAGATATAGTCATCTATATGAATTATCGGCAGGGGCATGAAAAACTGAACGAAGAATCGCTACGAGGTTGAGGGCTGGGGGTTTGCGACTTGCCAAGGCTGGACGTTCCCATGCAGATTTGTGGCTTGTTGCGGCCTGCGCGCCTCCAATTACAAAAGTCACTCAGGAACAAGGACGATGAGTCACCCCTCGCAATTCACCTTGCTCGGCAAGCGGCGGTTCCTGCCGTTCTTCATCACCCAGTTGCTGGGTGCCTTCAACGACAACCTGTTCAAGCAGTCGCTGATCCTGGCGATCCTGTTCAAGCTGAGCCTGGGCGACGGTGACCGTTCGATCTGGGTCAACCTCTGCGCCTTGTTGTTCATCCTGCCGTTCTTCCTGTTCTCGGCACTGGGCGGGCAGTTTGGCGAGAAATACGCCAAGGACGCGCTGATCCGTGTGATCAAGCTGGCCGAAATCGCCATCATGGCCGTCGGTGCGCTGGGTTTCGTCACCGGTCACCTGGCGCTGATGCTGGTGGCGCTGTTCGGCATGGGTACCCATTCGGCGCTGTTCGGCCCGGTAAAGTATTCGATCCTGCCCCAGGCCTTGCGTGAAGACGAGCTGGTCGGCGGCAACGGCCTGGTGGAGATGGGCACCTTCCTCGCCATCCTGGCCGGCACCATTGGTGCCGGGGTGATGATGGCAAGCAGCAGCTACGCCACGGTGGTGGCCGGCGGCGTGGTCGGTACTGCGGTGCTGGGTTACCTGGCCAGCCGCTGGATCCCGCGTGCGGCGGCGGCGTCGCCGGAGATGCGCCTGGACTGGAACATCTTCACCCAGTCCTGGACCATCCTGCGCATGGGCCTGGGGCAGACGCCTGCGGTGTCGCGTTCGATCGTCGGCAACTCGTGGTTCTGGTTCGTCGGTGCCATCTACCTCACCCAGATACCGGCCTACGCCAAGGACTGGTTGCACGGTGACAGCACCGTGGTGACGCTGGTGCTGACCCTGTTCTCGGTGGGTATCGCGCTGGGTTCGCTGCTGTGCGAACGCTTGAGCGGGCGCAAGGTGGAGATCGGCCTGGTGCCGTTCGGCTCGTTCGGCCTGACCCTGTTCGGCCTGCTGTGGTGGTGGCACTCGGGCGACGTGCCGGCGGCTGCAACCCCGCATGACTGGCTGACGCTGCTGGGCATGAGCCACGCCTGGTGGATTCTGCTGTCGATCGTTGGCCTGGGCGTGTTCGGCGGCTTCTATATCGTGCCGCTGTACGCCCTGATCCAGGCACGCACGGCCGAAAACGAGCGTGCCCGCGTAATCGCCGCCAACAACATCCTCAATGCCTTGTTCATGGTGGTTTCCGCCATCATCACCATCGTCCTGCTGGGTGTGGCCGAGTTGAGCATTCCGCAGTTGTTCCTGGTGGTGTCGCTGCTCAATGTGCTGGTCAACGCCTACATCTTCAGGATCGTGCCTGAATTCACCATGCGCTTCCTGATCTGGCTGCTCAGCCATTCGATGTACCGCGTGGAGCATCGCGACCTGGAGCGCATCCCCGACGAAGGCGCGGCGTTGCTGGTGTGCAACCACGTGTCGTTCGTCGATGCGCTGTTGCTGGGTGGGGCGATTCGTCGGCCGATCCGTTTCGTCATGTACTACAAGATCTACAACCTGCCGGTGCTCAACTTCGTGTTCCGTACGGCTGGCGCCATCCCGATTGCCGGGCGCAACGAAGACCAGGCCACCTACGAGCGTGCCTTCGCCCGCATCGCCGAGTACCTGGCGGCGGGGGAGGTGGTGTGTATCTTCCCGGAAGGCAAGCTGACCGGTGACGGTGAGATCGATGTGTTCAAGGGAGGCGTGAGCCGCATTCTCGAAGAAACCCCGGTGCCGGTGATTCCGCTGGCGTTGCAGGGGCTGTGGGGCAGCTTCTTCAGCCGTGACCCAGGCAAGGGCTTTTTCAAGCGGCTGTGGTCGCGGGTGACCATCGTCGCAGGCACCGCCATTGCGGTTGAGGCGGCGCAACCGGAGGTGTTGCGTGAGCAGGTCAGCCGCCTGCGCGGCGACCTGCGTTAAGCGAGGGCCGTCAGCTGGCGCTGACCTTCAGGCCGACCAGGCCGGTGACGATCAGCGCCACGCTGGCCAGGCGTATCAGGGCCATGGATTCGCCGAACAGGATGATGCCGGCGATTACTGTGCCGACGGCACCGACACCGGTCCAGATGGCGTAGGCGGTGCCCAGCGGCAGCTCTTTCATGGCCAGCCCCAGCAGGCCCAAGCTGATGACCATGGCGCCAACGGTGAGGACAGTCGGGAGCGGGCGGGTGAAGCCGTCGGTGTACTTGAGGCCGACCGCCCAACCGACCTCGAACAGGCCGGCGAAGAACAGGATGATCCAGGACATGTGTGAGTCTCCATCGTTTGAATGATGGGGCCGTCCCCGGAAATGGTCACGCGGTGCGTCGTGAGGTCGTCCTCACAGTGGGCGTTATAGTGCACATTTACCGGTTTTGCGGCAAGTTTCAGCGGCCCCATCGCCGGCAAGCCGGCTCCCACAGGCTCATCGCAGCCATTGACTCCTGTGCGCTACCTGCGGGAGCCGGCTCCCACAGGCTCATCGCAGCCATTGACTCCTGTGCGCTACCTGCGGGAGCCGGCTCCCACAGGCTCATCGCAGCCATTGACTCCTGTGCGCTACCTGCGGGAGCCGGCTCCCACAGGCTCATCGCAGCCATTGACTCCTGTGCGCTACCTGCGGGAGCCGGCTCCCACAGGCTCATCGCAGCCACTGACTCCTGTACGCTACCTGTGGGAGCCGGCTTGCCGGCGATAGGGCCCGAACAGCCAACTCAATGACGAGCTACTTCGCCGATCTCAGCCTCGGACGAAGGCGCTTCCATCCGCCGGAAGCAGGTCGAAAGCAGTGCCCCGGAAATGTTGTGCCAAACGCTGAACAGCGCACTGGGCACCGCCGCCAGCGGCGAGAAATGCGCCGCAGCCAAGGCAGCCCCGAGCCCCGAATTCTGCATCCCCACCTCCAGCGCCAGCGACTTGCGCTGGGCCAGGGGCAGCTTGCAGAACTTACCGGTGAGGTAGCCCAGCAGGAAACCGAAACTGTTGTGCAGCACCACGACGGCCATGATCAGCAACCCCGATTCGGCGATCTTCGCCTGACTGGCCGCCACCACCGCGCAGACGATCATGACGATGCTCACCACCGACACCAGCGGCAGCACCTGCACCGCCGTCTGCACCCGCGCGCCGAGCAGGCGCTGGGCCACGACGCCGAGCACGATCGGCAGCATCACCAACTGCAGGATCGACCAGAACATGTCCATGAAGGACACTGGCAACCAGGCCGAAGCCAGGAACCAGATCAGCGCCGGCGTCAGCAGTGGCGCCAGCAGGGTGGTCACTGCAGCGATCGCCACCGCCAGCGCCAGGTCGCCCTTGGACAACCAGACCATCACGTTCGACGCCGTACCGCTCGGGCAGCAGCCGACCAGGATCACGCCCACGGCGATTTCCGCCGGCAGGTGGAACAGCTGGCAGAGCAGCCAGGCCACGCCTGGCATGATCACGAAGTGCGCCACCACCCCCAGCGCCACGCGCCAGGGTTGGCGGGCGAGGGCGGCGAAGTCGTCGAGCTTGAGGGTCAGGCCCATGCCGAACATCACCAGGCCCAGCAGCGGCACGATCGCCACCTTGAGGGCGATGAACCATTGCGGTTGCAGGAAGGCCAGGCAGGCGAACACCAGCACCCAGAGGGCGAAGGTGTTGCCGACGAAGCGGCTGAGGGCGGCAAGGGCGCGCATGGAGAATGTCCTTTTATAGTTGTTTCTCTGGGGCTTTCAGCGGCCCTGTCGCCGGCAAGCCGGCTCCCACAGGTAAAGTGCAAGCCTCAAGGGCAGTGCTATCCCTGTGGGAACCGGCTTGCCGGCGACAGGGCCTGTATCAGCTATTGCTTCAGACCCCTTGCGGAATCTCCTCGCCGCCCAGCGCCTCGAACAGCACCGGCAGGAACTCGCTGAAGGTCATCATCATCAGCAGGAAGCTGGCATCGAACTGCTGTGCGGCCTCATCGCCGCCATCCTGCTCGGCCTGCTCCTGCAGCAGCTCTTCGAACTTCAGGCGCTTGATCACCATCTTGTCGTCGAGCACGAACGACAGCTTGTCCTGCCAGGCCAAGGCCAGCTGGGTGACCACCTTGCCGGTGCTCAGGTGCAGCTGGATTTCCTCGCCGGTCAGGTCCTGGCGCTTGCAACGCACGATGCCGCCGTCTTCGGCGGTGTCACGCAGTTCGCACTCGTCCAGTACATAGAAGCCTTCGGCAGCCTGTTGCGACTTGACCCAATCGGTCATGGTCGCGGTCGGGGCGATCTTCACGGTGGCCGGGCGCACCGGCAGCGAGCCCATGACTTCGCGCAGGGTCGACAGCAGGTCTTCGGCGCGCTTGGCGCTGGCCGAGTTGACCAGGATCATGCCCAGGCGCGGGGCGATGGCGGCGAAGATCATCGAGCGGCGGATGAACGCACGCGGCAGGAAGGCCTGGATGATCTCGTCCTTGATCTGGTCGCGTTCCTTCTTGTAGACCTTGCGCATCTGCTCGGTCTCGATCTCTTCGACCTTTTCCTTCACCGCGTCGTTGACCACGCTGCTGGGCAGGATGCGTTCTTCCTTGCGTGCTGCAATCAGCAGGAACTCGCCGCTAACGTGCACCAGGGGCGCGTCTTCGCCCTTGCCGAACGGTGCGATGAAGCCGTAGGTGGTCAGCTCCTGGCTGGCGCATGGGCGGGCCGGCTTGCTGGCCAGGGCGGCTTCCAGTGCTTCAGCCTCGAAGGGGACATCCTGGGTCAGGCGGTAGGTCAGCAGGTTCTTGAACCACATGGGGGGCAATCTCTCCTTAAGGCATAAGGCGGGCATTATTCTCCGAGCAGCCGCTCCAGGCCAGCCCTGTCATAGGGCCAGTAGCTTTAATAGAGGGAATGAAATCGACGGCGAAGCTAGGTTATTGAAAGGCCTAAGATTTTTTTTTAAAAATTTGAAAAAAGTGCTTGCCAGGGTAATGGGCCCTCCGTAGAATGCGCGCCACACCGAGACGAAGGGTGATTAGCTCAGCCGGGAGAGCATCTGCCTTACAAGCAGAGGGTCGGCGGTTCGATCCCGTCATCACCCACCACTCGATGTATAGCGCAGCGGTAGTTCAGTCGGTTAGAATACCGGCCTGTCACGCCGGGGGTCGCGGGTTCGAGTCCCGTCCGCTGCGCCATATTCCACTTCCAGGGCCCACTGAACACCCGGAAGTAACAGAGAAAGCGACCTTAGGGTCGCTTTTTTTGTTTCTGCATTTTGAAGTCCGTCGAGCGTGAAAAAAGTTACGCAGACTGCTTGCGGGAATGTTGAATCCTCCGTAGAATGCGCGCCTCACCGAGACGAAGGGTGATTAGCTCAGCCGGGAGAGCATCTGCCTTACAAGCAGAGGGTCGGCGGTTCGATCCCGTCATCACCCACCACTCGTTGATTAGCGCAGCGGTAGTTCAGTCGGTTAGAATACCGGCCTGTCACGCCGGGGGTCGCGGGTTCGAGTCCCGTCCGCTGCGCCATATTCCGCTTCCAGGGCCCACTGAACACCCGGAAGCAACAAAGAAAGCGACCCTAAGGTCGCTTTTTTTGTTTCTGCACTGCGTACCTGTAGGAGTCGGCTTGCCGGCGATTGGGCTGCAAAGCAGCCCCGCCCATCTCAGCGGTTACGCTCTTCTTCGCGCAAGGTCAGCACTTCGACCCCATCCTCGGTCACCGCCACCGTATGCTCCCACTGCGCCGACAGGCTGTGGTCGCGGGTAATCACCGTCCAGCCATCGCGCAGCTCCCGCGTCCCACGGCCACCCTGGTTGATCATCGGCTCGATGGTGAAGACCATTCCTGGTTTCAACTTCATGCCCATCCCACGCTGGCCGAAATGCAGCACCTCGGGGCCTTCATGCATCTGCTGGCCGATGCCGTGCCCGCAATATTCGCGTACCACGCTGTAGCCTGCCGTTTCGGCATGGGTCTGGATGGCGTGGCCGATGTCGCCCAGCGTCGCGCCTGGGCGTACTTGGGCGATGCCTTTCCACAAGGCTTCATAGGTGGTGTCGACCAGGCGCCGAGCCTCGTCGCTGATCTGCCCAATGCTGTACATCTTCGACGAGTCGGCAATGTAGCCGCCCTGTTCCAGGGTAATGTCGACGTTGATGATCGAACCTTCCTGCAGCACTTCGTCCACCTTGGGCATGCCGTGACACACCACATGGTCTACCGAGGTGTTGAGCGAATACGGGAAGCCATACTGGCCCTTGCTGGCCGGGCGGGCCTTGAGCGTATCAACGATGAACGCCTCGGCGCGGTCGTTGATCTGCATCGTGGTCACGCCGGGGCGGATGAAGCTGTCGAGGTCGGCGAATACCTGGGCCAGTAGCCGGCCGGCATTGCGCATGAGGTCGAGTTGGGCGGGGGTCTTGAGGATCACCTGGGACATGGGGTGGGGGTAATGGCTCTTGCTGGAAATTGCTCCAGCATAGCGCCATGGGCACCGGGCCTGCCACCGCATGGTGCGCAGAGGCTTGTGGCCCTGTCGCCGGCAAGCCGGCTCCCACAGGTACAACGCAAACCTCAAACACCGTGATATTGCTGTGGGAGCCGGCTTGCCGGCGATAGGGCCCGTGCAGATGGCCCATTATTTGCTGAATGACTCCCATCTGGGCCGTCAACGTCGATCGCCCGCACATCTCACGACAAAGGCGCCGTGTTGCCCCGCTTGCCATCAGCAAGCCGGGTGCAGCCGGCGCCTTTTTGCATGCCTGAAGAGGACACCCCATGGCCACCAGCGAAGTACGCAGCGTCTGTCCCTATTGCGGCGTCGGTTGCGGCATCGTCATGCACGTGGCCGACGGCAAGGTCAGCAAGATCAGCGGCGACAAACAGCACCCGAGCAACTTCGGCCGCCTGTGCACCAAAGGCCTCACCGCCCACGTGCCGTTGACCGCAGCCGGCCGCATGGAAACCGCGTTCGTCCGCCAGCAGCGTGGCCAAGAACCCGTGCGCAGCAGCCTCGACCAGGCCATCGCCCAGACCGCCGAGCGCCTGCGCGGCATCATCGACCAGCACGGCCCTGACGCCGTGGCCCTCTACGTGTCCGGGCAAATGTCGCTGGAAGCGCAATACCTGGCCAACAAGCTGGCCAAAGGGTTCATCCGCACGCGCCACATCGAAAGCAACTCCCGCCTGTGCATGGCCAGCGCCGGCGCCGGCTACAAGCTGTCGCTCGGTGCCGATGGGCCACCCGGCAGCTACCAGGATTTCGAGCGCGCCGACGTGTTTCTGGTGATCGGCGCCAACATGGCCGACTGTCACCCGATCCTGTTCCTGCGTCTGCTCGACCGGGTAAAGGCCGGCGCGAAGCTGATCGTCGTCGACCCGCGACGCACCGCCACCGCCGACAAGGCCGACCTTTTCCTGCAGGTGCGCCCTGGCAGCGACCTGGCGCTGCTCAACGGTCTGCTGCACCTGTTGCACCGTAATGGCCAGACTGCCCCCGACTTCATCGCCCGGCACACTGAAGGGTGGGGTGAGCTGCCAGCCTTTCTCGACGACTACGCCCCAGAGCGCGTGGCCGCCATCACCGGGCTGAGCGAAGCCGACATCCGCCAGGCCGCCGAGTGGATCGGCACCGCAGGCGAATGGATGAGCTGCTGGACCATGGGGCTGAACCAGAGCGTTCATGGCACCTGGCTCAGCAATGCGATCTGCAACCTGCACCTGGCCACCGGCGCCATTTGCCGCCCAGGCAGCGGCCCGTTCTCGTTGACCGGCCAGCCCAATGCCATGGGCGGTCGCGAAATGGGCTACATGGGCCCAGGCTTGCCGGGCCAGCGCTCGGCCCTGGTCGAGGCCGACCGTCGCTTCGTCGAGGCGCAGTGGGGCCTGGCGCCCGACAGCCTGCGCGGCGAGGGTGGCGAAGGCACGGTGGCGTTGTTCGAGCAGATGAAAACCGGCGAAGTGAAAGCCTGCTGGATCATCTGCAGCAACCCGGTGGCCAGTGTCGCCAACCGCCGGCAGGTGATCGACGGCCTGCGCCAGGCCGAGCTGGTGATTACCCAGGACGCCTTCCTCGACACTGAAACCAACCGCTTCGCCGATATCCTCCTGCCCGCGGCGCTGTGGGCCGAAGGCGAGGGTGTGATGATCAACAGCGAGCGCAACCTGACGCTGATGCCGCAGGCCGTTCAGGCCCCCGGGCAGAGCCTGGCGGACTGGCAGATCATCGCCAGGGTGGCGTGCGCCATGGGTTATGCCGATGCCTTCGATTACCCCGATGCCGAGGCGGTGTTCGACGAAATCCGTCGCTTCGACAACCCGCAGACTGGCTACGACCTGCGCGGTATCAGCTACACCCAGCTGCGCCACCAGCCTCGTCAGTGGCCTAGCGGCCCCGGCCGGCTCGACGCCCGCAGTCCGGTTCGCTACCGCAGCGAAAACCAGCCTTCAAGGCTGGCGTTTCCCACGCCCAGTGGCAAGGCGCGCTTCTTCGCTCGGCCCTGGCTGCCTGCGCCCGAACTGCCCGATGCCGACTTCCCGCTGGTGCTCAACACCGGCCGCGTGCAGCACCAATGGCACACCCTGACCAAGACTGGCAAGGTGCCGGCGCTGAACAGGCTGGAGCCCGGCCCTTTCGTCGAACTGCATCCCGAGGATGCCCAACGCCTGGGCATCCACGACAAGGACCAGGTGGCCATCCGTTCGCGCCGGGGCCAGGCAGTGCTGCCCGCGCGGGTCAGCGATCGAGTCATGCCCGGCAACTGCTTCGCGCCGTTCCACTGGAACGATGTGATCGGCGAGCAGTTGGCAATCAATGCCGTGACCTGCGATGCGGTCGACCCGTTATCGCTGCAGCCGGCGTTCAAACACTGCGCCGTGGCCCTGGAACGCGTTGCCGGTGAGCGCATCGACGCCCTCGACCTGAGCGCCGCCACGGCACCTGCCACGCCAGCCATGGCGGCTGCTCACCAGGTGCTGTGGGCCTCGCAGACCGGCAATGGCGAGGCCTTGGCCGAACGCTGTGCCGAACGTTTGCATGGCGCAGGCCTGGAGGTCCAGCTCGGTTGCCTGGAAGCGGTCAGTCCGCGACAGCTGCAAGGTGCCGCTAGCGTGTTGCTGATCGCCAGTACCTTTGGCGACGGCGATGCACCGGACAGCGCCGCGAAGTTCTGGCAGGCACTGCAAAGTGAGCAGGATGACGTTTGCACGGCTTTGCCTTATGCCGTGCTGGCCCTGGGTGACTCCAGCTACGACCAGTTCTGCGGCTTCGGCCGCAAGCTCGACCAGCGCCTGGCCGAACTGGGCGGGCAGCGCCTGCTGCCACGGGTCGACTGCGAGCCGGATTACGACGCCGCATTCGCCAGCTGGCTCGACGCCTTGCTGCCCGCACTGGGCGCGGAGGCTACGTCGCAGCCTGTCAGTGAGCCCACCGCCGGCTACAGCAGGCAGCAACCCTTTACGGCCCGCTTGCTGGAAAACCGTCTGCTCAACGGGCCGGGCGCCAGCAAGGAAACCCGGCAACTGGTGTTCGACTTGTCCGGCAGCGATTTCACCTATGCCGCCGGCGACGCCCTTGGCGTGTGGCCGCGCAACTGCCCGGCGTTGGTTGAGGAGCTGCTGACCCTGATGCAGCTTGACGGCCAGACCCTGGTCGAGCTCAAGGGCGAGCCGCCCATGCCCCTGGCGATCGCCCTGCAAGCGCACCTGGAGATCGCCAAGGTGACACCGCAGCAACTGCAGGCCTTCGGCGCGCAGTCCGCCGACCTGCAACGCCTGCTGCAACCGGAATGCAAGGCAGAGCTGCAGCAGTGGCTATGGGGTCGGCAACTGGTCGATGTCCTGCGCGCATTCCCCCAGCAACGGCCATTGGCCGATTGGCTCGCCTTGCTCAAGCCGTTGCAGCCGCGTCTGTACTCGATCAGCTCCAGCCCATTGGCTCACCCGCAGCAGGTGCACCTGACCGTTTCCACGGTGCGCTACGGCGAGCGCAAAGGGGTGTGTTCGACATTCTTGGCCGACCGGGCGCTGGAGGTGGCGATCTTCCCGCAGGTGTCGAAGCACTTTCGCTTGCCAGAGGACGACAGCGTGCCGGTGATCATGGTCGGCCCCGGTACCGGTATCGCGCCGTTCCGGGCCTTCCTCGAAGAGCGCGAGGCGCGCGGAGGCACGGGGGGCAACTGGTTGTTCTTCGGCGAGCAGCACGCAGCCACCGATTTCTATTATCAAGAACAGTTGCAGGCCTGGCAGGCAACCGGGCACTTGCGCCTGGACACGGCATTTTCACGTGACCAGGCCGAGAAGATCTATGTGCAACAGCGCCTGCGCGAGCAGGGGGCGCAGGTGTGGCAATGGCTGGAGGCGGGGGCCTGCTTCTATGTCTGTGGTGATGCCGAGCGCATGGCCAAGGATGTGGATGCGGCGCTGCGCGGGATCATTGCCGAGCATGGGGGCGTGGATGTCGATGCCTACATGGACGCGCTGGGCAAGGCCAAGCGTTATCGGCGGGATGTGTACTGAGCTGCCCCAGGATGGGGAGCGTTGCACCTTGAATGTGCGTTGGGTGGGCTGGCC
Organism: Pseudomonas sp. KU43P; assembly: GCF_033095865.1. Lineage (NCBI taxonomy): Bacteria > Pseudomonadati > Pseudomonadota > Gammaproteobacteria > Pseudomonadales > Pseudomonadaceae > Pseudomonas > Pseudomonas sp. KU43P. The sequence goes on along the minus strand of NZ_AP019365.1, from coordinate 4,476,937 downwards.
CCATCGCTGGCAAGGCGGCTCCCACAGGTACACCACCGGCCCCGATAACGCTGCCGCCCCTGTGGGAGCCGGCTTGCCGGCGATAGGGCCAGCCCCGACAACCCATTTGGCACAGTCCCTGCTACATCTCCCCTACAACTAGCCCCCTGGTCAATGGCGATCAACCCGGGCACACCGTGATGAATACAGGCAAAGGCGCCTGGAGCTTCGGCTCCAGGCGCTTTTTTTTTGATCGAGGATCGGCATATGAAGGCAACAGCGAGCAGGCAACGAGAGCGACTGATCATCGTCGGCAACGGCATGGTCGGCCACCATTGCGTCGAGCAACTGGTCGAACGCAGCGCGCTGGCGCGCTTCGAAGTGCGCGTGTTCGGCGAAGAGCGCCAGCGCGCCTACGACCGTGTGCACCTGTCCGAATACTTCGGCGGCAGCTGTGCCGAAACCCTGGCCCTGTGCGGGCCGGACTTCTACGGCGACAGCGGCGTACACCTGCACCTGGGTGAAGCGGTGCTGGAAATCGACCGCGAGCGTTGCCAGGTGATCACCGCCGAAGGCCGCTACGGCTACGACCAGCTGATCCTGGCCACCGGCTCATACCCGTTCGTACCACCGTTCGAAGGCTCCAGCGGCAATGCCCGCCTGGTCTACCGCACCCTCGACGACCTTGACGCCATCCGTGCCGCTGCCAGCGCTGCCCGCCGTGGCGTGGTGGTGGGTGGTGGCCTGCTGGGCCTGGAGGCGGCCAACGCGCTCAAGTCGCTGGGCCTGGAAGCCCATGTGGTGGAGTTCGCCCCACGGCTGATGCCGGTGCAGCTCGATGGCGAGGGCGGGGCGGCGCTCAAGGCGCAGATCGAAGCCCTTGGCGTAGGCGTGCACCTGTCGCGGGCCACGCAGTCGATCAGCGCCGGCGAACAGCACCGCTACCGCATGAACTTCGACGGTGGTGAACACCTGGAAACCGACCTGATCGTGTTCTCTGCCGGCATTCGCCCGCAGGACGCACTGGGGCGCGCCAGCGGCCTGGAAATCGCGGCGCGCGGTGGCGTGGTGATCGACGACCAATGCCGCACCAGCGACCCGCGCATCTTCGCCATCGGCGAATGCGCCTCGTGGAACGGCAGCGTGTTCGGCTTGGTCGCCCCTGGCTACAGCATGGCGCGCAACCTGGCGGCGCTGCTGCTGGGCGAGGCCTGCGGGGAATTCAACGGCGCCGACATGTCGACCAAGCTCAAGCTGCTGGGCGTGGACGTCGGCTCCATCGGCGACGCCCACGGCGCCACGCCGGGCGCACGCAGCTATCGCTTCATCGACGAGGCCAACAGCGCCTACCGCCGCTTGGTGGTGGATGCCAGCGGCAAGCGTGTGCTTGGCGCGGTGCTGGTCGGCGACAACAGCTACTACGACACCTTGCTGCAATACGCCCAGAACGGCATCGCCCTGCCGGCCGACCCGGCCGCCTTGATTCTCCCGCAAAGTGGCGGTGCGCCGGCCCTGGGCGCCGACGCGCTGCCCGACAGCGCGACCATCTGCTCGTGCCACAACGTCAGCAAAGGGGCAGTGTGCGCCGCCATCGACGGGGGGTGCGGCGACCTCGCCGCGGTCAAGGGCTGCACCAAGGCGGCTACCGGCTGCGGTGGTTGCGCAGCGTTGCTCAAGCAGGTCTTCGAGCATGAACTGACGGCCCGCGGCGTGACCGTGGACAAAAGCCTGTGCGAGCACTTCGCCTACACCCGCCAGGAGCTCTACGGGCTGGTAAGGGTCGAGGGCATTCGCACCTTCAACGACCTGCTCGAACGCCACGGCAAAGGGCACGTGGGTTGCGACATCTGCAAGCCGGCCGTGGGCTCGATCCTCGCCTCGTGCTGGAACCAGCCGATCATGGACCCGGCGCTGGTGCCGCTGCAGGACACCAACGACACCTTCATGGCCAACATGCAGAAGAACGGCACTTACTCGGTGGTGCCGCGCATCCCCGGTGGTGAAATCACCCCGGACAAGCTGATCGTGATCGGCCAGGTGGCGAAGAAGTACGATCTCTACACCAAGATCACCGGCGGCCAGCGCATCGATCTGTTCGGCGCCCAGTTGCACGAATTGCCGCTGATCTGGGGCGAGCTGATCGAAGCCGGCTTCGAGACCGGCCACGCCTATGGCAAGTCGACGCGCACGGTGAAATCCTGTGTGGGCAGCACCTGGTGCCGCTACGGCGTGCAGGACAGTGTCGGCATGGCCCTGCGCCTGGAGGACCGCTACAAAGGCCTGCGCAGCCCGCACAAGCTCAAGTTCGCGGTGTCCGGCTGCACCCGCGAATGCGCCGAGGCGCAGAGCAAGGACATCGGCGTGATCGCCACCGACAAGGGCTGGAACCTGTACATCTGCGGTAACGGCGGCATGCGCCCGCGCCACGCCGAGCTGTTCGCCACCGACCTGGATGACGAGACCCTGGTGCGCCTGATCGACCGCGTGCTGATGTTCTACATCCGCACTGCCGACAAACTGCAGCGCACTTCGGTGTGGCGCGAAAGCCTGGACGGTGGCCTGGAGTACCTCAAGCAGGTGATCCTCGAGGACAGCCTGGGCCTGGGCGCCGAGCTGGAGTCGCAGATGCAGCATGTGGTCGACCAGTACGAATGCGAGTGGGCCAACGCCCTCAACGACCCCGAGAAGCTCAAGCGCTTCCGTACCTTCGTCAACGACCGGCGCGCCGACCCGGACGTGCACTTCGTGCGCGAACGCGAACAGCGCCGGCCTGCTGCGCCCCTGCACTTGATTCCAACCACCGAGGAGGCTGTGTGATGAACCTGTCCAATGCTGCAGTGAAAACTCAGGAAAACTGGCAAGCGGTGTGCCTGGCCGATGACCTGGTAGCCGACTCTGGCGTGGTGGTGTGGCTGGCCGGTACCCAGGTGGCGGTGTTCTACCTGCCGGGTCTGGAGCAGCGCCTGTACGCGGTGGACAACCGCGACCCATGCTCAGGGGCCAACATCATCGGTCGCGGATTGGTGGGCAGCCTGCAGGGTGAACTGGTGGTGGCGGCGCCGCTGTACAAGCAGCATTTCAGCTTGCAGAGCGGAGTGTGCCTGGAGGATGCCGGGCAAAGGTTGCGGGTGTGGCCGGTGCGGATGAATGGGGAGGCAGTGGAAGTGGCGCTGGGGTGATGCGACTGCGGTGGCTTGATCGCCGGCAAGCCGGCTCCCACAGAGATCTTGACCGCTTCACTGTGGGAGCCGGCTTGCCGGCGACAGGGCCCGCGCAGACTACCTAGATCACCAGGCCTTGCGGTTCGCGCCCGGCAAAGACATCCACCAGGCTGGCTACCACCATTTCCCCCATGCGTGTGCGGGTCTGTACCGTGGCACTGGCACGGTGCGGTTGCAGCACCACATCTTCACGCTCGAATAGCGCTTGCGGCGCCCGCGGTTCATCGGCAAACACATCCAGCGCAGCGCCTGCGATTTCGCCTGCTTGCAGTGCGGCGATCAATGCCGGTTCATCCACCAGCTTGCCGCGTGCAATGTTGATCAGGTAACCCTCTGGCCCCAGTGCCCGCAGGATCTCTCGATTGACCAGCGCCTCCCCCTTGTCTGCCGCAGCGGCCAGGATCAACGCATCGCTATCGCGGGCCAGTTGCGCAAGATCTGCCTCGAACCCGTAAGGCACATCCAGTGCCTGCAGGTCGGTGTAGCGAATCGGGCAACCGAATGCCGCCGCACGCTGTGCCACTGCGCGTCCGACCCGGCCCATGCCGACAATACCCACGCGCATGCCCGATACCTGGCGCGCCAGTGGTAGCGGGGCCAATGGCGTGGCGCTGGTGGCCCAGTGGCCGGCGCGGACGAAACGGTCGCCCGTGCACAGCCCACGGCAAACGCCGATCAACAGGCCGATGGCGAGGTCGGCGACGTCCTCGGTGAGGGCGCCGAGGGTGGCGGTAACCTGGATGCCGCGATCGCGGGCATAGGCCAGGTCCACCGCATCGGTGCCGACGCCGTTGACGGCCACCACTTCCAGTTTCGGCAGGCGCGCCATCAGTGCCCGGCTGATGCCGGTGTGGCCGCCGGTGATAACGCCACGGATGTTGCCGCCATGCGTGTTGAGGCAGGCGTCCTTGTCGGCCTGTTCGTAGTAACGGTGCACGGTGAACAGTGCTTCGAGTCGCTCGCGAATGTGCGGGATGAGGATCGGGCTCAGTTGCAGAACTTCAGGTTTCATCGGTCACTCCATCAAAGCAGGGGTCAGCCACGGCCGACAAAGGGCATGTTGCTGGCCATCACGGTCATGTTCAGCACGTTGGCCTGCAGCGGCAGGGCGGCGATATAGCGCACCGCTTCGGCCACATGACGCACGTCGAGCATCGGTTCGGCGGCGATCTCGCCATTGGCCTGGCGCACGCCACGGGTCATGCGTTCGGAAAGCTCGGTCAGGGCATTGCCGATATCCACCTGGCTGCACACGATGCCGTAGGGGCGCCCATCCAGCGCCAGAGCCTTGGTCAGGCCAAGCACGGCGTGCTTGCTGGCGGTGTACGGTGCGGTGAAAGGGCGTGGGCTGTGGGCCGAGATCGAGCCGTTGTTGATGATTCGCCCTCCCTGCGGCTGCTGGCGGCGCATCAGCCCGAAGGCTGCGCGGGCGCAGAGGAATACGCCGTCGACATTGGTGGCGATGACGTTGCGCCAGTTCTCCAGCGGCAGCTCGTCGATCGGCACGGCCGGGGCGTTGATGCCGGCGTTGTTGAAGATCACGTCGAGGCGGCCATGGACTTCCTCTACGGTAGCGAACAGGTGCGCGACGCTCTGTTCATTGCGCACATCGGTGGGCACGGCCAGGGCTTCCCCGCCGGCTGCATGCACCTGTTCAACCAGTGTCTGCAGCGGCTCGGCGCGGCGCCCGGCGAGTACCAGGCTGAAACCCTCTTCCAACAGGGCGAGTGCAACGGCGCGGCCTATCCCGCTGCCCGCGCCAGTGACCAGGGCGATTTTCTTGTGTGGGTTCATGGCAAGGCTCCAGTGAAGTTCAGGCGGCATTCGCGGTTTGCCCGGCGGGGCGCGGGCCGACCCGCAGGTGCAGTTCGCCGATGCCATCGATGCCGGCGTGGATGAGGTCTCCCGGGCTCAATGGCGCTACGCCGGGTGGGCTGCCGGTCATGATCAGATCGCCGGGCAGCAGCGGCAGTTGGCGGGACAGGCGGCTGATCACTTCAGCCAGGGGCCAGGTCTGTGTGCTCAGGTGGGCGCGCTGGCGCTCCTGGCCGTTGACCTGTAGCCACAGCGATGCGTCCAGCGGCCAGGGCAACTGGCTGGTGGGCGTGATGGCGGTCATCGGCGCCGAGGCTTCGAAGACCTTGGCGCCTTCCCAGGGCAAGCCCTCGCTCTTGGCCTGGCGCTGACGGTCTCGGCGCGTCATGTCGAGGCCGACGGCAAACCCGTACACATGCTCCAGTGCCTGTTCCGGAGCGATATCGACACCGCCTTTGGCAATTGCTGCCACCAGCTCGATTTCGTGGCAGAACTCGTCGGTCTGCGGCGGGAAGGGCAGCTCGCCCTGCGCCTCGACCACGTTGCTGGCGGGCTTCATGAAGAACACGGGCTCGCGTGGCGCCGGGCCGGCGGCCTCGGGCCAGGGGTAATTGCGGCCCAGGCAGAATACCCGGCCGACCGGAAAGCGTGCGGTGCTGCCCTGGATCGGCAGGCTGACGGTAGCCTGCGGGTTGAACAAGTAGGTCATGGGTGGATCCTCCGTACGGGAGTGGCCAGACTAGCTAGCGGCTGGCGGGCAAAGTTGGACTAAAGCGGGGTCGGCTTGGACTTATCCGGGTCATGCGGCGGTCTTCAGTTCGATCCGGTACAGCTTTCCGAGCAGCAGCGAGTACGACAGGGTGCCCATCAATGCCACTGCGCCGATGAACCAGAAAGCCATGGCGAACGAGCCGCTGGCGTGCACGATGGCGCCAATCACGATCGGCGTGACGATGCCGCCGATGTTCGCCGCCAGGCTGGTGATCCCGCCGGTCAGGCCGATCAATTCCTTGGGGGCCACCTCCGACACTGCCGCCCACGATGACGAGGCGATGCCCTGGGCGAAGAACGCCAGGGTCAGCACCGCGATGCACAGCACGTTGGAGTCGGTGAAGTTCACCAGCACGATCGACATGCCCAGCATCGAGCCCACCACCAGCGGCAGCTTGCGTGCAAACGAAAGCGAATAGCCCCGGCGGATCATCAGGTCCGAGACGATACCCGCCAGCAGGATGCCGACCGTGGCGCCAATGAACGGCATCACGGCGAAGATGCCGACCTTGATCAAGGTCAGTTGGCGCTCTTCGATCAGGTAGGTGGGGAACCAGGTGAGGAAGAAATACAACGCGGAGGTACTGGCGAACTTGCCTAGGCAGATCGCCCACACCTGGCGGTAGCGGAACAACTCGGCGACCTGGCGCCAGTCGAAACGAGTGCGCTCCTGGCTGCTTTTAACCAGCCCGCCGCCTTGCTCGATATAGGCCAGTTCTTCAGGGCTGACCTTCTTGCAGTTCAGCGGATCGCGGTACAGCCACAGCCACACCGCGCCGAACAGGATGCCGACCAGGCCGGTGCTGTAGAACACATGGCGCCAGTCATAGGTGGTGGCCAGCCACAGCAAGGCTCCGGTGAACAGTGCCGTGCCCAGGTACTGGCCACAGACATAGATGCTGCTGGCCATGCCGCGCTCGCGGGCCGGGAACCACACCGTCACCGCGCGGCTGTTGGCGGGGAAGGCCGGCGCTTCCATGGCCCCGACCGCCAGGCGCAAGCCGAACAGCGAGGCAAAGCCGCTGGCCAGGCCCTGGGCCACGGTGACTGCCGACCAACTGATCAGCGACACGCCATAGGTCAGGCGCGAGCCGAAACGGTCGGCGATGAAACCCGCGGGCACCAGGGCCAAGGCATAGGTCCAGGCGAAGGCGGAGAAGATCAGGCCCATCTCGACCTTGTCCAGGCCAAGGTCCTTGGCCATGAAGGGCGCGGCGATGGAGATGTTGACCCGGTCGACGTAGTTGATGATGGTCGCCACCAGTAGCAGCGAGAGCATGAACCAGCGGCGACGAGAGGGCAGGCGTTGCGATGTGGCCGCGTCCAGCGCGAACGACGGCGCCGCGGTGCGGGAGGTAGGCGTGCTCGACATGAGTCGACCTCGTTTGTTGTTGTTGGTAGAGGTTGGGCTGCAGTCCCTTTTCTAAAGTGGTCGTACAACATCTTGAATGCAACGGGGGTTTTAGACTGTTTTTTTCACACAAGCCGTGGCGCGGCCATGCTGTCCAAAAAAATCAAAGCCCGGGGTTTTATCTCGATTTGTGCCTGTAATCCCATTTTTAGAGGGGTGTAGCGATTTGCTGTTGCGTCGGTTTTTGCACACGGGGTTTAATCGATGATGTCGTACAACTTATGGCCGCACACCGGAGATTGCCCATGCCCCCTAAGCGCGAGGTCCCCACCTACCTCATGCAGCAGCGCAGCGAGCTGATGGATTTCTACATTCGCGACCAGCGCGGGCGCCCCGCGGAAACAGCGCCGCATCGCCACGAGTACTTCCAGATCCAGGTCAATCTCGGCGGCGACACCGTGCAGCACATCGGCAGCGTGCAGCGCCCCTTTCGGCGCAACACCCTGGCCTTCATCCTGCCGCACCGGGTGCATGTGATCCCGCACCCGGCCGACAGCGATTTCGTGGTGATCAACTTCTCCCAGACGTTTCTTTTGCCGCACCTGACCTGCGACCCGATGGACCTGGAAGAGGTATCGATCCTGCAGGCGCCCGAGCTGTCTCCGTTCCGCTTTCAGGAGCACCTCGATTTCTGCCTGGATGACACCGAGTTCGCCGAGGTGCAGCGCATCCTTGGGCAAATGCGTGCACTCGATGCCAACCGCCGCTTCGGCAGCCGCGAGATGCTCAAGGGCCTGTTGTTGCAGCTGATCGGCCAGGTCTGCGGCTTGTATGCCGAGCCGCTGCGCGAATTGGCCGACAGCAATGCCGCCCAGCTCAGCCGCCGTGCCGCGCTGGGGCGAATGAGCGACTACCTGCGCCGGCATATCGATGACCCCGACCTCAGCCTGCACAAGGTAGCGGCGGCTACCTACCTGTCGCCCACCTACCTGACCCACTGGCTGCGCAAAGAAATCGGCAAGACCTTCAGCGAGCTGGTGCTGGAGCGGCGTATGCATGCTGCGCGCAACTACCTGCTCAACGGCAGTCGGCCGGTGGGGGAGGTGGCGCGGCTGTGTGGTTTTGCGGATGAAGCTTACTTCTCCCGGCGTTTTCGCCAGATCCACGGACTGCCGCCAGGGCAGTTCCGCCGCCAGCAGCGCGACCCGGATACGCCGCAGGTGGCGATGCGTTAAGCTTGCCGGCATGAACCTCGACACCCGCATCAAGTACCGCCACCTGCTGTGCTTCCTGGAGATTGCCCGGCAGGGCAGCCTGGCCAGGGCCGCCGACATCCTGGCGATCAGCCAGCCGGCGATTTCCAAGACCCTTAAGGAACTCGAAGACCTGCTCGAGGCGCGCCTGTTCGAGCGCGGCCGCCAGGGAGTAGTGCTGACCCCCGCCGGTAGCCGCTTCATGCGTTATGCCGGGCCCAGTGTGCAGGCCTTGCGCGATGGCGTGAGCAGCCTGCGGGGCGAAGCGCGCGTACCGTCGCAGGTGCGCATTGGCGTGCTGTCGACGGTCGAAGGGCTGCTGATGCCCGAAGTGCTGTGCCGGTTGCATCAACGCCATGAAACGCTGGTGATCAGCGTGGTGACCGGCGTCAGCGCACAGCTGCTGGGGCAGTTGCACCTGGGGGAGCTGGAGCTGGTAGTCGGGCGCATGACCGACAGTCCGCAGATTCAGGGCTTGTCGTTCGAGCACCTGTACAGCGAATCGATGGCCCTGGTGGTACGCCCCGGGCATCCCTTGCTGGCAAAGGTGCCGATGGAGCGGGCGCAGGTCAGCCGCTATCCCCTGGTGCTGCCACCCTCGGGCACCACCATTCGCCAGCACGCCGACAGCCTGTTCGTGCAGTGCGGTATCCAGATGCCGGCGCAGCGCCTTGAGACCTTGTCGCTGGCGTTGAGCCGGCGTTACCTGTTAGGCAGCGATGGCGTGTGGGTGGCACCGCGTGATGCGGTATTGCTCGACCTGCGCCGCAGTGAACTGGCCGAACTCGACCTGGGCGTTCGCGAACCTGGCGGTTCGGTGGGTATCTGCCGCAATGCCGCGTTGCCGCAGAGCGTGCCAGGGCAGTGGGTGTGCGACGTGCTGCGCGAAGTGGCTGAACTGTATCGCGACGGGCGCTATCCCTGAGCACTTGCCGGGGCTCAGAACTGGCAGACATAAATCGCCATAAATTTCGAGCAAAACCGCGATCAAGGGTCAATACTGGCCATTGGCTGCGGTGTATGGATGAATAACCTTTTAAGTACTGAACTTCCTCACCAGAACCCGCTCTTATGCCGGTAGCCATGGGTAATGGCCGCCTGATAAGCTCGCGGCTTTACCCTGATTGCCCACATGGCGCATGAACAAGGAAATAGCATGAAACAGCATCGTTTGGCGGCTGCGGTTGCCCTGGTAGGCCTGGTACTGGCTGGCTGCGACCAACAAGCCAGCAGCCCCGAGCTGAAAACTCCGGCACAGAAAGCCTCCTACGGTATCGGCCTGAACATCGGCAAGAGCATGGCCCAGGAAGGCATGGAAGACCTTGATTCCAAAGCCGTAGCCCTCGGCATCGAAGACGCCGTTGGCAAGAAAGACCAGCGCATCAAGGATGAAGAGCTGGTAGAAGCCTTCACCGCGCTGCAGAAGCGCGCCGAAGAGCGTCAGGTCAAGGCCAGCGAAGAAGCGGCCACTGCTGGCAAGAAATTCCTCGAAGAAAACGCCAAGAAGCCAGGCGTGGTCACCACTGCCTCGGGCCTGCAATACGAAGTGGTCAAGAAGGCAGACGGCCCGCAGCCCAAGCCGACCGACGTGGTCACTGTCCACTACGAAGGCAAGCTGATCGATGGCAAGGTGTTCGACAGCTCCGTCGAGCGCGGCAGCCCGATCGATCTGCCGGTCAGCGGCGTGATCCCTGGTTGGGTCGAAGGCCTGCAACTGATGCACGTGGGCGAGAAGTACAAGCTGTTCATCCCGGCTGATCTGGCCTACGGTGCTCAGAGCCCGAGCCCGCAGATTCCGGCCAACTCGGTGCTGGTGTTCGATCTGGAACTGATCGCCATCAAGGACCCGAGCCAGCTGCAAGGCGACGCGCCTGAAGGCGAAGCCCCGGCTGAAGAGCCTGCCAAGTAAGCACGGCAGCTATTACAGGAACGCCCCGTCTCGACGGGGCGTTCTTGTTTGTGCAGGTAGCATCGAACGAACCCCGGGGCAGAGTTATTGTCCGAGCAAGGACAGTGTGAGGCAGCATCAGGCGTAAGACGCAAATCGTTTGCGCGCCTGAAACCGCTGTGTAAAAAACGCCCGATCTGACCGGGGCCCTTGCCTTATGGGCACCTGACGTCAGAAACTTCGCCCTGTTCACAAGGTTATCCACAATAAATGTGGATAACCTCTTCCCCGCTGGAGGCCTCATGAGCGCACCCTGGAATTTCGCCCGCTTCCTGCCCCTGGCCGAGCGATTGCTCAGCCGTGGTCGTTTGCCGGCCCTGTTGTTCGCCGTGGCCCGCAAGGGGCCGCGCCTGGGTCAGCTACGTGACGACGTCAAGTTGTTGCAGGCGTTGTGCCTGGCGTGGTGGCGCGGCGAGTACCGAGCGATCAGCCCCAAGGCGCTGGTGACCATCGTTGCGGGCCTGCTTTATTTCGTCAGCCCCATCGACGCCATCCCCGACTGGATTCTCGGGGTAGGGTTTCTCGATGACATCGCGGTGCTCGGCTGGGTGCTGAAGACCGTGGCCGATGAGCTGGCGCGTTTCAAGGCATGGCGCGACAGCCAGGCGCCGGAGCGTCTGCGCGTGGTCGAGCGCCTTCCCGACACCCCCGAAGCGTTGCGCCTGGAGCGCAAAACCCACTGAAAGCGCGCCGATCCCCACAGACTCCCGCACTTGGTAATATAATTGGCATAAGGGTTATGCCTACGGATTACATGCCGTAATCCTATGTAAGGGGGTTGTAATGGGTATTCAGGTCATTAGCCGGGACGGTCAGCCCGAGTACGCCGTCGTTCCCTGGGAACAGTATCAGGCGCTGCTCAAGGCAGCTGGTCAGGCACCTGCCGAAGCGGTTAGCGCAACATCAGAGCAAGAGCAGCCTGCGCCGAGTGTCAGCTTGCCTGCGTTCGGCGAGGTGGCGCAGATACGCCAGGCCAAAGGCATTGCCGCTGAACAGTTGGCGCGCAATGTGGGCGTCAGCCCGGCCTACCTGGCCATGATCGAATCCGGCGAGCGCCAGCCGGATGCGGCGATTCGCCGGGCCCTGGCCTGGCACCTGGGCGTCGCCGGCTGGAGCGAGCCGTCATGAGCCAGGTCAGGATCAGCCGCCAGCACTGGCAAAGCCTGCTGGACGAGCTCGACCTGGCCCGCCGACAACGCCACTTGCTGACCTACCGAGCGCTCATCGAGCGCCTGCAGTTGCCCAGCCCTGCCATGCAGACGCTGACCGCCGCGCTGGAGTACCTGGCCGTGCTCGATGCTCGCGCCGAGCAGCCGCTGCGCAGTTCGCTGGTCATCAGCCAGGGCGCCAGCCGCCTGCCGCGCACTGGCTTCTTCGAGTGCGTGGAGCGCCTGGGGCGCTTCTCCGGGCCGGTGGATGGCATGGAGGCGGCGTCCTGGCATGCCTCTGAGGTGGTCAGGGTGTTCGAATACTGTTATCCAGAAATTGCCTGAGGGCCTGGAGCCCGGCTTTGGTTTTCTATCGCTCATGAGATCGAGCGCCGCCCGCGCGGCGCATCGCGGATGAATCCGCTCCTACATTTGTTGCAACGTGCCATAGTCTGTAAGGCCATAGTTGGCCGTTTTTAGCGCCCGCCGAAAAACCACGTCGTACAAACAAGGCTGACAACCATGGCCTATCAGGCATAGGCACGTTGCAACAAATGTAGGAGCGGATTTATCCGCGATGCGCCGCGCGGGCGGCGCTCGATGTCCGCGGCGCTACAAGACCCAAGGCGAGCACCCTCGTCCCGCAAAAAAAAAAGGCCAGGCATCTGCATACCTGGCCTTTGTTTCATGACCAACCCTTACTTCTTGGCCACCTTGGTGCTGGCGCTGAGGTAGTCGATCAAAATGCGACCGGTCTCCGACAGGTACGCATCGTCCTCCGGCTTGGTGTTCTCATCCTCGACCGGCAGGGCGTCTTCGTCTTCTTTCTTCAGCTCCTTGAGCGGCTCCTCGCCCTTGGCCTTGCGGCGGGTGTTTTCCAGCGCCAGCTGCTTGGCCTCGATGTCGTCGTGGCGGGCACGGCGCTCCTGCTCGTTAAGGCTGACGGTCTTCTCGTTCATCAGCTTCTGGGTCAGCGCCAGGCGGTCACGGATGTAGGTAAATTCCGCATCCTTGTCGCTGCGTGCCTCATGCTGCGCCTTGAGCTGGGCCAGGAACGGCTTGAACGGGTCGGCCGCCGGCTTGACCACCGGGCGGATGGTGTCCCACGGCATGGCTTCGGGCAGGGCGCTTTCGCCGATTTCCTTGGTGTCGATGATCGACGGGTAGTCGATATCCGGCAGCACGCCCTGATGCTGGGTGCTCTGCCCGGAAACCCGGTAGAACTTCGCCAGGGTCAGCTTCAGCTCGCCATGGTTGAGCGGCTGGATGGTCTGCACGGTGCCTTTGCCGAAGGTCTGGCCGCCGATGATCAGGGCGCGGTGGTAGTCCTGCATGGCACCGGCGAAGATCTCCGAAGCCGAGGCCGAGAGGCGGTTGACCAACAATGCCAGCGGGCCTTTGTAGAAGGCGCCGGGGTTCTCGTCTTCGAGCACGTCGACACGGCCGTCGCTGTTGCGTACCAGCACGGTCGGGCCTTTCTCGATGAACAGGCTGGTCAGCTCGGTGGCTTCCTGCAGGGAGCCGCCGCCGTTGTTGCGCAGGTCGATGACCACGCCGTCGACTTTTTCCTTCTGCAGCTCGGTGAGCAGCTTCTTCACGTCACGCGTGGTGCTCTTGTACTCGGGGTCGCCGGCACGGTAGGCCTTGAAGTCCAGGTAGAAGGCCGGGATCTCGATGATGCCCAGCTTGTAGTCGCGGCCATCCTGTTTGAGCTTGAGTACCGACTTCTTCGCCGCCTGCTCTTCGAGCTTGACCGCTTCGCGGGTGATGGAAACGATCTTGCTGGTCTGGTCGCTTGGCGCATTGCTTGCCGGGATGATCTCCAGGCGCACCACCGAGCCTTTCGGGCCGCGGATCAGCTTGACCACTTCATCCAGGCGCCAGCCCACCACGTCGACCATTTCCTTGTTGCCCTGGGCAACACCGATGATCTTGTCGGCCGGGGCCACCTGCTTGGTCTTGGCCGCAGGGCCAGCCGGCACCAGGCGCACGATCTTCACCTGGTCGTTGTCGCTCTGCAGCACTGCGCCGATGCCTTCGAGCGACAGGCTCATGTTGATGTCGAAGTTCTCGGCGTTATCCGGCGACAGGTAGTTGGTATGCGGGTCGTAGGACTGCGCGAAGGTATTGATGTAAGCCTGGAAGATGTCCTCGGCACGGGTCTGGTCCAGGCGCGCAAGCTGGTTCTTGTAGCGCTTGGTCAGGGTCTCCTGGATCTGCTTGGGCTCTTTGCCAGCGATCTTCTGACGCAGCACTTCGTCTTTCACGCGCTTGCGCCACAGGTCGTCGAGTTCGGCTTGGCTGGTCAGCCACGGCGCGTCCTTGCGGTCGATCAGCAAGGTTTCCTTGGTGGTGAAGTCGATCTTGTCGACGCCTTTGTTCAGCTCGGCCAGGGCAAAGTCCAGGCGCTGCTTCACGCGGTCCAGGTAGCGCTTGTAGATGGTGAAACCGGGGTCGAGGTTGCCGCTCTTGAGGAAGTCGTCGAACTGCGTCTTCCACTTGTCGAACTCGGCGATGTCGGTCGCGGTGAAGTAGCTGCGCGCAGGGTCGAGCAGCTTGATGTAGCTGTCGTAGATGATCGCCGAGCGGGCGTCATCGAGCGGTGGCTTGCTGTAATGGTGGCGCTTGAGCAGCTCCACCACATTGAGGCTGGCGACGATTTCGTCACGGTCGGGCTGCAGGCTGTCCCACTTGTTGGCGGCCGCCGCATTGCCGCCGAGCGTGAGGCTGCCCAGGCCGATCATCATGGCCAGGGCAGTGCTTGGTAGGAAATGCTTCATGCTGATTCGACGTGGAGGCAATTGATCACGCATAGTAGGCCGTCTTTTCCGTTGCCGGTTCCATGGAGCCGGACAAATACTGCAAAAAGCCTGGGGCAAGCGTTCCCCAGGCTCAGTCATGATTCAACTATGGAGGCACTGTGAAAGCATTGCAAGGCGAAGACGGACATGTGGCCTGGGTCGAGGCAGAACGCCCGGTTTGTGACGCCGGCCAAGTACGCATTCGAGTGGCCGCTGCGGGCCTGAACCGCGCCGACCTGCTGCAAATGAAGGGCCTCTATCCGCCACCTCCGGGCGCCAGCCCATACATGGGCCTGGAGTGCGCCGGCATTATCGAGGAAGTGGGGGCGGGCGCCGACTGGCGCGTGGGCGACCGGGTGTGCGCCCTGTTGGCCAGCGGTGCCATGGCCGAGGAAGTGGTGGTCGATGCCCGCCATGTGCTGCCGGTGCCCGAGGGCCTGAGCTTGCAGGAAGCGGCGGCGCTGCCCGAGGTGTATGCCACGGCCTGGTTGAACATCTTCCAGCTAGGTGCGGTGAAGGCGGGCGAGAAGGTGCTGGTGCACGCCGGTGCCAGTGGCGTGGGTTCGGCTGCGATCCAGCTGTGCAAGGCGTTTGGCAACCCGGTGTATGCCAGCGTCGGCTCGCAGGATCGGCTGGCCTACTGCCAGGCCCTGGGTGCGGCCGGTGGCGTGGTGCGCAACGAGAATCTCGACGCGCTCGAAGGTCTCGGCCCGTTCGATGTGATTCTCGACCCGGTGGGCGCCAGCTATGGCCAGCTGAACCTCAAGCTGCTGGGCCGTGATGGGCGTTGGGTCATCATCGGTCTGATGGGCGGGCGCAAGTTCGAGCTGGACCTGGCGCAGGTGCTGGGCAAGCGCCTGGAGATCACTGGCTCGACGTTACGCAACCGTGACGATGGGTTCAAGGCCGAGTTGCTGCGCGAGCTGCAGCAGCAGGTGTGGCCGCTGTTCGCTGAAGGGCGCCTGTCGCCGCAGCTGGTGGACACCTACCCGGTCGAGTTCGCCCAGGCGGCGTATGCCGAGCTTGAGAGCAACCAGGTGTCGGGCAAGCTGGTGATGGTCATCGACCCGACGCTGGTGTAGCCCTGAGAGCCCATCGCCGGCAAGCCGGCTTCCACAGGTAGGGTGCAGGCCTTACGAGCGCTGCCATGCCTGTGGGAGCCGGCTTGCCGGCGATAGGTCCGGAACTGCCTGTGCAATGCTTCAGGACCAGCTCAAAATCGGCCACCCATTGCGCTTGGCATGTTCGCGCAGCACCGCATCCGGGTTCACCACATGCGGAAAATCCACCTTAAGCAACAGCGGCAGGTCATTGCGCGAGTCGGAATAGAAACTTGCCCCCTCAAGGTTCTCCTGCTCTTGGTCCAGCCACTCCAGCAAGCGGGTGATCTTGCCTTCACGGTAGGTCAGCACCCCATGGGTCTTGCCGGTATACACCCCGTTCACCGCCTCCAGCTCGATCGCCAGGTACTCGTCCACCCCCAGGCGCGCCGCTATCGGCCCGACCAGGTGCGTGCCCGAAGCGGAAATGATCAGGATGCGGTCGCCCCGATCGCGGTGCTCGGCGATGCAGCGGCAGGCGTCGCCATAGATGATCGGTTCGATCACCTCCTCGACCCACGGCTCGACCAGGTGTTCCACCTCTTCCAGGGTACGCCCGGCAATCGGTTCGAGGCTGAAGGCCATGTAGTCTTCCATCTGCAGGTGGCCCTTGCCGTAGGCCTCCATCAGCGCATGGTCACGGCGCAAGAATTCCTTACCATCCACCCAGCCCAGGCGGGCCATCTGTTCGCTCCACAACGACGCGCAGTCGCCATGGATCAAGGTTTCGTCGAGATCGAAAATTGCCAGTGCCATGTAGTGAGTCTCCTTAGGCCACTTCCCGTAGCGCCGTGGGGTCGATCGACAGGGATACCCGCTGGCCGTCGGCGTGCAGGTCAGCCGGTGAGCGGTTGAGCACATCGACCACCAGCTCTACCTCGCGCACCCGTACGCGGTAGCGAATCACGTTGCCGAGCAGGCTGTGACTGTGCACCTGGGCGTCCAGTTCACCGTTCAGGCCCAGGGTGATCGACTCCGGGCGGATCGCCAGGCGGCTGGCCACCGGGCGCTGCAGGAGTCGGCTGGCACTGTCGGCGTCGAGCAGGTTGTAATTGCCGATGAAGCCCGCGGCGAACAGGTCGACGGGGGCGGTGTAGAGGGTTTCGGCATCGCCGCTCTGGACGATGCGCCCCTGGTTCATCAGGAAGATGCGGTCCGACATCGTCAGCGCCTCTTCCTGGTCGTGGGTGACGAAGATAGTGGTCAGCCCCAGCTCGCGCTGGATCGCGCGAATCTGCTCGCGCAGGTGCTTGCGGATACGTGCATCCAGCGCCGACAGCGGCTCGTCGAGCAGCAGCAGGCGCGGCCTTGTGACCAGCGAGCGGGCCAGGGCCACGCGCTGGCACTGGCCGCCCGACAACTGGTGCGGGTAGCGCCCGGCGAAACTGCCCAACTCCACCAGCTCCAGCACGTCGCGCACACGCGCCTGGCTCTCGTCGGCCTTGACCTTCTGCATGCGCAGGCCGAAGGCGACGTTCTGCTCGACGGTCATGTTGGGGAATAGCGCATAGCTCTGGAACACCATGCCGATCCCGCGCTTCTGCGGGGTCAGCGGCACGATGTCCTGGCCGTCGAGCAGGATCTGCCCGCCGTCCACCGGGGTCAGGCCGGCGATGCAGCGCAGCAGGGTGGATTTGCCGCAGCCGGAGGGGCCGAGCAGGGTGACGAATTCGCCGCGTTCGATCTGGCAGTCGATGTTCTCGAATACCGGCGTGCCGCCATAGCTCTTGTGCAGTTTCTGTACGCTGACGAAGCTCATGTCAGGTCTTGTCCTTGTTCAAGCGGTTGGCGACCCAGGTCAGCACCAGCACGAAGGCGAAGTACGAGATCACCAGGGCGCTGTTGAAGTGGCCGCTGCTGTTGCGCATGTTGTTCAGGTACACCTGCAGGGTCTCGTAGCGAGTGCCCACCAGCAGGTTGGCGAACACGAATTCGCCGAACAGGAACGAGAACGACAGCAGCAGGGCGACCATCAGGCCCTTGCGCAGGTTCGGCAGTACCACCAGCAACGCCGCCTGCCAGGTGCTGGCCCCCAGTAACTGGGCGGCGTCCATCAGGTCGCGCAGGTTGATCGCCTGCAGGTTGTTGGTGATCGCCCGGTACATGAAGGGCAGGGCGATGGTGAAGTAGCAGCCGATGAGGATCCATGGCGTGCCGACCATGGCCATCGGCCCACTGCCATAGAGCTGCAGCAGGCCCACCGACGACACCACCGGCGGCACCGCGAAGGGCAGCAGGATGAGGATGTTCATCAGCGCGTCGAGCCTGGGGAAGTGGTAATGCACCACGAACAGCAGCGGCAGGATCAGCACTACCGACAGCACCAGGGCACCGACGCACACCAGCAGCGACTGGCCGAAGGCGGCGAGGAAGCGCGGCTCGCTCCATAGCGCCAGGTACCACTTCAGGGTCAGGCCGCTGGGCAGCAGGGTCGCGGACCAGCTGGTGGCCAGCGAGTAGAGCAGGGTGCCGGCCAGTGGCAGCAGCAGGATGATGAACAGCAGGTACACCACCACGCGATGGTAGAGGCCGGCAGCAGTGTTTTCAGCGCGCATGGTAGCTCCTCTTGAGCAGCCATTGATGGACCACCGTGACCAGCGTCATCAATCCCACCAGCACCATGGCCAGGGCGCTGGCCAGGTTTGGGTCGAGGCTGATGTCACCAGCCACCAGGCCGGCGATGCGGATCGGCAGCACGTTGAAGTTACCGGTGGTCAGCGCATACACCGTGGCGTAGGCGCCGAGGGCATTGGCCAGCAGGATGACGAAGGTGCCGAGCAATGCCGGGGTCAGCACCGGCAGGCCGATGTGCCGCCAGTACTGCCAGTGGCTGGCGCCGAGCAGCGCAGCGGACTCGCGCCAGTCTTCGCGCAGGGCGTCGAAGGCCGGGTAGAGCAGCAGCACGCCCAGCGGGATCTGGAAATAGGTGTACACCAGGATCAGCCCGCTCTTGGAATAGATGCTGAAGTCTTCCAGCAAGCCTGCCTGCTTGAGCAACAGGGTCAGCGCGCCGTTGAAACCGAGCAGAATGATGAAGGCGAAGGCCAGCGGTACGCCGGCGAAGTTGCTGGTCATGTTGGCGAAGGCGCTGACGAAGTCGCGTAGTCGCGAATCCACCTGGCGCAGCGAATAGGCGCCCAGGGTGGCGATGACGATGCCGAACAGGCTCGACCAGAAGCTGATCTCCAGGCTGCGCTGCAGTGCCTGCAGGTAGAATTTGGAGGCGAATACCTTGCTGAAGTTGTCCAGCCCCCAACCGGCGTCCGACTGCACGCTGTTGATCGCCACCCAGGCCAGCGGGGCGATCTGGAAGATGACGAAGAACACGGCGAACGGCAGCAGGCAGAGCAGGGCCAGGTAGCGGCCACGGTGGCTGCTGTTAGGGCTGGTCACTTGAGCAGCTCCCGGCATACGGTCTTGTCATGGGCTGCGCCGAGCAGTTCGCAGATCGTGCCGCACAGTTCGGTCTGCAGCGGCTTGGCAGCCGGGTCCAGGCTGAAGGCATCGCCGAACACGAACAGCGGCACTTCGCGCTCCTCGGCCAGCAGGCCGTTGTGCGAACGGTCGTTGTTCATGCCGTGGTCGGCGGTCACCAGCACCTGGTAACCCTCTTCGAGCCAGCGTGGCAGGTAGTCGGCCAGGAGAATGTCGGCGCTGCGTGCAGCGTTGCGGTACTGGCTGCTGTCCAGGCCGTGGCGGTGGCCGGCGTCGTCGATATTCATCGGGTGCACCAGCAGGAAGTTCGGCGCATGGCGCCGGCGCAGGTATTCTGCGTCGGCCAGCAGGTGCGAGTCAGGGTAGTGGTCGGCCCAGTAGAACAACCCGTGCTGGATCGGCAGCTTCGGCGCGTGGGTATGGCGGTCGCGCAGCGGGTCGAAGGGCGAGCGGTTGTACAGCTCGCTCATCCAGTGATAGGCCGCTGCCGCCGTGCCCAGGCCGGCCTCGCGGGCGTAGTGGAACACGCTGCGCTGGTTGGACAGGCGGTTGACGTTGTTGTGCACGATGCCGCTGTCGATCGGCGGCACGCCGGTGAGGATGCATTCGTAGAGTGGCCGCGAAAGGGAAGGCAGCTCGCACTCCACGCGATACAGTGCAGCGCGGTCGGCTTCGACATAGGCATGCAGGTGGCCCATGGCGTGGTGGGCTACTTGGTGGTTGAGGCCGTCGAGCAGGACCAGGATGACGTTGTGTTGCATGGTGGCTCCAGTCAATAACCGTGTTGCCTTCATCGCCGGCAAGCCGGCTCCCACGGTGTTCTGTGATGACCCCGTGGGAGCCGGCTTGCCGGCGATGAGGTCGGTTCGGGCACTAGAAATTCCAGGCCCTCATTCCATCTCGATGATCACTTGCTCCTGCCACTTCTGCGGCAGCGCCTTGGACGTCGCTTCCCAGGCTGCGGCATCCTTGATCGGTTGCGCGGCCTTGTACTGCTCGTTGGGCAGCAGCATGGCCTGTACCTCCTGCGGCAGCTTCAGGTGCTCGGCGCGAATCGGCCGGGCATGCCCCTTGGCCAGGTTGATCTGCCCGGCGTCGCTGAAGATGTACTCACGCGCCAGCTTGGCCGCATTCGGATGTTTGGCGTACTTGTTGATGATGGTGGTATAGCCGGAAATCACCGTGCCGTCGGACGGGATCAGCACCTCGAAGCGCTTGGGGTCGATCTGTTCACGGTAGCTCAGGCCATTGAAGTCCCACACCACGCCGACTTCCACTTCACCTTTTTCCAGGGTCTGGATGGTCGGGTTGGCCAACGACAGGCGCTTTTGCTGGGCCAGTTTGGTGAACAGCTGCAGGCCGGGTTCGATGTTCTTCTCGTCGCCCTTGTAGGCAATGGCGGCAGCCAGCACACCATTGGCGGCTTGGGCAGCAGTGCCTACGTCACCGATGGCGACCTTGTATTTGCCCTTTTCCAGATCATGCCAGCTGGTGGGGCGGTCACCTTCCTTCACCAGGTCCTTGTTGATGATGAAGGCGATGGTGCCGGTATAGGCCAGCGCCCAGTGGCCATCCTTGTCTTTGGCCCACTCTGGTACCTGGTCCCAGGTGCTCGGCTTGTACGGCTGGCTCACACTCTTGGTCACGGCAATCGGGCCGAAAGCCGCGCCAACGTCGCCGATGTCGGCACTGGCGTTGTCCTTCTCTGCTTCGAACTTGGCGATTTCCTGTGCCGAGCTCATGTCGGTGTCGGTGTGCTTGAGGCCGTACTTGCTGGCCAGGTCTTCCCAGGTGCCTTTCCAGTTGGCCCAGGCGTCTGGCATACCTACGCTGTTGACTGCGCCTTCCTTGCGGGCAGCGTCTTCCAGGGCCTTGAGGTCGGTGCCTGCGGCCATGGCCGAGGTGCACAGAGCGATAGCGGAACCGAGCAGTGACGCCATGAAGAACTTTTTCATCCGAAGCTCCTTGGGTGGGTGCCTTTAGCGATCGTTGTCATGCATGTAAGCGTTGCTTGGAAATGGTTGGTCTAGGTCAGCAAACCTTGCGCCAAGGTAGGCTGCTTGCGTGACAATTTGATGTAGGGGAAGGCCTGAACGGCTGGCCGCAATCACCTGAAAGTACAGCGTAGACCAGTTCGCATCCTTGATTTTGCGGGCTTGGCGCGTTTCTGGCAGGGCTCGGCTAAGGCCTTTGTCACAGGATGTTCATCAGCCGTGCCTAGGCTTGCACTATTCTCCAGATGCCCTGCTTTGGGGCTGGACTAGTCCAGATAGGTAACCTTTGATGCAGTCGACGCCACCGCGTGCGGTAACAGCCATCTGCCATGCCCTGCAGGAGCAGATCGAGCACGGCTTGCTGGCGCCAGGAGGCAAGCTGCCGGCCGAGCGCAGGCTCAGTGAGGTGTTCGACACCACCCGTATCACCTTGCGCGAGGCGCTGGTGCAGCTCGAGGCCCAGGGCCTGATCTATCGAGAGGAGCGGCGCGGCTGGTTTGTCGCGCCCCAGCGGCTGACCTACGACTTGATCGAGCGCAGCCACTTTCATGCGATGGTGCGCGACCAGGGCCGTCAGCCCACCACCGAACTGCTGTCGGCGCGCCTGCAGCCCGCCCCGGCGGCCATCTGCGCGCGTTTGTGCCTGCCGGGGTTGTCCAGCGTGGTGAGGATCTGCCGCTTGCGCAGGATCGATGGGCGGGCGGTGCTGTATGCCGAGCACTATCTCAACCCGCGCTACTTCCCGGGCATTCTTGACCAGGACCTGGCGCAGTCTCTGACCGAGATCTATGGGCGGGTGTATGGCATCCGGTATGGGCAGGTGTGCTTCGAGATCCTGCCCACGGCCTTGCCGGTGGACGCGGCAGCCGCCTTGAAGGTGTCTGCGGGCAGCCCTGGGCTGCATATCACCCGGGTCAACAGTGACCAGCATGGGCACCTGATCGACTGTGACCTGGAGTACTGGCGGCACGATGCGATTCGTATTCGTGCCCAGGCGGGGTAGGGCTGCGTTGCAGCCCTATCGCCGGCAAACCCACTCCACAGGTACACCACCGTTCTGAGGGCCTGTGCTTTACCTGTGGGAGCCGGCTTGCCGGCGATAGGGCCCTAACTGGAAGTACCGGCTTCGCTCATCCCCCCACCCCCGGCCGTCACGACCTGCACCGACAACCGCGGCGTCGCCAGATCGAGCCCAGCCTCGTCGAGCTGGCGCTTCAGCGCCAGGTTGAACGCCCGCGACACTTCCCACTGCTTGATCGGCGCGGTCTTGAACCGCGCTCGCAAGATCGCCGACCCCGACTCGAAACTCTCCACCCCCTGCAATTCCAAGGGCGACCAGATATTGCGGCGCATCAGCGGATCGGTGCGCAGTTTCTGCCCCACTTCACGGATCAGCGTGATGGCCTGATCGATGTTCATGCTGTGCGGGATCGCCACGCGGAAGATCGCATAGCCGAACTCGCGCGAGTAGTTCTTGATGCTCTTGATTTCGCTGAACGGGATGGTGTGCACGATGCCGTCGATATCGCGCAGGCGCACGGTGCGGATGGTCAGGCCCTCGACCGTGCCCAGGTGGCCGCCGACATCGACGTAGTCGTCGATGGCCAGCGAGTCCTCGATGATGATGAACAGGCCAGTGATCAGGTCGGCTACCAGCGATTGCGCGCCGAAGCCAATGGCCAGGCCGATCACACCGGCACCGGCCAGCAGTGGCGTGACGTTCATGCCCATGTTGGCCAGGGCGACGATCACCGCGATGATGAAGATGGCCACGAACATCACGTTGCGAATCAGCGGCATCATGGTTTGCGCACGGGCGTTGGCCAGGCCGCGGCGTGAACGCACCAGTGCATGGTGCACCGCCGTGTCGGCCAGGATCCACACCAGCCAGGCGACAATCAGCGTGCCGGCCAGGCCTGCCAGGCGCATGCTCACTTCATGGCCGTCGCCTTCGGCAAAGCCGACCATCGACAAGCCCCACACCCGCAGCCCCAGCTCGATGAACAGCAGCCAGATGCCCAGGTGAACCAGGGCATAGGCGAAGTTGCGCAGGCGTTCGGTATACACCGCCTGGCGCTTGTTGGCGCGCTTGGGGTTGGCGGCGTGGCGGCGTACCAGGCCGTTGAGCACCATGCACACCACCACCAGTACCGTGCACATCAGCGACTGGCGCAGGGCGGTGCTGGTGTCGCCGGCGGAAATGAATGTGGCGATAAGTGAAATCGCCACCAGGATCAGTGGCGGCACGAACCAGAAGCTGCCGAGCAGTTCGATCGTGTCGCTCAGGGTACGCCGGGTCAGGCGCCGGTCCAGGGGCTGGTTGCGGATCAAGTGGGCGATCGGGCGGCGAAAGCGCAGGATGAACAGCCCCGTGCACACCGCGGCGATGACGTTGGCCAGCGTGGCCAGGGCATGTGCCAGGTGGGTGCCCAGGGCGACGGTCATGCGCGGGTCGCTCATCGCCTCGCCAAAGGCGGCGAAGCTGCCGATCAGCCACAGCGGGCGGAACGCCTGGTGGCGAAGGATGTACAAGGCACGGTGGCGGTGAGGGCCATCGAGCAGGGAGAAGGCGATCACGCAGATGGCAGAGAAGCAGGTGCCCACCACCAGCGCATAGGCCAGCACCATGGCCATCGACTTGCCCAGCGAGGAGGGCAGGGCAAAGCTCAGGTACACGGTGAACACCAGTGCCACCAGCCACGGCCCGAGCTTG
This sequence comes from Pseudomonas sp. KU43P, assembly GCF_033095865.1. Taxonomy (NCBI): domain Bacteria; kingdom Pseudomonadati; phylum Pseudomonadota; class Gammaproteobacteria; order Pseudomonadales; family Pseudomonadaceae; genus Pseudomonas; species Pseudomonas sp. KU43P. The sequence continues at coordinate 4,453,408 of NZ_AP019365.1, read as the reverse complement.
CGCAGAGCGAAGCGCACCAAGTCCCAGGTGCGCGGGTGCTGGGGCAGCTCCTCGGTCAGGCCGAAACGCACCCGCACGCGGTGGCCGATCCAGTTGAAGGCGTAGGCCAGCAGGCTCCAGACGGCGATGATGGCGGCAAAGCCGAAGAGGATCGCCGGCCACTGGTGCACCGGCACGATCAGATCGGTGAGTTCGGCCTGGGCCTGGTCGATTTCCAGCGCCCAGCGATTGAACGGGCTGGCCTCGCCGCTGAATTGCTTCTCAAGGTCATGCAGTGCGCCGCCGATCAGGCCCAGCACGCCTTGTTCAGCGGCCGGTTGTGACTGCTTGGTGGCGTCGCGCAGCTTCTTCAGGTCGGCCAGCAGCTTGGCCCGTTGCTGGTCGTTTTCCAGGTTCTTGATCACTTCGTCCAGCGATTTGCCCAGAGGCTCGGTGGCCTCGGGCTGGGCGGGAGTACTGGAGCCGAGCAGGCTCGGCAGGCCCGCCGCCTGGGCCGGAGAAAAGGCGATGAACAGCAGCAGGGCAAGGCAACGCAGAAGTGCAGGCACCGGGAAATCTACCTCAGGTCAAACGATTGACCGAGTGTAGAGGTTTATGTGGGGAGTTTCTCAAGGATCTTCCAGCAGGTCAGGCCGAAGATGCCCAGGGTGCCGATCCACATCATCAGCACGCCGATGTTGCGCTCACGCATGCTGAAGCCGATGGTCAGCAGCATCAGGAACAGGAACACCGGTATGAACAGGGACAGGAAGGGGGACATGGACTGCAATCCTTTTGCGTGGGGGCATGTCTTAAGCATAGCGGGTGGCAAGCGAAGCGGGATTGATCCGCGGCAGCTCTATCGCCGGCAAGCCGGCTCCCACAGGTACCCCACTGTTCTACAGGGCAGTGCTGTGCCTGTGGGAGCCGGCTTGCCGGCGACAGGGCCGCTACAGGCTCAAGGCAATTCGCGGCTGCGATAGAACGCGGTCAGCACCTTCACCAGATGCGCCAGGTCGTGGCTGCCACACAGCTCGCGAATCGAGTGCATGGCAAAGGTCGGCAGGCCGATGTCCACGGTGCGCACGCCTAGGTGGCTGGCGGTGATTGGGCCGATGGTCGAGCCACAGCCCATGTCGCTGCGCACTACGAAGCTTTGCACCGGTACTTCCTCGGCCATGCACAGGTGGCGGAAGAAACCGGCCGTTTCGCTGTTGGTGGCGTAACGCTGGTTGTTGTTGACCTTGATCACCGGCCCGGCGTTGAGCTTGGGCCCGTGGTTGCCGTCATGCCTGTCGGCGTAGTTGGGGTGCACGCCGTGGGCGTTGTCGGCCGAAACCATCAGCGAGCGCTGGATGGTCCGCACATAGGCATCGCCGTCCGGCAGCAGGCGCTGCAGGGTCTGTTCCAGCATCGGGCCGTCGGCGCCACAGGCCGAGCAGCTGCCGACCTCTTCGTGGTCGTTGCATACCAGCACGCAGGTTTCGTCGCTGTCGGCTGCCAGCAGCGCCTGCAGGCCGGCATAGCACGACAGCAGGTTATCCAGGCGGGCACCGGCGATGAAGTCGCCGTTCAGGCCGATCAGCGCGGCATCCTGGGTGTCGTAGAAGCTCAGTTCGTAGTCCAGCACCACATCAGCGTTGAGCTCGTGCTCGCGGGCCAGTTGCTCGGTGAGCAAGGCGCGGAAGTCGATGCGCTCGTCGCCGGCGACCTGGGCGAGGATCGGCGGCAGTTCGTTCTGCGGGTTGATCTGCCAGCCTTCGTTGGCGGTGCGGTTCAGGTGGATCGCCAGGTTGGGGATGATCGCGATCGGTAGCTTGAAGTCGATCAGCTGGCTTTCGACCTTGCCGTCACGGCGGAAGGTAACTCGCCCGGCCAGCGACAGATCGCGGTCGAACCACGGTGCCAGCAGGGCGCCGCCGTACACTTCCACGCCCAGTTGCAGGAAGCCCTGGCGCTGCAGCTCGGGCTGCGGCTTGACCCGCAGGCACGGGCTGTCGGTGTGTGCGCCGACCATGCGGATGCCGCCGAGCAGTGGCGCTTGCTTGCCCAGCTTGATGGCGATGATCGAGGAATCGTTGCGGGTGACGTAGTAGCGGCCGCCAGGCACTGTGGCCCAGCTGTCACGCTCGTCCAGGCGCTGGTAGCCGGCAGCTTCGAGGCGCTGGGCCAGGCTGGCGGTGGCGTGGAAGGGCGTCGGGGAGGCCTTGAGGAAATCGATCAGGCCGGTATTCAGTGCTTCGCGCATAACTCACTCCAGACAGCAGTGGCGCGAGTTTAGCGCAGATAGATCACAAATTGTGTCGGCCCAAGCGCCGGCAAGCCGTCCCCCACAGTAACCGAGACGCCTCAGGACTCTGTGGGAGCCAGCTTGCTGGCGATGAGGCCAGAACAGCCGACGAACAGTCAGAACGGAGCCGGGCACTCGAACTTCAGCCGTTCCCCGGAAACCGGGTGGGTGAAGCTCAGCATCGAAGCATGCAGGCACAACCGGTCATGGGCCGCCAGCGCCTCGGCGTTGGCATACAGCCGGTCACCCAGCAGCGGATGCCCGATCGACAGCATGTGCACGCGCAACTGGTGCGAGCGCCCGGTGATGGGCGTCAGTTCGACGCGGCAGTAGTCGCCACAGCGTTCGACGATGCGCCAGAAGGTCAAGGCATGCTTGCCCAGTTCATGGTCCACCACATGGCGCGGCTTGGTGGGCGGGTCGTAGCGCAGCGGCAGGTCGATGCTGCCGCTGTCCAGCGCCGGTTGCCCCCAGCACAGGGCGGTGTAGGCCTTCTCGGTCTCGCGGTCGTGGAACTGGCGCGACAGTTCACGGTGGCTGTCGGCATCGCGGGCCAGCAGGATGATGCCGGAGGTTTCCCAGTCCAGGCGGTGAACGATCAGTGCGTCCGGGTAGCCGTTTTCCTGCAGGCGGGTGATCAGGCAGTCCTTGTTGTCGTCGGCACGGCCTGGCACCGACAGCAGCAGGGTCGGCTTGTTGACCACCAGGATGGCGGCGTCTTCATGGAGGATCTGCACGTTCGACAGCGGCATTGCGGGTTCTCGGTCAAATCGGGGAAAACCATTGGGGCCGCTTCGCGCCCCATCGCCGGCAAGCCGGCTCCCACACCTGTAGGAGCTGGCTTGCCAGCGATGGGCTGCGAAGCAGCCCCAATGATCAAGGCCAGGTCGCTGAATCAGCGATCCGGCAAGGTGATGTTCAGTTCCAGAATCGAGCAGCTACCCTGGTTTTCCAGCTCGATGTGCACGTCATCGTTGCCGATGTTCACATACTTGCGGATCACTTCGAGCAGTTCTTTCTGCAGCGCCGGCAGGTAGTCCGGTTCGCTGCGCTGGCCGCGCTCATGCGCCACGATGATCTGTAGACGCTCTTTCGCTACCGACGCGCTGGTCTGTTTCTGTCTGCCACGAAAGAAGTCAAAAAGGTTCATGGTTTACTTGCCTCCAAACAGGCGCGCGAAGAATCCTTGCTTCGGCACTTCGATGAAACGCAGGGGTTTCTCTTTGCCCAGGAGGCGGTCGACGGTGTCGCTGTACGCCTGGCCAGCATCGCTCTGGTCGTCGAGGATGACCGGGATACCCTGGTTGGAAGCCTTGAGCACGGCCTGGGACTCGGGGATCACACCCTTGAGTTTGATCGCCAGGATCTCTTCGACGTCGGCGATGCTGAGCATTTCGCCCTTTTCGACGCGCTCGGGGTGGTAACGGGTGATCAGCAGGTGTTCCTTGATCGGCTCTTCGCCGTTCTCGGAGCGGCGCGACTTGCTCGACAGGATGCCCAGCATGCGGTCGGAGTCACGTACCGAAGACACTTCAGGGTTGGTGACGACAATGGCTTCGTCGGCGAAGTACATCGCCAGGTGCGCGCCTTTTTCGATACCGGCCGGCGAGTCGCAGATGACGTAATCGAACTGTTCTTTCAGCTCCATCAGCACCTTTTCCACGCCTTCCTGGGTCAGCGCGTCCTTGTCACGGGTCTGGCTGGCGGCCAGCACGAACAGGTTCTCGAGGCGCTTGTCCTTGATCAGGGCCTGTTGCAGGTTGGCTTCGCCGTTGACCACGTTGACGAAGTCGTACACCACGCGGCGTTCGCAGCCCATGATCAGGTCGAGGTTACGCAGGCCCACGTCGAAGTCGACGATGACTGTCTTGTGGCCGCGCAGTGCGAGGCCGGTGCCGATGGCGGCGCTGGTGGTGGTCTTGCCCACACCCCCCTTGCCGGAAGTAACGACGAGAATCTTGGCCAAGGTGTTTCACCCCTAAATAAGTCGGGACACGTGTCCCAGCAAAATGCAAAAAACGGCAACAGGTAAAAAAGTTGCTCTAAAAATGACGGCAAGTATCCGTTAAAGACGGGTGATGTTCAACACGTCACCGGACAGGCTGACTTGCACGCCGGAGCCCCACAGCGGGTCGCGGCGCAGGTCTTCGCAGACCTTGTACTGGCCAGCGATCGAGACCATTTCGGCGGTCATCTGCTGGCAGAAGATACGTGCCTTGGTATTGCCCTTGATGCCGGCCAGGGCGCGGCCGCGCATGGCGCCGTACACATGGATGTTGCCATCGGCGAGAAGTTCCGCACCTGGGCTGACGGAGCCTGTGACCACCAGATCACCACCCTGAGCGTAGATCTGTTGGCCACCGCGCACCGGCGAGGTGATGATTCGGGTCGGGCGGATTTCTGGTTCTGCAACTGGCGCCGGAGCCGGTGCCGGCTCGGGTTTCTTCACTTCAGGCTCGGGTTCCAGCGGCCGCTCGCGGGCGCCCGAAGGTGGCAGCACCGGCAGGTCGATGGCGATCGCCGCGGCGATGTCCTCGATACGGTTGGCGCGGATGGCCAAGGTGCGCAGGCCGTGGTGGCGGCAGATGCGCATCAGCCCGGGCAGGTCGATGGCGCCTTCGTCGGCCGGCAACTTGTCCAAGGCCAGCACCAGCGGCGTGTTGCTGAAGAAGTTCGGCGCCTGGGCCACTTTCGCCGCCAGTTGGCGATCAAGGGCTTGCAGGTCGTTGCGCCCCAGTTCCAGCACAGTGATGGCGAGCATGCTGCCCTTGAGCTGGAACACGGAGGCGGTGTCGGGTGTGTGGTTTGGGCTCATGGTCTGCATAGACGGCAAGTTGCGAAAAAAGTGCCCTGACTTATAACGATAAGACCGGTTGGCCGCAACCGGCGCAGATCCGATGTAGAATGCTCGGCCTTTGTCCCAACGGAAGCTTCAATGGAACGCCCGCGTTTTCGTCCCTATTTCCTGCACCCACGGTTCTGGGGCCTGTGGCTTGGCCTCGGCCTGCTGTGGCTGGTGGTGCAGCTGCCGTACCGAGCCCTGCTGTGGCTCGGCGGTGCCCTGGGCGCAGTGATGTACCGCCTGGCCGGTGAACGTCGGCGCATCGCCGCGCGCAATCTGGAGCTGTGCTTCCCTGAACTGTCCGACGACGAACGGCGCCGGTTGTTGAAGGCGAATTTCGCCTCCACTGGCATCGCCTTCTTCGAAATGGCCATGAGCTGGTGGTGGCCCAAGGCCAGGCTGGCACGCCTGGCGCACATCGAAGGCCTCGAGCACCTGCAGGCGGCGCAACAGGCCGGGCAGGGCGCGATCCTCATGGCGGTGCACTTCACCACCCTGGAGATCGGCGCCGCGCTGCTGGGCCAAGCCCACACCATCGACGGCATGTATCGTGAGCACGGCAACCCGCTGTTCGACTTCATCCAGCGCAGCGGCCGCGAGCGGCACAACCTCGACTCGCTGGCGGTGGAGCGCGAGGATGTGCGTGGCATGCTCAAGCTGCTGCGAGCAGGCCGGGCGATCTGGTACGCGCCGGACCAGGACTACGGCGCCAAGCAGAGCCTGTTCGTGCCGTTGTTCGGCATCCCGGCGGCGACGGTCACCGCCACCACCAAATTCGCCCGCCTGGGCAAGGCACAGGTCATTCCCTTCACCCAGAAGCGCCTGGAGGATGGCAGCGGCTATCGTCTGGTAATCCATCCGCCGCTGGAGGGCTTCCCTGGTGAAAGCGAAGAGGCCGACTGCCTGCGTATCAATCAGTGGATCGAAAGTGTGTTGCGCGAGTGTCCCGAGCAGTACCTGTGGGCGCACCGGCGCTTCAAGTCGCGGCCTGAGGGCGAGCCGCGGCTGTATGACAAGAAAAAACGCTGACTCTGTTTTTTCAGGCCTGGCCCTATCGCCGGCAAGCCGGCTCCCACAGGTTCAGTGGGGTACCTGTGGGAGCCGGTTTGCTGGCGATAGGGCCGATGCCGACAACCCATCAAATCCAGGAAGGGCTCGATGACCCCAACCACCGGCCTGATCCTCTCCGGCGGCGGTGCTCGCGCCGCCTACCAGGTCGGCGTGTTGGCCGGCATCGCCGAGCTGCTGCCCCCCGGCGCAAGCAACCCGTTCCCGGTCATCGTCGGCACCTCGGCCGGCGCCATCAACGCCGTGGCCCTGGCCAGCGGCGCCACGCGCTTCAGCGAATCGGTGCAGGCGCTCACCCAGTTCTGGCAGAACTTTCGCAGCCACCTGGTGCTGCGCAGCGACTGGCCAGGTGTGATCCGCCAGGCCAGTCGCTTCGTCGGCCACAGCCTGCTGGGCCTGGGCAGCCATGCACCGGTGGCCTTGCTCGACAGCAGCCCGTTGCGCCAGTTGCTGGAATCGCACCTCGACCTGAACGGTATCGACCACGCCCTGGCCGCGGAGCATTTGCGTGCAGTGGCGGTGACTGCGTTCGGCTACGAGTCCGGCCAGGCGGTGACCTTTTACCAGGGGCGCGGCACCATCGATGCCTGGCTGCGCCACCGGCGCATCGGCGTGCCTACGCCGCTGACCATCGACCACCTGCTTGCCAGCGCGGCGATTCCGCTGCTGTTCGCGCCGGTACGGCTAGGCGATGAATATTACGGTGACGGCGCGGTGCGCCAGTCGGCACCGATCAGCCCGGCCCTGCATCTGGGGGCCAGCCGGGTGCTGGTGGTCGGGGTCAGCGGCAACCCGCAGCGGCCCGCGCCACCGTCGCCTACCCAGCGCGTGTTCAGTGGCCAGCAGCCGAGCCTGGCGCAGATTGGCGGGCATATGCTCAACAGCACCTTCATCGACAGCCTGGAGGATGACATCGAGCTGCTGCAGCGGCTCAACCACCTCAGCCACCTGCTGCCCGCGCACCTGGATGCACGGCGCCTGGGCCTGGCGCCGATCGAGGTGTTGGTAGTGGCGCCCAGCCAGCCGCTGGACGAGATCGCTGCGCGGCACCGGCGAGAGCTGCCGGCGGCGCTGCGGTTGTTCCTGCGTGGGCCGGGGGCGACGCGGACCAGCGGGGCGGGGGTGTTGAGTTATCTGCTGTTCGAGGCCAGTTATTGCAGCGAGCTGATCGACCTGGGGCGCAGGGATGCGTTGGCCAAGCGGCGGGAGCTGGAGCAGTTTCTGGGAATATGAGGATGTTCAGGCTGGCCCCATCGCTGACAAGTCGTCGAACTTGAATCCGATGCAGTACCTGTGGAAGCCGGCTTGCCGGCGATAGGGCCGCCAGCCATCACTCCGCAATCTGCAACTTGCGCGCCTGGGTATACACATACCGCACCTTCTCATACTCGAACGGCGAGTTGAGCTGGCCATAGCGGAATTTGGTGGTATAGCGCTTGTCCACCGCCCGCAGCAGGAAGATCTCGGGGTGATCGGTACTGACCTCTGCCACGTTGAGGAAGTTGACCGCCTGCTCCCCGGCATAATCCACCACCACCCCGGTGGTGTCGCGCAGGTTCGACGGCCCCAACACCGGCAGCATGATGTATGGCCCTTCCGGCACGCCATAGAAGCCAAGCGTCTGGCCAAAGTCTTCGCTCTGGCGCGGCAGGCCCATCTTGGTCGCCGGATCCCACAAGCCGCCCACACCGATGATGGTGTTGAACATCAGCCGTGCGGTGATTTCCGCCGAGCGCTTGGCCTTGAGCTGAAGCACGCTGTTGAACAGGTTCGGCACGTCGCCCAGGTTGTTGAAGAAGTTGCTCACGCCTGTGCGCACGAAGCTTGGGGTGACGTACTGATAGCCACTTACCAGCGGCAGCAGCACCCACTGGTCGAGGCGGTAGTTGAAATGGTAGATCCGCCGGTTCATCGACTCCAGTGGGTCATACACGTTCAAGGCTTCCAGGGTCGAGCGCTCGAACTCGCGCTGGTCGAGCCCGGGGTTGAATTTCAGTTCGCGCAGCGGGTCGATGAAGCCATCGGCCTCCGGTGCCAGGGGCTGCGCGGTCACTTGTGGGTCGGCTTCGATCACACTGGCGCGTGGCGCGGTTTCCGCGGCCATGGCATTGCCGGCAACCAGCAGGGCGGTGGCGAGGAAGTATTTGTTAACCACGGAAGAACTCCAGCATGGCGTCGCTGTTGACGCGATAGTTGAGGTTGCCGCAATGGCCGCCATGGGGGTAGAGGGTCAGGCGATCGCCGAACACCTTGCGCAGGAAGCCGATATCGCCGGGGCCGAGGATGACGTCATCGGCGTTGTGCATCACCGCGATCTTCGGGCTGTTGCGCAGGTAGTCTTCCAGCGCGTAGAGGCTCACCTGGTTGACCAGTTGCAGGATGCTGTTGCCGTCGGTGCGCGCGCGCCACATCGGGATCACTTGCTCGGTCATGTAGCAGTCGAAGTCGCACTGCAGGGCACGCTTGAAGAACGGTGTCAGGCTACTGCCTTCGGTGATCGGAAACTTCGGCGGAATGATCAGGCCGCGTCGGTTGATCAGGTCGGAGGTGAAGGCGATATCGGCCGCCGAGAAGCGGAACGAAGTGCCGATGAGCATGGCCATCTGTTCATTGGACAAGTGCTGGCGCGACTGCTGGAAGTCGTACAGCAGGGCGTCGTTGAGGTCGATGTAGCCCTTGTCCTGGAAGTAGCGGGTGAGTTTGTCGAGCATCAGCTCGTAGAAGGTGGTGCTGCGGTCGATGCCCTTGACCTGGGTCTGCACCAGCTTGTCGAGATTGTTGATCGAGGTGTACAGGTTGACCGGCGGGTTGAGCAGCAGCACACGCTTGAAGTTGAAGCTGCGGCGGGTTTCGTCCAGGTGGCTGACGAACGCTGCATCCAGCGCGCCGAGGCTGTAGCCGGTGAGGTAGAACTCGCTGATCGGCAGGCGCGGGTGCTGGGCACGCACGGCCTGCATCACTCGGTACATGTCTTCGGCGTCTTCCTTGCTCACCCCTGGGGTGGCGAAACGCGAGGCGGCGCTCATGAAGTCCCAGCTGGTCGGTGACGACAGCTGCACCACGTGGAAGCCGGCCTGGTAGAAGAGCTTTTTCAGGTATTCGTTGATGCTGCTGGAATAGGGTGCGCCGGTGCCGGCGATGAGGAAGATCAGCGGCGCCTCGTGGTCCTGGCGGGCCAGGCGGTACTTGAGTTTTTTCACCGACCAGAAGTTGTCGGGCAGGGTGAACTCACGCTCCGGGCGCAGATTGAGGCTGTAGTCGGACTGGTCGATTTCATCGTCGCTGGGCAGCGTCGGGCGCTGGTCGGGCGGCGTGGTAGCGATGGTCGCCTCGAACGGGTTGGTCAAGGGGAAGCCGTAGCTTGCGGCATCGATGTCCCGCGCCGATGCGGTTGCAGCCATTAACAGGCCGCCAAGAAGGGCGGCAAGGCGCCAAGATCGAAGCATGTAATCCCCCAGAAGGAACAAGGTCGTGCAATACGCAGGCTAGGACCACGGGTGTGCCATCAAAGTTGCCAGGTGTGCTGGCCTTTGGTGTGCTTGTTATTTGCAACATAGCTGCACGGCGGCGATTTTGCCTTACTTCAGGCCTTGGGCGATGATGCCTGTTTTCGATGACCGCAATGGGAGAACTGGATGTCTCGTTCGCTGCCGGCCGCGTTGCTGCTGTTGTTTCTGGCGCTTTGGCTCGCTGCCAGTTATGGCGTGCGCTATGGGTTGATGGAAGATGCCCGGTGGGTCGGGCTGTGTACGGTGCCGGGTGAGTATTGGCAATGCCAAGTGCGTTCGGTGCTCGGGTTGGGCATTCACTTCCAGGTGCTGGCCTGGGCTGGGTTGGGGTCGGCCTTGGTCGCGCAGGTGGTTGCCGGGCGAGCGGGGTGGTGGCTCGCGGTGCTGGGGCTGGTGTTCAGCGTGCCGGCGCTGGTGCTTTATACCGCCAGTATTGCGGTATTTGCGGTGGTGCTGGCGGGGTTGCGTTTGGTGCGGCAACCGCGTGGTTGCTGACAGGGGCTGCTGTGCAGCCCAATCGCCGGCAAGCCGGCTCCCACAGGAATCTGAGTTGCGCCCCCTCATACCCCGTAGGAGCCGGCTTGCCGGCGATCGAGGACGCAGTCCTCGCCTGTAAGATCAAGCCCTGCGAAGGCGCAAACTGCGCCCCCGCATACCCTGTAGGAGTTGGCTTGCCGGCGATCGAGGACGCAGTCCTCGCCTGCAAGATCAAGCCCTGCGCAGGCGCAAACTGCGCCCCCGCATACCCCGTTGGAGCCGGCTTGCCGGCGATCGAGGACGCAGTCCTCGCCTGCGAGATCAAGCCCTGCGCAGGCGCAAGCTGCGCCCCCGCATACCCTGTAGGAGCCGGCTTGCCGGCGATCGAGGACGCAGTCCTCGCCTGCGAGGTTAAGCCCTGCGCAGTCGCAAACTGCGCCACAAGGCGGCTGTCATCAGCACACTAACCACCGCCCAGCCCCAAGCTTGCTGGTTCCCCAGCCCTTCACGGTAAAGCTGCGGCATTACCCCAGCCCCGACGATAAATGCCAGCAACGCCACCTCAGCCCGCGCCGCCGCCACCGGTCGCAGCAGGTACACCACCGCCGGCAAGGCCAGCGCCGCCGTCGGGAAGCTGCGATACCGCGGGTCGAATACCATCGCCAGCATGCTCACCGCCGCAGCAAACCCTGCCGCCAGCAACAACCACCCCGCCCGCGCCTCGAACCAGGCGAATACCCGCTCACGCCAGCCGGCCCTGCGCCCCAGTGCCAGCACCGCGTGGGCCAGCACCAGCAGGTTGAGCCCCGCCAGCAACACCGCCCACAGCCATTCCCCGGCAAACCGCGCATGGGTGCGCATCAGCTCGCCCCATAACCCCAGGCAACCCGCACCGAACGCTACCAGCAGCGGCAGCAGCAAGGCGCCGGCGGCGGTGGCGGGGCGCCCGGCGAACACCAGCATGGCCGCCATCAGCACCACGCCGGCCAGCAACCACTGCGGCCACAGGTGCAGGTTGCTCACCGGGCCTTCGAGCACGCCCTTGTCTTGTCGGTCGGCATCGTACAGCCCCCAATAACCGCCCACCGCGCCTTCGTTGGCGCGCTTCCAGGGCTGGTCGAAGGCTTCGATCAGGTTGTAGTGCCAGCCATTGGCCTCGGCCATGGCGACGAAACCGCGCACGAAACGCGCCTCGTTGGCCCGGCTGGGCAGGGCGGTTTCGCGCTGGCGGCCTTCGCTGGGCCAGCCGGTTTCGCCGATGAAGATGTCCTTGGGCGCGAAACGGTTGGCGAACACCTGGTGCACGTCGGCGACATGGGCCAGGGCATCTTCGATGCCGCGCGGGTCGTCTTCCCAATAGGGCAGCAGGTGAATGGTCAGGAAGTCCACCGCTGGCGCCACCTGCGGATGTTGCAGCCAGAACTCCCAGACATCGGCGTAGGTGACCGGCACCTTGACCTGGCGCTTGACCCGGTCGATCAGCGCGGCCAGGCGCTCGCCGGTGACTTCCTTGCGCAGCAACGCCTCGTTGCCGACGATCACCGCGCTGACCACGTCCGGGTTGGCGTTGGCAGCGTCGATCAGCAACTGCACTTCCTTGTCGGTATCGACCGGGTTGGCGTTCACCCAGGCTCCGAGCATCACCTTCAGGCCGTGCTTGCGCGCCAGCGCCGGGATTGCTTCAAGGCCGGTCATGGAATAGGTGCGGATGCACTGAAATCGCTCGGCCAGCAGTGCCAGGTCAGCATCCATGCGGGCCGGGCGCAGGCGGAAGGGCTGGTCGTAGGGTGACTGGTCCTTGTCGAACGGGGTGTACGACGCGCACTGCAACTTGTGCGTGGGGCTGGCGGCATCGGGAAGTTGCAGCGGCTTGCCCAGCCCATACCAGAGCGCGCCGAGCCCAAGCAGGGCTAACAGGCAGGCGAGCAGGTAGAGCGGCAACAGCAGGCGAGCAGGGTTGGGCATCGGGCGGTCCGTCGTCAGGCACAAAACGATAGATAGTAGCCCGGCGCCAAACCTTTGGCATGCAAGGATCGCGCAGAACTGCAGGGGCCATTGCCGCTAATGGCACAGTGCTGTCGCAATGGGTTCGGGTACAGGTCGCAGATGGAGCAGGTCGACAGTGGTTGCAGGCACATGATGCAATCTCCAAGACCTGACGAGGGGATGCTTTGATGAAGATGCGACGTTTCCTGGGAGTGGGTACCGCTCTGGTATTGGCCATGAGTGCTGCGCAGGCAATGGCTAAAGAGGTAAGCATCGGCTACGTGGATGGTTGGGCCGACAGTGTGGCGACCACCAACGTGGCCGCCGAAGTGATCAAGCAGAAGCTCGGCTACGACGTGAAGCTGCAGGCGGTTGCCGCAGGGATCATGTGGCAGGGCGTGGCCACCGGCAAGCTCGATGCCATGCTTTCGGCGTGGCTGCCGGTCACCCACGGTGAGTACTGGGCCAAGAACAAGGACAAGGTGGTCGACTATGGTCCCAACTTCAAGGACGCCAAGATTGGCCTGATCGTCCCCGAATACGTCAAGGCAAAAAGCATTGAAGACCTCAAGACTGACAACAGCTTCAAGCAGAAGATCGTCGGCATCGATGCAGGCTCGGGTGTGATGATCAAGACCGACCAGGCGATCAAGGATTACGACCTGACCGGCTACAAGTTGCAGGCAAGCTCCGGTGCGGGCATGACGGCAGAACTGCAGCGTGCCTATCCCAAGCAGCAATCGATTGCCGTGACCGGCTGGGTGCCGCACTGGATGTTCGCCAAGTGGAAACTCAGGTTCCTGGATGACCCGAAAGGGGTGTATGGCGCGGCGGAAACGGTCAACAACATCGGCAGCAAGGAACTGGACAAGAAGGCGCCGGAAGTGGCCGAGTTCCTGAAGAAGTTCCAGTGGCAGTCCAAGGATGAGATCGGCGAGGTGATGCTGGCGATTCAGGATGGGGCCAAGCCTGAAGCAGCGGCGAAAGACTGGGTGGCCAAGCACCCGGAGCGGGTCAAGGAGTGGACCGGCAAGTAATTGATAGCCCAATCGCCGGCAAGCCGGCTCCCACACAGGTTCAGTGGAGTACCTGAGTGGGAGCCGGCTTGCCGGCGATAAGGCCACATTGGCCGCTACTTTGTTACTGATCCTGCAAAACAGTGTTGCATCTAAGACTAAGGTCGTCTGGTTGGCGTCCAACGGCAGCATAAAGTGACGGTGTGGGTTCCATCCCCTATCTGTGCTGCTAGGACAAAAACAATGAATGACAGCATTTACCTCTCGATTCAAAACAGCCCCCGCTTCAAGGAGCTGGTCAGCAAACGCGAACGGTTCGCCTGGGTGCTCTCGGCGATCATGCTCGGCCTCTACTGCGCCTTCATCCTCCTGATCGCCTACGGTCCTCATCTGCTGGGCGCCAAGCTCAGCCCCGAGTCGTCGATTACCTGGGGCATTCCCCTGGGCGTCGGCCTGATCGTTTCGGCATTCGTCCTGACCGCCATCTACGTGCGCCGCGCCAACGGCGAGTTCGATGAGCTGAACAAGGCCATCCTGAAGGAGGCGCAACAATGATTCGCCACGCCAAAGCCCTGGCCGTTCTGGCCTGCGGCGTTTTCGCACCCGCCGTGTGGGCCGCCGATGCCATCACCGGTGAGGTGCAGAAACAGCCGCTGAACGTCGCCGCGATCGCCATGTTCGTGGCCTTCGTCGCCTTCACCCTCGGCATCACCTACTGGGCCTCCAAGCGCAACAAGTCGGCGGCCGACTACTACGCGGCCGGCGGCAAGATCACCGGTTTCCAGAACGGCCTGGCGATTGCCGGCGACTACATGTCGGCAGCGTCTTTCCTGGGGATTTCCGCGCTGGTGTTCACCTCCGGTTACGATGGCCTGATCTACTCCATCGGCTTCCTGGTCGGCTGGCCGATCATCCTCTTCCTGATCGCCGAACGCCTGCGCAACCTGGGCAAGTACACCTTCGCCGACGTTGCCTCGTACCGCCTCGGGCAAAAGGAAATCCGTACCCTGTCGGCCTCCGGCTCGCTGGTGGTGGTGGCCTTCTACCTGATCGCGCAGATGGTCGGTGCCGGCAAGCTCATCGAGCTGCTGTTCGGCCTGGACTACCACGTCGCGGTGATCCTGGTGGGCATCCTGATGTGCCTGTACGTGCTGTTCGGCGGCATGCTGGCCACCACCTGGGTGCAGATCATCAAGGCCGTGCTGCTGCTCTCCGGTGCCAGCTTCATGGCACTGATGGTGATGAAGCACGTGGGCTTCGACTTCAACACCCTGTTCTCCGAGGCGATCAAGGTACACGCCAAGGGCGAGGCGATCATGAGCCCGGGCGGCCTGGTCAAGGACCCGATCTCGGCGTTCTCCCTGGGCCTGGCGTTGATGTTCGGTACCGCTGGCCTGCCGCACATCCTGATGCGCTTCTTCACCGTCAGTGACGCCAAGGAAGCACGCAAGAGCGTGCTCTACGCCACCGGCTTCATCGGCTACTTCTACATCCTGACCTTCATCATCGGCTTCGGCGCGATCCTGCTGGTCAGCACCAACCCGGACTTCAAGGATGCCGCCGGCGCCTTGCTGGGCGGCAACAACATGGCAGCGGTGCACCTGGCCGATGCTGTGGGTGGCAGCATCTTCCTCGGCTTCATCTCGGCGGTGGCCTTCGCCACCATCCTGGCGGTGGTCGCCGGCCTGACCCTGGCCGGTGCCTCGGCGGTGTCCCATGACCTGTACGCCAGCGTATGGCGTAAGGGCAAGGCCAACGACAAGGACGAGATTCGCGTATCGAAGATCACCACCGTCGCTCTGGGCGTGCTGGCGATCGGCCTGGGTATTCTGTTCGAGAAGCAGAACATCGCCTTCATGGTCGGCCTGGCGTTCTCCATCGCCGCCAGCTGCAACTTCCCGGTGCTGCTGCTTTCGATGTACTGGAAGAAGCTGACCACCCGCGGCGCCATGATTGGCGGCTGGTTGGGCCTGATCAGTGCGGTGACGCTGATGATCCTCGGCCCGACCATCTGGGTGCAGATCCTGGGTCATGAGAAGGCCATCTACCCGTACGAGTACCCGGCACTGTTCTCGATGATCATTGCCTTCGCCGGTATCTGGTTCTTCTCGGTCACCGACAAGTCCAAGGCGGCCGATGACGAGCGTGCGCTGTTCTACCCGCAGTTCGTCCGTTCGCAGACTGGCCTCGGTGCCAGCGGGGCGGTTTCGCACTAACCTTGCATCCGTAGCTTGAACACAACGCCCCGCCTGTCGGGGCGTTGTCGTTTCCGCGGGCCCATCGCCGGCAAGCCGGCTCCCACAGGTACGCCCTTGAACCTGAGAACAATGGGGACCTCTGTGGGAGCCGGCTTGCCGGCGATTGGGCTTTCGGAAATTTCAACAGATCGCTCGGAGCGATCCCGTATTTCCCCTGCAGACAAATCCGAATAATCCACCTGTCAACGGCGCTTTGCCTGATTGGCAATCATTCGAAGATGTTAACTACAGGTTTCAAGGAGATACACTCGTGAAAGCATTGCTTCTGGCGCTCCCCTTCGCAGTTCTGGCTGCGGGCCCGGCCATGGCCGAGGATCCGATCGAGAAACAGGTGCTGATCACCGCCACCGTGCCCACTGCCAACTTCTACGTCGAGCCGGTTGGCGGCAACTGGATGAACGACCCGCAAGACATGGCCTGGAACTCGTTTCAAGGCACCCTGACCCCGGTTCGCAAACAACTGCAGGCCAAGAGCACCATCGGCCCGATCACTGCCCATCTGCTGTCGCCGGCGGTGGTCAGCAGCGGCCTGAATGCCATCGATCTGAATGTCAAGATCGGCGACACCGTGCTCACCACCAGCGCGAGCGAAATCCTCACCGAAGCCCAGGCTGCACCGGGCGCCATCGTCGACTTCGAAGTCGCGCCGCAGGTACCGGCCGGTGGCTACCAGCCAGGCAACTACCAAGGCCTGGTCAGCATGATGTTCGAAACTGCCGCACCGTGATCTGACCTGCTCGCACATTTTCCCTTCATCCGTTGTTGCTCTCCTTCGCCCCCTGGTTCGCGCCGGGGGTGAGGGCGACGTTTGCTCGCAGACAGGGTCATGGCCTTTTCCTTAACTACAAAGACTTTGCTGCTCACGGCATGCCTTGCCGTGCTTCCAGCCACTGCAACTGCCACAGGCAACGCCCTGGGCGTGGTCAGCCAGGCCCAGGGCCTGCCACGGGAATTCGAGGAGCACTTCTTCGATGTGCCGTTGGCGGTTCGGGTCGACCTGGATGGCCGCTACCTGGGCGATGCCATGGTCGTGCTCAGTCGCGACGAGCGGGTGCAGTTGCTGGAATTCACCGACCACCTGGAAAGCCGCGAGCCGGAAAGCCTGCGCCGCCGCTGGCAGGAGCGCCTGGCCAGCGGCCGGCCGCTCGGTGACTGCCAGAAGGACTGCCCGGACGGCCTGCGTGCGATCCACTACAGCCTGGTCAACTCGCAGCTATCGCTGCTCACCCACGCTGCCGAGCTGGCCGGCGATGCCCCGCGTTTTCACACGCTGCCCGAACACGGCAGCGGTCTGTTGCTGCGCAACCAGCTCAACCTGGTCAGTGACGGGCGCGAGACCAGCGGGCTGTATTCGCTGCAGGGTCAAGGCAGTCTCGACAACTGGACGACACTGGCCAATGCCCAGGTCGACCGTGGCGGCATCAGTGGTCAGGACACCCGCCACCGGGTCAGTCAGCTGTATGCCGAGCGCCTGCACGATGAACATTTCTACCGCCTGGGCTACTTCACCCCTGGCGCCCAGGGCCTGACCCGCCAGCCCCGGCTGCTCGGCCAGAGCCCCGACACCACCTTGGGCCTGATGTTCGGCAGCAGCGACAGCCTGCTGATCGACAACGGCCAGCCCAGTTCCACACCGATCTATGTCACCCCCAACCGCCCCGGCGTGGTGGAGATCTACCGCAACGGCGTGCTGATCAACAGTCAGCCGGTGCAGCCCGGCCTGCAAGCACTGGACACCCGAGTGCTGCCGGGCGGCATCTATCAGGTCGAAGTGCGCCTGCTCGAAGACGGCCAGGAAACCTCACGCACCGACGAATTCGTCTACAAGCCCAGCAGTTGGCGCAACCCCGACAGCCGCTGGCGCTACAACCTGTACCTGGGCCAGCAGACCAGCCTGCTGAGCAACTGGGATGAGCAGCACGACGACAGCCTCAGTGCCGGGGTGCTCGCCAACTACCTGCTGCACCCACGGGCGGTACTGGGCCTTTCTGTGCAGCAGGTCGATGAAGCCATGCAGTACGGCACCTCGCTGGACTGGGACGCGCTGGACCGGCTGAAGCTCTATGGCAACGTCTATCGCACCGAAGACCAGGGCAATGGCTATGACCTGCAGATGATCCACAGCCACGACCTCGGTTCACTGGTGCTCAGCCACAGCCGCGCATGGCTGGAAACCACCAGCCGCTCGACGCACAGCCAATACGTACGCTACGAAGAGCAGAGCCAGAGTTCGCTGTTGCTCACCCATCGCCTGGATAACCGCAGCACGGCGACCATCCGCCTGGCCCACAGCTCCGGTGCCGCCGATGGCATGGGCATCGACCTGGGTTGGTCGCACTATGGCAAGTTCCTCGGCTCCGACGCCAACTGGCGCCTGACCCTGTTCGATCGCCCAGGCACCCGCAGCAGCGGCGACGCCCGTAGCCGTGGCGTCAACCTGGCCGTGAGCATGAGCCTCGGTGGCCCCGGCGAGCGCATTGCCGCCAGCATCGGCAGCCGCACTTCGCATGATGGCGGGCGTGACCACAACGCGTCGCTGTCGTACCAGCGCGATGTCGATCTCGGCGTGGTACGCAGCCTCGGCGCCACCGCCACGGTCGACCGTTATGGCGCAGGCCTGGGCGGCAATGCCCAGTTCCAGAACCAGGTGCTGCATGGCGATGCCTACGCCCAGAGTTCGTCCTACAACGGTGAAGTCAGTGCCGGCCTGAACCTGCAGAGCATCGTGGCCGTGGGCGAGGGCAAGCTGGCCATGACCGGTCAGTACCTGCCCCACGACGCCGGGCTGATCGTCGATGTGGAAAGCGACATCGAAGGCCTGGTACTGCGCGCCGATGACCAGCACGGCCTGAGCGCCTCCTTGCAGCCGGGGCGCAACGTGATTCCGGTAGGGGCCTACAAGTCAGGCTATGTGCAGTTCGACCTGGAAGGCGACGACGAGGCGGCAGTGATCCAGCCCACCAGCTTCGACTACCACCTCAACCGGGGTGGTGTGGGCTACCGCAAGTTGCGGGTGATGCGCACGGTCACCGTGCTTGGACGCCTGCTGAACCGCCAGGGGCAGCCGATGCAGGGTGTGCAGGTGGTCAACCATGCCAGCCGCAGTGTCAGTGAACCGGGCGGTCATTTCGCGGTGGAAATGAGCGAGTCGACCCCGACCCTGGAGGTACGCCAGGGCGGCGAGTCGTTGTGCCTGCTGCAGCTGGACTTCAATCGCCTGGAGCGCGAGGGGGACGTACTGCTGGCGGGCGATCTGCAGTGTGTGCCAGGGCGCATGGCCCAGGCCGAGGGCGTACCGATGGAGAACAAGAGTTGAGCCGGATTTGTCTATTTGCACTGGTGCTCGCCTTGCTGGGCGGTTTCGTGCCAAACCCGAGCATGGGCTTGGAGATGGACCTGCGCTTGCGCTACCGCGGGGAGGCTTCCGGGAGGTTCGAAAACATTACCCCGCCGGCAGCATTCTGCGCGGTGTGGCCAGAGTCATGTCGGGTGAACAACTTCAATTTCGTCGCCGACCTGCCCATCACCTACGACAAGACCATTGTCAACCAGGCGTCCGAGCAGCGTGATCGGCACTACATACAGATGCCCGCAGAGCGAAGGGTGCAAGTCATCAGTGAAACCGGTCGCAGCTATGAGCTGACGTTCAGGTTTCGCTCGCTCAGCCAGCACCTGAAGCTACTGCAACCTAACAGGGTGGAAGGGGACGGCCGGGGTGGCTGCGAGCTTTTCACGGCGATCAGCAACAGGAGCGCGGTGCGTTTCCGTTGGGGCATTCTCAATCCACCGGCCCCACAACCTTGCCATGACGCTAGCAATACCAACGTTGGCCTGCGCACCGACGTACAAGTGACGCAGTTCGGCGTCGGCTACGAGTTGATCATGC
This sequence comes from Pseudomonas sp. KU43P, assembly GCF_033095865.1. NCBI lineage: Bacteria > Pseudomonadati > Pseudomonadota > Gammaproteobacteria > Pseudomonadales > Pseudomonadaceae > Pseudomonas > Pseudomonas sp. KU43P. Next base: position 4,434,097 of record NZ_AP019365.1, on the reverse strand, counting down.
CGCGCCCGATCGGCATGCCCCAGGGCATCTACCGAGGTTCTGTGGATTACACCATTGGACCAGGTGGTGATTTCGATTTCGGCAACGCGGTTTCGAACCTCAACGGCACCCGGCTCACGGTGAACTTCGAACTGGATGTGCAGCACGACTTGTATTTGCAGTTTCCTCCTGGCTCCGACCGCGCCGTGCTGGAGCCGCCGGGCGGCTGGATGGCCTGGCTGAGCGGGCGGAGTACGCCTCCACGACTGTTCCGTGACATACCCCTGCGCATCTGGAGCACCGGGCCGATCAAACTCTACAAACGTTGCCAGTACGAATTGGCCGGTATCTGTGGATTGCGCGAAAGCAGCGGCCACATGGTGCCGGTGCAGGTGGCGGTGACGTTGCCCGCCGGCATGCAGCATGGCGGCAAACCCATCAACCGCGTGGCGATCCCCACCCACGAGGCCGCAGCGCTTCAGGTCGAACCCATCAGCACGGTATGGAATCAGCCTGGCCAACTGCATTTCGAGGTGGCTGGCAGTGATGTGCCGAGCATGCTGGCCCACCCGGGTAGCCGCTATGAAGGGTTGGTGACCGTGGTATTCGAGGCGCAGT